>NZ_CP132342.1:600000-950000 GCF_040529055.1 Xanthomonas sontii | reverse complement strand
GTAGCGGGCCGCGCAGTTTAATGGCCCCGAAAAAAAGGTCAACCGTTTTTTTGCGCGCCCTTGCAGCGCTGCGTGCTGCCGCGCTCTCCTCTCTATTGGTAAGGGCGCGGCACAGCTGATCGCCGGCGTTTGCCCGAGAATGCAGGTTGCGCTCCACCATGGAACTCCGCATGACCGCTGCTGCCCGCGCGCTCTGGCGCGACGCTTCGCTGCCCGCGCTGATCGCCGGCTTCGTCACCGTGCTGGTCGGCTTCACCAGTTCGGCGGCGATCGTGTTCGAGGCCGCGCGCAGCGTCGGCGCCTCGCAGGCACAGATCGCGTCCTGGATGTGGGCGCTGGGGCTGGGCATGGGCCTGACCTGCATCGGGCTGTCGCTGCGCTACCGGATGCCGGTGGTCACCGCCTGGTCCACGCCCGGTGCAGCCTTGCTGATCGGCAGCGGTGGCGGACTGCCGCTGTCCGATGCCATCGGCGCCTTCGTGGTGGTGGCGGTGTTGTCCACGCTGGCCGGCTTCTCCGGCCTGTTCGAACGCCTGCTGCGGCGCATTCCGCTGTCGCTGGCCTCGGCGATGCTGGCCGGCGTGTTGCTGCGCTTCGGCCTGGACGTGTTCGTGGCGATGCAGCACCAGCTGGCCATGGCGCTGGCGATGTTCGCCACCTATCTGCTCGGGCGCCGCACCTTCCCGCGCTATGCGGTGATCGCCACCCTGCTGGTCGGCATCGCCGTGGCCGCGGGCAGCGGCACGCTGCACCTGGAGGCGGCGCGGTTGCGCCTGGCGCAGCCGGTGCTGGTGTGGCCGACGCTGTCGTGGCAGGCGCTGTTCGGGATCGCGCTGCCGCTGTTCGTGGTGACGATGACCTCGCAGAACCTGCCCGGAGTGGCAGCGATCCGCGCGTCCGGCTATGCGGTGCCGATCTCGCCGACCATCGGCTGGATCGGCGTGGTCAATACGCTGCTGGCGCCGTTCGGCGCCTACGGACTGAACCTGGCGGCGATCACCGCGGCGATCTGCATGGGCCGCGAGGCGCAGGAGGATCCGCAGCGGCGCTACATGGCCGCGGTGTTCGCCGGGGTCTTCTATCTGCTGATCGGCGTGTTCGGCGCCACGGTGGCCGCGCTGTTCGCGGCCTTTCCCAGGGAATTGGTGATGGCGATCGCCGGCATCGCGCTGTTCGGCACCATCGGCAACAGCCTGGCCTCGGCGCTGCGCGAGGAACGCGAGCGCGAGCCGGCGCTGATCGCGTTCCTGGTCACCGCGTCGGGACTGTCGCTGTTCGGTATCGGCGCGGCGCTGTGGGGCCTGCTGGCCGGTGCGGCGACGCTGGCGCTGTGGCGGCGCAGCCGCTGAGGCCGCGCCGCCGCACCGGACTCAGCGTGGGTCGCGCAACTGCAGCAGCCAGTGGCTGGGCACGCCGGAGTGATCGGGCAGCGGTTCGAAATCGAACTGGCGGTGCACGGCCGTGCTGCCGTCCACGCGCAGCGGCAGGGTGACGTAGGCGGCTCGGCCCTGCCGCAGCAGCGTGTCGATGCGCTGGGTCTCCGCCAGCACCGCCTCGCTGGCGTACAGGCGCTCCAGGTCGCAGCCGATCAATTCTGCGACCTCGCGCTCGTACAGGGCGGCGAAGGCCTCGTTGACGAAGGCCAGGCGGCTGCGCCGCGCACCCTCGCCGCGCTCGACGATCGCCACCGGTTCGCGCAGCCGCGACAGCGAGGCCTCCAACAGGGCGAAATCCTGCTGGAAGCGCTTGCGTTCCATCAGCTCGATCAGCACCCGCAGACTGCGCGCCGATTCCAGGCTGATCGGCGACCAGGGCCGTGCGCGGCCACGCACGGTCTCCTGCCACAGGTCGAAGCTCTTGCGCGGCGACAGCCGCGAGCCGGCGATGTCCTGCAGCTTGGCCAACTGCGGATTGCCCGCCCAGTTGACCGTGCGCACCTGTTCGCGACGGGTCCACAGCAGCGCGCTGCGCGCCTGCGGCATCAGCGGCACGAAGATGAAGCCGGCCGCCAGCGGCGCCAGATCGGCCAGCGCCGGGAAGGTCTCGCCGATCTGGTCCGAGTGCAGGGCGCCGACCGCGTCGTGGCGCAGCGCTTCGTGATGGGTGGACTCGATCTGCTCGCGGATCCGCGCCAGGTCCTCGGTGGCCGGCAGCATGCCGTGGCGGGTGACGTGGTCGCCATGGAACACCGCCACGCCGTCGGCATCGACCACGTCGAGCAGGTCCGAGGCCATCTCGTCGAGCATGGACGCGGTCAGCATCTCGGCGTCGTTGAAGTTGGTGATCAGCTTCTCGCGCACGGTCAGCAGCACCGACTCGGTGCGCGCGCGCGCCACCGCGGTGATCGCGCCGATGCGCCCGGCCAATGCACGGCTCAATGCATCGGCGACGTCGCGCATCTCGTGGTTGCAGAAATACGGGCGGTAGTGATGGCAGGCGATCAGCCCCCACAGCGCGTCGTTGACCACGATCGAGGCCACCAGGGTGGCGGTGACGCCCATGTTGGCCAGGTACTCCAGGTGCACCGGCGAGACGCTGCGCAGGCTGACGTCGCTCAGGTCCACCGGCGCGCGCAGGCGCGGATGCAGGGTGGGCTGGATCGGCGACGGCACGTAGCCGACGTTGGCGATCTGGCGCACGCGGTTGCGCAGGTACAGCGCGCGGGCCTGCGCCGGAATGTCGCTGGCCGGATAGTGCAGGCCGAGATACGGCTCCAGTTCCGCCGCGCGCGCCTCGGCGACCACGTCGCCGTTCCAGTCGTCGTCGAAGCGGTAGATCATCACCCGGTCGTAGCCGATCAGGCTGCGCAGGCTCTTGGCGGCGCGCTGGCAGGCCTCCTCGATGCTGTGGTCGGCCTCCAGCCGGCGCAGCACCGGCAGCGCTTCGCGCAGGGTGGCGTCGGCCAGCGGCGCGTCGCGTGGCTCCAGTTCCAGCAGCCACTGCTCCGGATACAGATGCCAGGCGCCGACCCAGCGCTGCGTGGCGGCCGCGTCCTTGAACCCCACTTCGACATAGGCCAGGTCGCTGCGCTCGGCCGCGTCTGGCAGCAGCCGCGTGCGCGGATCCTCCAGCACGAGCAGGGCGTCGTAGCGCTGTCCGAGCAATTCGTCCAGCGGCCGGCCGAACAGGTCGGCGGCACTGGCGCTGGCCTGGACGACGCGCCCGTCCTGCGGCTCGATCACCAGCAGCACGCCGTGCGGCTGCACCGAGCCAGGGATATGGATCGGCTCGCGTGCGCATGCGTCCATGTCCAGGGGCACGACGATGTCGCTCATGCGGCGATCTCCAGGGCGAAGTGGGTGTGGAAGTGCGCGAACATGGCGCGGGCGCCGTCGACCGCGGCCTGCTGCAGCGGCGCGGTCGGCAAGGCCCGCTCCAGGCGCTGCTGGAAGTGTCGCCAGGCGGCCGGGTCGGCATGGCCGAGTTCGAAATAGGACAACGCCGGCGCGGCGCCGGCCAGGGTCTGGCGCAGGTGCCGGGCGATCACCCGCCCGCCCAGGCGCGAGCCCTCGACCACGTAGAGCATGCCCCAACGGGTCCCGGCCTCGGCGGCCGGCGGCAGCGGTTGCGGCGCTGGCGGCGCTGCCCGCAGCGCGTGCAGATCCTGCGCCAGCAGCGGGGTGCGCGGCTGGTACCGCCAGTGCGCGTCGCCGCAGTCGCGCAGCCAGGCCGCTTCGCGCTGTTCCCAGCCGGCCAGCACCGCGTGATGGCGACGCAGCACCTGCACGTAGTCGGCCAGCGACAGCGCCGGGTCCATCAGCGCGCGCATCGCCGGCAGGTCTTCCACCGCCTGGTGCTGCTGCGCAGTGGCCTCGCGCAGCAAGCGCGCAGCGGTCAGCGGCAGGGCGGTTCCGTCGGGAGGAGACATCATGCAGGCGACTGGTACAGCAGCCGGCCGGCCGCGACGAAAGAGAGGACACAGCGTAACAATCGCGACCGCGCGGTGCCAGGCGAGGCCGTGCGGGAGGCGACGGCGTCCATCCCGCAAACTGAGCCGTTCATGCCGGACGCGCCGCCGGACCTGCGCCTCAGCCGCCGGCCGCCGCGGCCTCCGGCACCCGCGCGCGGCGCCAAGCCACGATCCAGCCGCCGCCCAGCAACAGCGCCGCCAGCAGCCACGGCACGCCGGGGAAGTGCAGCAAGGCATGCGGGCCGATGAAGGCGGCGAACACCCATGCGTACAAGAGCGGCCCGATCACCCCGGCCAGGCTGACCAGGCTCATCAGTGCGCCCTGGATGCGGCCCTGCGCGTCGGCGCCGACGTGGCGGGTGACGATCGCCTGCGCCGCCGGCCCGGCCACCGCCCATAGCGCGCTGATCGGCACACCGAGCAGGAACAGCGCGCCGCTGCCGGCCACGCTGTAGATGGCGAAGCCGATCACGCCGCAGCCCAGGCCGAACAACAGCGCGCCGCGCTCGCCGAAGCGGCGCACCACCCGCGCCACCAGCACGGCGTTGACCACGATGCTGCACACGCCGACCAGGGCCAGCACCCAGCTGACCTGTTTCGGTCCCCAACCGAAACGGTAGTCGGCGAACAGGACGAAGATGCTCGGGTAGACGTAGTGCGCCAGGTTGGCCAGGAAGATCACCGCGGCCAGCGCGAACACCTGCGGATAGCGCTGCAGCAGGCGCAGCGCGCCGAACGGATTGGCATGCGCCCAGTCCACGCGCGCGGTGCGCCGTTCCGGCGCCAGCGATTCGGGCAGCACCCACAGGCCGTAGAGGAAGTTGAGCAGAGCCAGCCCGGCGGCGAACCAGAACGGCGCGCGCAGGTGCAGGCTGCCGAGCCAGCCGCCCAGCAGCGGACCGACCACGAAACCGACGCCGAACGCGGCGCCGATGATGCCGTAGGCCTGGGCGCGCTTGTCGGCCGGGGTGATGTCGGCGATGTAGGCGTTGGCCGAGGTGAAGCTGGCCGAGAACACGCCGGAGACCATGCGTGCCAGCAGCAGCACCGGCAGGCTCTGCGCCAGCGCCATCACCATGAAGTCCACGCCCAGCCCCAGGCACGAGGCCAGGATCACCGGGCGCCGGCCGTAGCGGTCGGACAATGCGCCCTGCAGCGGCGAGCTGACGAATTGCAGGGCGGCGAACAGGAAGCCGAACCAGCCGACCCAGCGGGCCGCGGCAGCGAAGTCCCCGCCGGTGAAGCCGCGCACCAGCGTGGGCAGCACCGGAATGATGACGCCGAAGGACAGCACGTCGATCAGCAGGGTGACGAAGATGAAGGCGACCGCGGCGCGGCGTGAGCGGACAGCGGGAGTCGGAGCGTGCACGGCAGGCCTCCTGGCGGACGCGGCAGTGTAATCGGCGTACCTGGCCATCGGCGCACCCGTGGGTGTGGGAGGTGGCCGATTGGAACGAGCGGCGTGCCTGCGACACCGTGGTGGCTCGGCTGGCCGTCGCGGGAGCGCTTGCACCGCGACCGGTGGGGTCATGGCGTCGGAACTGAAGTCCCTCCCGCAGCAGTTTCCAGGCTGGCTGATTGCGACTCGAAGCCCAAGCCCCCTTCCTGCACCAGCGGCGCAGCCAGGCCGCTTGTCGTAGGGGCGGTTTCAACCGCGACCTGAGGGACCGAGGCGTCGGGACTGAAGTCCCTCCCACAGAAGTTTCCGGGCTGGCTGATTGCGACTCGAAGCCCAAGCCCCCTTCCTGCACCAGCGGCGCAGCCAGGCTGCTTGTCGCAGGAGCGGTCTCAACCGCGACCTGAAGGACCGAGGCGTCGGGACTGAAGTCCCTCCCACAACAGGGTCGAGGCTTGGCGGATTGTGCCGGAACCGACGTCCTCTACACCGAGCGACTCCCCTCTCCCGTCGGGAGAGGGGTCGGGGGTGAGGGTCCGGCGGAGGCAGCGGCGCCACTCATGCCACCAAGGCGCGGCGGCGCAGCAGTTAACGCCGGACCGTCACCAATGCCGACTGGCGGGCCGCAGCAGGTGGTGCCGCCGTCCGGCCGCGGTCACTCGGCCGGGGTCACAACGCCGCGACAGAGATCGTCTGCTGCAGCACGTGCTGGGCGCCCGGGGCCAGTTCGATCACCTCGGGTCCGGCGTTGGCCGCTTCCAGGCACACGAACTGGCGCCAGTGCGGTCCGACGTCGGCCATCTTCTGTGCGCCGGCCTCGCCCGGGTTCCAGGCCACCAGCGTGCGGCTGCCGGTGGTGACGATCTCGATGCGGCGCTGCAGGCCCGGGTCCAGCAGGGTGTAGCGGCCGCCGGCGCCGGTGTAGATGCGGTCGCTGCGGCCGGGGTCGCGCGGATCCTGCAGGCTCCAGTCGCCGTGCTGGCGATGCGGTGTGGCGTAGTTCTCGAACTTGTCCAGGTAGTCCAGGCCGTCCAGGCCCTGCACCCGCACCTGGGTGGCGTCGGCGACACGGAAGTAGTTGTGCAGGGCCTGGGTGAAGCGGGCGGGCGCGGTGCCGACGTTGTCGGTGACCAGGCGCTGCTCCAGGGTGGCGCCAATGCGCAACTGCATGCGCAGGCGCAGCGGCAGGTCGTCGAAGTCGGGCGGCGCCAGGGTCAGCACCAGCGTGCCGTCGGCCTCGCGCCGCGCGTCCTTCAGTTGCCAGGGTACGGTGCGCACGAAGCCGTGCGCGGGCACGGCGTCGCTCTGGCCCTGGCGGCCGAAGTACGGCCAGCACACCGGGGTGCCGCCGCGGATCGGGGTCGGCGTGGGCTGCGCGCTCGGCGACAGCCACAGCGCGTCGGTGCCGCCCTTGGGCACGAACGACAGCACCTGGCCGCCGAACAGGCTGATCGCGGCGGTGGACTGCGGGGTCTCCACCAGCAGCGAGGGATAGCCGTGGAAATCGCCTGTGCTCAGGCCGGGGACGTCGGACATGGGGTGGATGCTCCGTGGCGCGGGGGAGTGGGCGAAGGCTGGGTAAGCGGCCGGCAGCCGGAATGCGGTGGGCGGGGTGCCGCCGAACTGCGTCTTTGTAGGTGTAGGTGTAGGTGCTGGCGACGATGCCGGTGCAGGCGATTGCGGCGGCGTGGCCGGTGTCGGCGCGGGTGCCGCAGGCGCGCCGCCGGCCTCGCGGCGCAGCGCATCGAGGATGCGTTGCCCGGCGCGACCGTCCGCCGGCTGCAGGCCCAGGCGTTGCTGCTCGGCCTGGATCGCGCGGCGGGTGGCGGTGCCGATGGCGCCGTCGGCCTGGCCGATGGCGTGGCCGCGCGCCAGCAGCAGGGTCTGCAGTTCGCGCCGTTCGGGGCGGCCCAGGCCCGGATCGTCGGTCGGCCAGGCCGCGACCAGCCCGGGCTTGCCGCGCAGCCGGTCGGACAGCAGCGCGATCGCCAGCGCATAGCTTTCGGCGGCGTTGTAGGCGTAGATCGCGTCGTAGTTGCGGAACACCAGGAACGCCGGGCCATGCACGCCGGCCGGGATCAGCACCGCTGCCGGCGTCTGCGCGGCCAACGCCGGCAGCGCGCCGCCGTCGGCGGCGGTGAGGCCACGCGCGCGCCAGTCCGACAGCGGCCGGCGCTGGGTGCGCCCGGCCAGCGCCGGGTCGAAGCCCGCCGGCAGCTTCACCTCCAGCCCCCACGGCTGGCCGCTCTGCCAGCCGGCGAGCTTGAGATAGTTGGCGGTGGAGGCCAGCGCATCGGGAATGCTGGCGACCAGGTCGCGGCGGCCGTCGCCATCACCGTCCACGGCGACGCGGGCGTAGGTGCTGGGCATGAACTGGGTATGGCCGAAGGCGCCGGCCCAGGACCCGGTCAGGCCCTCGGGGCGCAGGTCGCCGGCCTGCAGCAGCTTCAGCAGCGCGAACAGCTCGCTGCGGAAGAACGGCTGGCGGCGGCCTTCGCAGGACAGGGTCAGCAGCGACACCAGCAGCGGGCGCTTGCCGGAGATGCGGCCGTAGTCGCTCTCCACGCCCCACACCGCGACCACCGTCTCCGGGTCGACACCGTACTGCTGCGCCACCTGCGCGAGCAGGTCGCGATGCGCGGCGAGCATGGCGCGACCATCGTCGATGCGCTGGCTGTCGACCAGGCCGGCCAGGTAGTCCCAGATCGGCGTGGTGAACTCGGGCTGGGCGTCGAGCAGCGGCAGCACGCTCGGGTCCGGCTGCAGACCGGCGGTGAAGCGGTCGAAGGACGCCTCGGCGACGCCCGCCTTCGCCGCAGCCGTGCGCAGGCCGGCCACGCAGCTGGCGAAGGCCGGATCGGGCGTGGACGGCGCCGCCGCGGGTGGGGTCTGCGCGAGCGCGCACGGGGCCGCCAGCAGCAGGATCCAGGCCAAACGCATCATCGCAACATCCTCGCCGACGGCAGGGCCGACATCATAAACAACCGCCGCGTGTGCGCTCCGCTCACGCGACGCGGGCGGCAGGCACGCGACCGGCAGCGCGTTCCGAGCGTGGCCTGGTTGGCGGATCGCGCGGCACGATGTCGCGGCCGCGACACGCATGGCGTTCCGGCCGCTGCGGCATTCCGTCGGAGCGCCAGAGGGCCAACGCTTGCCCCGCCAACGAACGGCGGTGTGCGGGCGTGCGCCCCGCCGGCGCGACGCGCGACGCTCAGTCCAGCGCGTCGAGGTAGTACCAGCGCCCGTCCTCGCGCACGAAGCGGCTGTGCTCGGTCATGCGCACGGCGCTGCCGCCGCCGATGCGATAGCGCGCCAGGAAGGCGACCTCGGCGCTGTCGGCGCCGGTCTGCAGCACCCGCTGCACGGTGAGGCCGAGCCACGCCGTGCGTGGATCGATCTCCACCTGCGGCGGACAGGTCGACGGATGCCAGCTCGCGCGCAGGTAATCGGCGTCCTGGCGCACGTAGGCGCTGTAGCGCGAGCGCATCAAGGATTCGGCATCCGGCGCAGGGGTGCCGGCGTGGTACGGCCCGCAGCACTGCGCGTAGTCGCGCGGACGGCCGCAGGGGCAGGGATCGGCAAGGCGCGGGGCGGACGGAGACATGTGCCGATTGTGCCGGCTGCGGCGACACGGCGCACGCCGCGCACGCGTCGCGGCCGGTGGCGGCTATGCTTGCGGCCCCTTGCGCGGAGCGCCGGCGTGCTCGAGTCGATCCCCACCGAACTGCCCTGGCTGCTGTGCATCGCCTTCGTCGCCGGGCTGGTGGACGCGGCGGTGGGCGGCGGCGGCCTGATCCAGTTGCCCGGACTGTTCGCGACCTTGCCGCAACAGGCGCCCGCCGTGATCCTGGGCACCAACAAGTTCAGTTCCATGGCCGGCACCGGCACCGCCGCCTGGCGCTATGCGCGCCACGTGCGCCTGCCGTGGCGGCCGGTGCTCTATGCGACCGCCGCCGCGTTCGTGTTCGCCTTCCTCGGCGCCACGGCGGTGAGCCTGCTGCCGAAACAGGCGGTGCGCCCGCTGATCCTGGTGCTGCTGATCGCGATGCTGGGCTATACGCTGATCAAGAAGGACTTCGGCGCGTTGCACCGCCCGCGCCACATCGGCCGCCGCGAATTGGCGATCGCGCTGGCGATCGGCGCGGCGATCGGGTTCTACGACGGCTTCTTCGGGCCGGGCACCGGCAGCTTCCTGATCTTCCTGTTCATCCGCTTCTTCGGTCTGGATTTCCTGCGCGCCTCGGCCGCGTCGAAGGTTGTGAACCTGGCCACCAACCTGGCCGCGCTGTGCTTCTTCGTGCCCAGCGGCAAGATCCTGCTGGCCGCGGCGGTGCCGATGGCCGTGGCCAACGTGGCCGGCGCGGTGACCGGCACGCGGCTGGCGCTGCGCGGCGGCACGCCGTTGATCCGGCAGTTGTTCCTGGTGCTGGTGGTGGTGCTGATCGGCAAGATGGGCTGGGATCTGCTGCACTGAGCGTAGTGCGCGGCACCGTGTGGTTGCCGCGTGCCATCCCTCCCAACGATGGTGCAGCGCGCGGCCGATCGGCACGCGCGACCGCAAGTGCCGCTCAGTGGCCGCGGCGCTTGCCGCTCGCAGGCGGCGTCTTGACTGCTGCCGCCTTGGCCGGCTTCGCAGGTTTGCTGCCTGTGCCTGCTTTCACCGGCTTCGCCGACGCCGACCGCGCGGCTGGCCGCGTTGCCGCGGACGCAGCTGCCGCAGCCGCGGTGGACGTGCGTGGCGCCTTCGCCGAGGTGGCCTTGGCCGAGGACGGCGCGGCACGCGTGCCGGCGCGTTTGCCCGGCGCCGCTGGCGACGCCTTGCGCGGGGTCGACTTGGCGCCATTGCCGCGGCCATCGTGCGCCTTGGCGGAGGCACGCGCCGGCATGGCAACGGTGTCTGCCACAGTCGCTGCGCCGGGCTCGGCGATGGTGGCCGCTGCGTCCGCGGCCGGCGGCGGCAGATCGGCGCCAGCCTGATCCATCGCCGCGCGGGATTCCACCGCAGGCGTCGTCGCCTCGTTGCGGCTGCGCTCGGGCAGCTTCAACCGGTGCGCCTGCTCGTCGTATTCGATCAGCAGCACGCCGGAGTTGTGGCGGCCGCTGATCTCGACGAAGCAGGCGCCGCCGATGAACGGCTCCAGCGTCATCACCGACTTCAGCGGCGTGGCCACCACCATCTGGAAACCGAAGTTCTCGA
This sequence comes from Xanthomonas sontii, assembly GCF_040529055.1. Taxonomy (NCBI): domain Bacteria; kingdom Pseudomonadati; phylum Pseudomonadota; class Gammaproteobacteria; order Lysobacterales; family Lysobacteraceae; genus Xanthomonas; species Xanthomonas sontii. The sequence continues at coordinate 939,497 of NZ_CP132342.1, read as the reverse complement.
AGATGTTCATCGCCAGCGCGGTGAACTCGTTGTCGGCCTTGTCGAAGGCCTCGTCCAGCACCACCGCGGCGTAGCGCGGCAGTTCGCCGTCCTCGCCGCCGAGCTGGTAGCGCAGCGCCGCGGCCAGGCAGGTGGTGGCCAGCTTCTGCCGCTGGCCGCCGGACTTGCCGGCGCCGCTGCGGTAGATCTCCACCTGCGCACGGCTGTCCGCATCCAGTTCCACGCCGACGAACTCCACATGCTGGCGCACGTCCAGCACCTGCTCGCGCCAGCGCCGCAGCTCCGGCTCCTGCGCACCGAGCCGCTGCACCAGCCCGCGCAGCATGGCGAATTGCGCCTCGGCCAGGGCACGATCCTCGGTCTGCTGATGGCCGAGCACGGCGCGCAACTGCTGCTGGAACTCCTGCACCTCGAGCAGGCGCCGGTCACTGACTTCGATGGTCAGCAGGGTGCCGCGGTTGAACGGCACCTGCTCCAGGCTGGCGTTGACCTCGTCCATGCGCTGCTTGATCGCCTTGTGCGCTTCGGCGGTGTAGCGCTGCAGGGCCAGCAGGTTGTTCTTGCTCTGGGTCTGCAGCAAGTCGAAGAAGCGCCCTTCGTGGCGCGGCAGGCCGTCGCTCTCCAGGCGCTGCAGGCGCGCCAGGAAATCGTCGGCGCTGGCCAGGCTGACGGTGAAGTCGCCGCTGTCCTCCGGCCACTGCTGGCAGTAGCGGCGGAAGCAGTCCAGCACCTGCTGGCTCAGCCGCGCGTCCTGCGCCTGGCTCTGCGCCAGCTGTTCGCCGAGCCCGCGCTCGACGCTGCGCAGATGCGCTTCCAGGTTGTCCAGGCTCAGCGGCGGCAGCGCGGCCAGGCGCGCGTCCAGCCCTGCGACCTGCGCCGGGCCGATCACCGCGGTGGCCACGCGCGCGGCGCAGGTCTCGCGCTGCGCTTCCAGGCGCGCGCGCTCGCGGCTCACCTGCGCGCGCTCCAGGCGCACGTCCTCGTAGGTACGACGCGCTTGGTCGCGGCGCGCGCGGACGGTGGCGATCTGCTCGCCCAGCGCGCGCAGCGCGGTGTCGCCCTCGCGCAGTTGCAGCAGTTGCTCGGCGATGTCGCTCAGGCGCTGCAGCTTGGGCGCCACGTCGATCTCGTCCCACTCGCGCTCGGCCAGGGTGTGCGCGGCCAGTTGCCGGCCCTGGTCCTGTTCGCGCTGCTTGCGCAGGGCGGCGACGTCGGCGTCGCAGGCGGCGATGCGCTGCGCCAGGGTCTGCCCCTCGCGCTCGAAGACCTTGAGCTTGTCGCGGTTGTCGTAGCCGAGCAGCCAGCGCTTGCGGTCGCCGACCGCGTGGCGGTCGTCCTTCTCGTAGCGATCGCCCGGATGCTTGACCTGGCCCTCGCGGGTGATCGCGCGCTCTGCATCGCGCAATTGCGCCACGGTATCGACGCAGGTGTAGTCGAAACGCCGCGCCAGTTCCTGGCGCAGCCACGGCGCATAGGCATGGTCGCGCAGTTCCAGCTTGCGCAGCAGCGACTTCGCATCGGGCTCGCGCTGCTGCAGCGGCGCGTTGTGGCGCACGCGGAAGTACACCAGGCGGGTGCCGAGCTGGGTCTTGTTGACCCAGTCGGCGACGCTGGCGTAGTGGCGTTCGTCGACCAGCAGCGACTGCGCGAAGCCGTGCAGCACGCGCTCGATCGCGCCGCGCCAGGCAGCCTGGTCGGCCTCCACCTGCACCAGCTCGCCGACGAACGGCAGGGCGGCTTCGGACAGGCCGGTCTCGGCGCACAGCCGCGCACGCAGCGCCTGCATCGGCGCGGGAATGCTGGAAGGCGCCTTCAGCAGCGCCTCGATCTCGGTGCGGATGACCGCGAAACGGCGTTCGTCCTCGCGGCGCTCGGCCATGCGCTCGGCGATCGCCTCGTCCAGGCTGCTGGCCTCGCCGGCGACGCCGTCGCGCAACGCGCGCGCCTGCGCCACCTGCTCGGCGAAACCGCTGGCGCTGCTGGCCAGGCCCATGCCGAGCTGGCGGCAGGCCTGTTCGACCTGGCTGCGGCGGCGCATGCGCTCGTCGCGCTCGCGTTCGACGCGGCCGCGTTCGCGCTCCAGCGCCTCGACCTGCTCGCCGCCCTGCGCGCGCTGCTGCGTCTCCAGCTCGGCCAGGGTCTGTTCGTGGTTGTCCAGCGCTTCGCGGCGCTGCCCTTCCTCGCCGGCCAGGCCGCGGTCCTGCGTGTCCAGTTCCTGCAGGCGCGCGTCCAGCAGGGCCAGGCGGCGCTGCTCGCGGTAGCCGTCGATGCCCAGTTGCAGTTCGCGCAGCTCGCCGACGCTGTGGCGCAACGCCAGCAGTTCGGCGTGGTAGTCGCGCGCCGGGGTCAGGGTTTCCACCTGGCGCCGCGCGGTCACCACCGCGTGGTGCGCGCCGTCGAGTTCGGCGAAGTCCTCGACCAGACGGTCGGCGGCCTCGAAGGTGCGCGGCTCGTCGAGCATGAAGCTGCGCAGGAAGGCGTTGAGGTCGCCCAGGTTCTTCGCCGACTGGGTCTTGTGCAGCAGCCGCAGCGCCATCTCGTTGCCGATGCCGAGCAGGTGGCGGAAGCGCTCGGCGTAGCCGGCGAAGCTGTCGAAGTGGTGCACGTCCTCGCCCAGGCGCAGCTTGAGCCGGCGCAGGTCCAGGTCGAAGCCGTCCAGCTCGGCGGCCACGTCGAAGCCGCGCGGCACCACCATGTAGTGCTTGCGCACGTCGGCCGCGGCGGTGCCGCTGCCGGCGATCCAGAACAGCCGCACCAGGCTCACCGCCTGACCCTGCGCGTTGCGGTACTCCAGCGCCAGCGCAGACCAGGTCGCGCCCTTGCGCAGGTACTGGGTGGCGATCTCGCCGGAGGCGCTGTCCTGCTGGTCGGCCCAGGCGCCGCGCACGTAGGACACCAGGCTGCGGTCGCGACCGCTGCGCTCGGCCTCGCGCGCGGCGGCGTTGAAATCGACGATGCTCGGCGGGGTCAGCAGCGCCGACATCGCATCGAGCAGGGTCGACTTGCCCGAACCGGAGCGACCGACGAACAGGAAGCCCTTCTCGGCGATCGGCACGTCGGTCAGGCCGTTGAAGGTGCCCCAGTTGTGCACCTGCAGGCGGCGCATGCGGTACTGCTGCGCGCGCTGCTCGGCCAGGGTCTCGGCGAACAGGGACGGGGCGACGGGGACGGTGGACGATTCGGACAGGGACGTCATCGGGAACTCATCGGAAAACGGGGACGGCCGCCACGGCGGCCGGCGCTCGGGGCAAGACCGGCGCTAGGCGTGCGCGACGTACGGGCGCAGGCCGGTCACGGCGCCGCCTCGGCCACGCCGTCGCGCAGGCCGCGATAGGCCGCCGACAGCGCCTGCACGTCCTCGGCCGAGAACAGCAGCTTCAGCGCGGGCGAGACTTCGTAGCGATCCTCGCTGCCGCGCAGCTTGGACAGCAGGTGGTTGTCGCGCATCTTGGCGATCGCCGCCAGCACGCGCCGGGCGAAGCCGGCGCGGTCGGTGGACACGTTCTTCTCGTACACCGACAGCACTTCCAGCAGCTGCGCCTCATCGACCACCGCGCGCTCGCCACGGGTGTCGGCCTCGGCCAGTTGCTGGCGCAGGAACAGCAGCAGCACCGACTCGATGAAGGTCAGCGGCGCGGTGCGCAGCAACGCCGGGGTCTCCAGCTCGCCGGTATCGGCCTGGCGCGCGAACGCCACACCGCCATCGCGGTCCAGCACCAGTTCCAGGAACAGCTCGCTCAGCACGCGGCGGACCGCGGCCTCGTGGCGCAGCAATGCCTGCCACAGCGGGCCGTGCCGGTAGGCATCGACGCTGGGGCCGGACAGCAACTGGCACAGCGCGCGCCGCGCCTCCAGCGGCAGGCTGCCGCTGTCGCCGGCGAACAGCGCGGTGCCGCCATCGGCCGCCGCGGACGTGGCGGCGGCCGCGGCGATATCGCCGGCATCGGCGTCGTGGCCATGGAATTCGTCAGACCAGTTCATTGCGTTTTTCCTTGGTGAACCACACCAGCGGGATGCGCGCGCGCCGGACCTGGCCGTCGCCGCCTTCCCATTGCACCGCTTCCCATTCGCCGTCGACCACCACGCCATGGCGGGTGCCCAGCGCCAGGTAGCCGATCACGCTGCCCAGGCCCTGCGCCGCCGGGCGCTGCCGCAGCGCCTCGCCGATGCTCAGTTGCGGCTGCCGGCCGAGCAGGTCGTGCAGGTCGTTGCGCAGGCCGCGCAGGTCGATCTCCGACTGCGCCACCAGGTCGCCGACGCTGTCCAGCGAGATCGTCGCCGCCTCGGCCACCTGCACCCGCCCGTCCACCAGCTGGCTGCGCGGGTCGTGCAGGCGCCACTGCGACGGCGAGCGCAGCCGCGCGCTGCTCAGCGGCAGCACGTAGCCGGTGGCCGCGGTGGCATGCAGCTGGTCGCGCAACTGCAGCGCCTCGCCCTGCGCCTGCTTCAGCAACTGGTTGAGCCGGCGCTGTTCCAGGTAGCCGCGGCTCTGCACGAAGCCACGCAGGCTGCGCGCGAAATGCTGCATCACCTCGTGCACCTGACCGCCGCGTTCGAGCAGGGTGCCGGTGAGCCCGCGCAGGAAGGCGCGTTCGTGGCGGTCCAGACGGCGGGCGAAGCCGCGCGCCAGCAGCGCCTCCAGCGCCGCGTCCAGCTGCACGCTCTGCTCGGCGTCGTTGAGCAGGCTCCAGAACGCCTGGAAACTGCGCCCGGCCTCGCTCTCGCCGATCACGTCGATGCCGGCGAACAGCTTCTCCAGCACGTCGCCGCGCGCGCCCTCGTCGTCGATGATGCGCTCGCGGAACTCGCGGTTGAGCCGCTCGAAATCGTCGCGGACCCGGCGGAAATCCTCGGTCAGGTCGTCGGACAGGCGGATGATGTCGCGGGTACGTTCGAGCGCGCGCTTGCCGTCCAGCGCGGCCAGCTTGCCGGCGGCCACGCGCTCGATCTCCGCGTCCAGGCGCTCGCGCTCGGCGCGCAGCGCGGCCAGGCGCGCGTCCGGATCGGTCTCGGTCTGCCCGGCCAGTTGCACCAGCTGCTGGATCACCAGCGACAGCCGGCTCTCGGTGGCCACGCTGGTGCTGTCGCGCACGCCGGCGATGAAGCGGATGGCCTGCGCCGCCTGCCGCGACAGTTCGTATTCTTCCTGCGCGTCGCCTTCGGGCAGGCGCCGCTCCAGCCAGCCCTGCGCCAGCCAGTGCGCCACGTAGGCCTGCGCGGTGCGCGGCAGTTCGCGCGACAGCTCGTCGTCCTTCAGCGCATCGAGCTGGCGCTGCAGGCGCTCGTGCAGCACATCGGCCGGCAACCGCCGCTGGGCGTCGCCAAGCAGGGTCTGCAGCAGGCCGATCAGCTCGGGGGCATGGTCGGCGGCAAGCAGTTTCCACAACGGCTGTTCGCGCAACTGGCGATAGCCGGCGATCCGGACATGCGGCTTCATGCAGGAACCGACCGCCACCGCATCCGCAGACTCAGCGCACGCGCTCGATGAAGCGCAGGAACTCGGCGCGGGTGCGCGCGTCCTCGCGGAAGGTGCCGAGCATCTTCGAGGTGACCATGCTGACGCCGCGCTTGTGGATGCCGCGGGTGGTCATGCACTCGTGCGCGCCTTCCACCACCACGCCCACGCCCAGCGGCTGCAGCACGTCCTGGATGCACTGGGCGATCTGCGCGGTCATCTTTTCCTGCACCTGGAAGCGCCGCGCATAGGCCTCGACCACGCGCGCCAGCTTGCTGATGCCCACCACCTTGCCGCGCGGCAGGTAGCCGACGTGGACCTTGCCGATGATCGGCGCCATGTGGTGTTCGCAGTGGCTTTCGTACTCGATGTCGCGCAGCACGATCAGCTCGTCGTAGCCGGCCACTTCCTCGAAGGTGCGCAGCAGGTATTCGCGCGGGTCGGCGCGGTAGCCGCTGAACCAGTCGCCATAGGCCTCGGCCACGCGCCGCGGGGTGTCCAGCAGGCCCTCGCGGGTCGGGTCTTCGCCGGCCCAGCGCAGCAGGGTGCGCACTGCGTCTTCGGCCTGCGCCTGGGTCACCGGGGGAGTGGAGCTGTTGTCGGAATCGGCCATGGGGGGAACGCCCGTAAGGGGGCTGCATGGTACCCGAGTCGCCTGGCAGCCGCCGCATGCGCGGCCTCCGCGCGGCGGGGCGACCCGGCCGATACCGGGTGCGCCGTTCAGCGTCCATCTGCTCCGCGCCCGGGCGGCACGCACATCGCCCGGGCCAGCGCCGCGCCGGTCAGCGCCGGCGCGCGTGCATCTCGCCCTCGTGGTCGAGCCAGTTGGACCCCTTGTTGGTCAGGAAGAACATGTACACCACCAGCGACACCGCGATCACCGCCGTGGCGTACCAGACGAAGGTGGTGACGTGGCCGGTCTTCAGCGAGGCCTGGTACAGCAACGGCGCGGTGCCGCCGAAGGCCGAATTGGCCAGCGCATAGCCCAGGCCCACGCCCAGCGCGCGGATGTGGGTGGGGAACAGCTCGGCCTTCACCACCGCGTTGATCGAGGTGTAGCCGGTGAGGATGACGAAGCCCGCGGTGAGGATCGCGAACGCGCTCAGCCAGTCGCTCTGCCTGGGCAGCTCCAGCACCAGGAACCAGGTGTAGAGCACGCCGCCGATGCCGAAGAACACCAGCAGGGTCTTGCGCCCGATGATGTCCGACAGCCAGCCGCCCGCCGGCTGCATCAGCATCAGCACGATCAGCGCGGCCAGGTTGATGATGGTGCCGGCCATGACGTCGTCGCCGGCGAAGGCGGTCTGGATCATCTTCGGCCCGGTCACCGAGTAGGTGTAGAACGCCACGGTGCCGCCGGCGGTGATCAGGAAGCACAGCAGCAGCGGGCGCCATTGGTGCACGAACAGCTCGCGCAGCGAGCCGGAGGACCTGTCCTTGCCCTGCTTGGCCGCGGCGATGGACTCGGAGGTCAGCGACTCGTCCATCGTGCGCCGCAGCCAGAACACCACCAGCGCGCCGATGCCGCCCAGGCCGAAGGCCACGCGCCAGCCCCATTCGGAAATCTGGCCCTTGTCGAAGAAGTGCAGCATCCCGAACAGCACCGCCTGCGCCAGCACGTGGCCGCCGACCAGGGTGACGTAGTGGAAGGAGGACAGGAAGCCGCGCCGCCCCGGGATCGCCGCCTCCGACATGTAAGTGGCGCTGGTGCCGTACTCGCCGCCGGTGGCGAAACCCTGCAGCAGGCGCGCCAGCAGCAGCACCACCGCCGCAGCGCCGCCGATGCTGGCCACGGTGGGCGTCACCGCGATCAGGAACGAACAGGCCGCCATCACCGACACCGACACCGTCAACGCCAGGCGGCGGCCGTAGCGGTCGGCGAAACGGCCGAAGTACCAGGCGCCGATCGGACGCATCAGGAAGGTCACCGCGAAGATCGCCCACACATACAGGGTGGCGTTCTTGTCCTCCTTGGAGAAGAACTGCGATTCGAAGTAGGTGGCGAACACCGAGTAGACGTAGACGTCGTACCACTCCACCAGGTTGCCGGCCGAGCCCTTGAGCGTGTTGGACACCGAGCGGCGCAGGCTGCCCGGTGCGGCGGCGGCGGACGAAGAGGTGGATGCACTCATGCGGTGGGCCTCATGGATGGACGTCACGGAGTATAGGCAGGCGCTTGCGAGGATCCTGTCGCGACGGCGGCCACGCCAGGCGTGCGCGCCATGACCTCATTGCGCCTGCGGCGCGGCGAAGGCCTTGCTGTACATGCCCGAGCGATCGAAGCAGCAGACCCGGCGCTTGCCCGCGGCGAGCATGTCGCAAGTGCTGGCGATGCGCTTGACCCGCGTCTGCGCCTGCTTGCCCGCGCCGATCCAGAAGATCCAGTCGCGCCGCGCCACCGTGGTCAGCGTGTCCCAGGCCGCACGCGCAGGCGGATGCGCGACCAGCGCGCGCGCCAGGTCGTCGGGCAGCACGGGTTCCGGTTCCACCGCCGCCGGCGCGATCTCCAGGGTCATCGTGGTGCCGACCTCGACCGCCGCGGCCGCCAGCATCGCCTCCTCGACCTGCAGCCAGTGGCCGCCTTGCCCATCGGGTTGCAGCGTGGCCTGAAACGGATGCCCGGCGAACCGGCCCTCCACGCTGGCCAGGCCACGCGTGGGCAGCGCGGCGCTGGCCGCCGCAGGCAGCAGCAGGAAACACCAGGACGCGTCCGGCGGCGTGGCTGGACGCAGCAGTGTCGCCTGGAAGCGGATCGGGTCGGCGGCGCCGGTCATGCCCGGACCTTAGCACCGGCCGCGCGCGGTGCCATGCTGCACCTGCGCGCGGCGGCGGCGCGACGCGCTCCTGGTCTTGTCGCTCGCCAGGCACTGCGCCCTGCCTGACCTACCCGGCGGCCACCGCCGCGGCAGACCGGCACAACGTCACGTTCCCGATACGGCACAGGGGACGCCCTCGCCCCTTCCCTTCAGTTCGACAGGCCATCGCCGCTATCCATGCGCCGGCCCGGGGGACCCGCGCCATGCGCGCGTCACGCGGGCGCAGGCAACCTGCCTGCCCGTCCGCCGTCACCCACCGTCGATCCCTCTTCCTTCCCCCCATTCCCCCGATCCCATGCACGCCCTTTCCAATCTGCGCATCGGCCAGCGCCTCGCGCTCGGCTTCCTCACGATCATCGTGCTGATGGTCCTGCTCACCGTGGTCGGCATCCAGCGCGTGCACAGCATCGACCAGCGACTCACCGCGATCAACGAAGTCAACAGCGTCAAGCAGCGCTACGCGATCAACTTCCGCGGCAGCGTGCACGACCGCGCCATCGCCCTGCGCGACGTGGTGCTGCTGGACGATCCGGCCGGCCGGCAGGCGACCGAGCAGACCATCGACAAGCTGGCCGGCGACTACGCGCGCGCCGCACAGCCGCTCGATGCCCTGCTCGCCGTCTCCAGCGACGCCCAGGAGAAAACCATCCTGCAGCGCATCCAGGGCATCGAAGCGCGCACCATGCCGCTGATCGCGCAGGTGCGGCAGCTGCGCGATGCCGGCGACACCGTGCAGGCGCAGGCGCTGCTGCTGCAGCAAGCGCGCCCGGCCTTCGTCGACTGGCTGGCCAGCATCAACGCCTTCATCGACCTGCAGGAAGCCAAGAACCGCCAGGCCGCCAAGGAAGCGATGGCCACTGCGCGCGGCTTCGCCCTGCTGATGGTCGGCTGCACCGTGCTGGCGCTGCTGCTGGGCACGCTGATCGCGCTGTTGCTCACCCGCCGCGTGGTGCGGCCGCTGCGGCAGGCGCTGGGCCTGGCCGAGCGCATCGGCGCCGGCGACCTGAGCAGCCCGGACACCGTCACCACCCACGACGAGGCCGGGCAGTTGCTGCGCGCCATGCAGCAGATGCAGCGGCGCCTGCACGAGGTGATTTCCGCACAGCGCGAGATGGCTGCGCGCCACGATGCCGGCGCCATCAGCTACCGCATGGATGCGCAGCGCTTCCCCGGCGAGTACGGGCGCATGGTCGCCGACACCAATGCCCTGGTGGATGCGCACGTGCAGACCCAGTTGCGCATGACCGAGGTGATGGGCCGCTACGCCATCGGCGACCTCAGCCAGGACATCGCCCAGTACCCCGGCGAGAAGGCCGCGATCACCGCTGCGATGCAGCAGGTCAAGCAGAACCTGCACGCGATCAACCTGCAGATCCACACCCTGGCCGAAGCCGCCTGCGCCGGCAACTTCGCCCACCGCGGTCAGCCGGAGCAGTTCGAGCACGCCTTCCGCACCATGGTCGAGAACCTCGACACCATGATGGCCACCGCCGACGCCAACCTGGCCAAGTTCTCCGATCTGCTGCGCTGCATCGCCGACGGCGACCTCACCGTGCGCATGCGCGGCAACTTCCATGGCGTGTTCGCCGCCATGCGCGACGATGCCAACAGCACCGTGCACCGCCTCACCGATATCGTCGCGCACATCCAGCGCACCACCAACAGCATCGGCTTCGCCGCCGAGGACATCGCCAGCGGCAACCAGGAACTGGCCAAGCGCAGCGAGCAGCAGGCGGCCAGCCTCGAAGAGACCGCCGCTTCGATGGAGGAACTGACCTCCACGGTGAAGCAGAACGCCGAGCACGCCCAGCGCGCCAACCAGCTGGCGCTGGGCGCGGCCGGCGTGGCCAGCGAAGGGCGCGACGTGGTCGGCCAGGTGGTGGCGACCATGGACGGCATCCAGGCCGCCTCCAAGCGCATCGCCGACATCATCGCGGTGATCGACGGCATCGCCTTCCAGACCAACATCCTCGCCCTCAACGCCGCGGTGGAAGCCGCACGCGCCGGCGAACAGGGCAAGGGTTTCGCGGTGGTGGCCGCGGAGGTCGGCACGCTCGCGCACCGCTCGGCCGGCGCGGCCAAGGAGATCAAGACCCTGATCGACGACTCGGTGCAGCGCGTCGCCCACGGCGCCACGCTGGTGCACCAGGCCGGCGCCACCATGGACCAGGTGGTGGCCAGCGTGCAGCACGTCACCGACCTGATGGGCCAGATCTCCGCCGCCTCGCACGAGCAGGCCAACGGCATCGCCCAGGTCAACCAGACCATCGCGCGCATGGACGAAACCACCCAGCAGAACGTGGCGCTGGTGGAAGAAGCCAGCACCGCCGCGCGCTCGCTGGAGGAGCAGTCGGCGCAGCTCACCCAGGCGGTGGAAGTGTTCAAGGTCGGCGCCCACGTCTGATCCACGGGCACGGCGGCGGCCGTGCCGCTTCGGTTCGTCCCGCCGGCCGGCGGCGGTGGTCGGCCGGCAGCCCAGCGCGTGAACGCCAGGTGTCGGCCGGTGCCGGCCATCGCATCGGCTGCCATGGCCGTTGCCGGCGCAAGCGGTACGATGGCGGCCTCCCACGTTCGCCCCCTCCCCGGAACCGCATGAAGGCTGGCCTCCCCGACGCCGCCGCGACGGCATGAGCCGCGTGTCGCACCGCGCGCCCGTCGCCGCCGAGACCCGCAGCGAACGCTGGCAGCGCTGGATCGCCTGGCTGCTCAGCGCGCTGCTGCACGTGCTGATGGCGCTCGCCCTGCTGTATGCGGCCAAGCCCACCATGTCCACGCCGCAGGGCGCGGCCGGCGGCAGCCGGATCCGCGTGGACTTCCTCGGCGACAGCGACAAGCCGGTGAAGCCGCTGCCGCCCAAGCCCAGCCCGCCGCCGGCGTCCGCCGCGCCCAAGCGCACGCGTGCCACCACCACCGTGCAATCCACCCTGGTCGCCCAGTCCGACGACCCGGTGCCGCCGCCCGATCGCACCGATACGCCGAAAGCGGCGGACACGCCCGCGCCCGCCCCGGCGCCGCAGCCGCGTCCGGCACCGCCGGCGCCCACCCCGCCCGCGGACGCCCCGGCGCCGAGCCCGGCGCAGACCGCCGACAGCAATCCGCCGCCGCCGACCGAGCGCCGTCCGCAGACCTGGACCGGGCGCCCGCCCGGCGCGCTCGATACCGACACCGCCCCGGACAACAGCGGCCTGGCCGCCGGCCCCGGCAGCCGTGGCAACCGCCACGACATGGACGCGGCCCAGCCCAGCCTGGAGGTCGGCGGCTACCTGGTCTATTACGACCTGGGCAGCGAGAGCCAGCTGCGCACCTGGCAGCAGCAGGGCATGAAAGAGATGTTCATCCTGCTGCCCGGCACCGAGTACCGCATGGTCTGCCCGCTGGAAATCGCCCTGACCCGCGGCTCCGGCAAGTGCCGCGCGTTGCCGCCGGACTCGCCGGAACTGAAGAGCATCGGCGACGCCCGCCAGGTCATCACCATGCTGCAGGTCTACCACCAGGGCGAACTGGTCTGGCGCGGGCCGGGGCCGTATCGCTGAGTTGCTGTGAGCGGGCGATCGGTGCGTCCACCCTCGCTGCGGTCGGGACTGAAGTCCCTCCCACAGGGAGCGGCCGGCCTTGCGGTGGTCAGCATTCGTTGGAGACGCAGGCTTCATCCCTGCGGAGCGGCTTCAGCCGCGACGAGTGAAGCCATCGGCACATGCGGGGTTCCATTGCGATCGGACTGAATCCCTTGCCACGCGATTGCACGCTTTCCGCGCTGGCGGCACGCTGGACAACACAGCGAGCGGCGCCGCTACGGTCGGAGCGGTTCCATCCGCGACCCTGCGGCGACGCGGAGCGCACGCGGCGCAGCGCCCGACGCCCGAAGCGGTTGCCCAGCCAGCGCCCTCACGCCCGCTTTGCATTCGCCGCCGGCACCGTTGCTAGAGTCGGCCCGCGCCGCCGCGGCCGCCTGTCCCCCACTTTGCAGGTCCCGCAAAACCCGGCGTCTTTCCTCCATTGAAGGAGTCTCGACATGCCCTGGAAATTCCCCCTCGCAACACTCGCCCTCGCCGCCGTCGCCCTGCCCGCGCTGGCCCAGTCCGACCGGCAGGTGGTCGAGGACATGCTGACCCGCTCGGCCAACGTCTGCCCGGGCCATAGCACCGACCGCACCTCGCCGGCGGTGAAGGCCGTGCCGGTGGGCGCGCTGCGGGTGATGCTCGACCGCGGCCTGGTGATGTGCCCCGATCGGCGCCTGGACGCCACCGCCCCGGCCGTGTTCTACGGCAGGCTCGGCGTGTTCGCCTGGAACCCCGAGGTTCCCGCCGGCGCGAGCGTGATCGTCAAGCAGATCGATGCGATGACCCGCAAGGACGAATACCCGTCCGACACCCTGGTGTGGGACGCCAAGGGCACGCCGCTGAAACAGCAGACCGTCCCCGCGTTCGAACCCAAGCCCGGCGCCACCGTGCTGTACCAGGTGCGCTGACCCCGTTCCGCTGGCCCGCGCGCGGGCCAGCAACGTCGATCGCAGCCGGCGGCCCGCAAGGTCCGCCGGCTTTTTTATGCCGCGGTGCGAGTTCCATCCCGACGGCGCACGGCGATAGACAAGACACGCCGTGACGCGCACGACGTCGATGATGTCCTGCTTCTGTCCTTGCGCCGCCCACGCGTTTCGTGGCGGCGGACAATATCCGGATCATCTGGCGCGATTATCTATCGCCAACCTCCGATTATCTTGAAATCAAGATTATTGACTTCTGAAAAGTCCGCTTCAGAAACGTAGACAAATTCCCATGACGTGCACGCAGCCAGCCGAAACAGCGGAATTCGGCTGGATTCGCGCGAAACCATGCGGATCTTTCATCCTTTCCTCGTCGCCACTGTGGCGCAGCGCACGCCGCAGCATCGATGGATCTCGGCATTTTCCAACGCGATGTGTCGTGAAATTCCGTCAGGTGCGATGCGAATCAATACCGCAGCTAAATATTATCTCGTCGTGTCGCAAAAATAATGCGGACGACATAGTAGCGTTTGCGCCCTCCCCCACCCCCCGGGCGACCGGGATTCGACACGAGGATGTTTCCATGGCCACACAGCGGAATCGGCTGGCGCTGCGCGCACTTTCCCTCATCGGCATCGCGGGCGCGTTGTTGCCCATCGCCGCCACGGCGGCACCGGCGCGCGGCACCGTGCTCAAGAGCAATGTCCTGACCAGCTACACCCGTCAGGCGATCGCCACGCTGCTGGCCAACGACCAATCCCCCGACCAGGCCAAGTGCGACGTACGCGTGGCCGAGTTCACCTACGCCACCATCGGCGTCGATGGCGAACCCACCACGGCGTCGGCCGCGCTGCTGGTGCCGGGCGGCAGCCAGTGCCCCGGTCCGTTCCCCCTGGTGAGCTACAGCCAGGGCACCGAGTCGCAACGCCGCGCCGAGCAGGCCAAGGAGATCCGCGACGCCAAGGGCGACGACACCATGGTCACCCACCTCGCCACCCAGGGCTATGTGGTGGTGAGCAGCGACTACCTCGGCATCGGCCAGTCCACCTACGCGTTCCACCCCTACCTGCACGCCGCGTCCGAGGCCAGTTCCACCATCGATGCGATGCGCGCCGCGCGCCAGGTGCTGCAACGGCTCAACACCCCGCTGTCGGGCAAGGTCATGCTGACCGGGTTCTCGCAGGGCGGGCATGCCGCCATGGCCACCCAGCGCGAGATCGAAGCGCACCTGTCCAACGAGTTCAACCTGGTCGCCAGCGCGCCGATCTCCGGCCCGTACGCACTCAGCCAGACCTTCCGCGACAGCTGGAGCGGCCGCAACGCCGTGGGCGAGAACACCTTCGGCATCGTCCTGGCCAGCTACGCCATCGTCGGCATGCAGCACACCTACAAGAACCTCTATCTCGACCCGTCGCAGGTGTTCCAGGATCCGTGGGCGAAGAAAGTGGAGAAGCTGTTCCCCGGCAACCAGAGCCTGACCGACCTAGTGCTCGGCGACACCCTGCCGGGCGTGGACAAGATCCGCCAGTACTTCCAGCCCGGCTTCTACAAGGACTTCGCCAGCAACGCCAACGACCCGTTCCTGCGCGACCTGGAGCGCAACGACCTGCTCGACTGGGCGCCGCGCACCCCGACCCTGCTGTGCGGCTCGGACAACGACGCCACCGTGCCGCTGAAGAACGCCACCACCGCCATCGCCGCGTTCAAGGCACGCGGCAGCAAGCAGGCGACCGTGCTCGACCTGGGCACCGGCAAGCCCAGCGACAACAGCGCGCTGGAACACCTGTTCACCGAAGACGCCTGCACCATCGCCGTACGCCAGCAACTGTTCGACACGCTCCGCTGAGGTCGCGGCGGGCGACAACGCAGGCGCACTCCTCCCCCGGCGCCTGCGATCGTCCGTCCCGCTGGCTGCCACGCCTGGGCGCAGGCGTGGCAGTGTTTTCTGTGCGATGAGAGTGGTGCGTGATACGGGCGCCGATGCTGGGCCGACGATGACCGCGCATTGTGCGCAGCTGCGCGACAGCGCGAGCGTTGGCAAATCTGACTCAGGACTGGAATGACGGCAGATCGGCGTGGCGATACCGGCAGTGGCAATCACCGGCTGGCATACGATCCCAATACGCCCGGCCATCACCCCGCGCCGAGGCCGGCACCGCACAGCAGCATCGCCGATTGCTTGCGCCGGCCCCGCGCATCGGCGATCACGCGCCCGACGCCATACACCGACAACGGCACCACCCAACTCGCCCACAGCAGCAGCGCGATCAAGCCCGGCGACGGCGTCAGGCCAAGGCCGATCGCCGACGGCAACGCCACCCGGAACACCACCGGTGCCAGCGTCGCCAGATAGGCCCGCACCATCCAGCGCTGGTGCCGCAGCACCTGCCCGCGCCGGATCGCCACCAGTCCGACCGACCCGGTCACCAACCACGCCAACGCCGTGGCCGCGAACGCCACCCGGATCGACGGCGGCGCCGGCGAGGTCGCGATCAGCCCGACTGCCCCGACCATCGCCACCACCATCCCGGCGAAATACACCCGCCCCACCCAACGATGCAGCCGCGGCCAACGCCGCCACCGCTGCGTCGCGAACTGCAGCGCCCCCAGCAACAGGCCAACCGCCCCGCCACCGAGATGGCACCACAACCAGCCGCGGCGGGCCAGGAACATCGCATAGGCCGGCGATTGCAGCGACGCGTACTTCAGATAGACCGAATGGACGAACTCCACGGCGAGCAGGGCCAGGGCGAGCCAGAGCAGCCACCAGGCCATGCGTACGATTGGCGTGGTGCGTGGTGGCGCCAGTTGGCGGCGCGTCGACTCGCTGCTCATTTCCTGCCCCACAGTGCGCCGGACCGTCGGCAGCGCGACGCTAGCATGGACGTCTCGGCGCCACGGAAGGCGGCGACGGGCGGCGGACAGGCGCGTCCGAGAACGCTGCCGCACACGTCGCTTCGCCGATCGGCACAGGCGATCCGGCTACCGATCGCGACGCCACCACCGAGCCTTTAATGCTACGCGTGTCTCGCTTTGTAGACGACACAGTTAACAGTACAGACATCTGCCGCACACAGGTCTATGGTCGATCCGGGGACGGGGGTCGCATGGGCCGCAGACAGGGGAAAACCGGATTCGACGCGCTGGCGGCGTTGCCGTGGCCAGTGGGAATCATGGCCGGCATCGCCGGCTTCCTCGCCGTGCGCGACGGCATCCCCTGGTGGTTCTCCCGCCACGACGGCGCGCTGTCGCAGGCCATCGCCCAGCAAGCGCAAGGCGCATTCGCTCCGATGGCGTGGATCCTGCTGCTGCTCTGCTGGCTGGCGGCGCTCGCCTCGTTCCTCAAAGCGCGGCATCGCCGCCGCCTGCTGGACACCCGCACCACCCTTGAAAGCCTGGCCGCCGGCGGCTGGCGCCAGTTCGAACTCCTGGTCGGCGAAGCCTTCCGCCGCCAGGGCTACGCGGTAGAAGAAACCGGCCTCGGCGGCGCAGACGGCGGCATCGACCCGGTCCTGCGCAAGGATGGCCGCCGCACGCTGGCGCAATGCAAGCAACGGAAGCGGCAGCAGGTCGGCGTCAGCGTCGTGCGCGAGATGTATGGGTTGCTGGCGCATCACCAGGCCGATGCGGTGAAGATCGTTTGTGTTGGCAGCTATACGGACGATGCGGAACGGTTTGCGCGGGGCAAGCCGATCGAGCTAATCAGTGGCCAGTTATTGCTAGCGATGATCCAGTCGGCGCGACGCGGCGGCGCGACCGAATCCTTTTCCAAGCCGCCCATCGAACCGGCGCTTGTCCTGGTGATCGACGCAAACGCAAATGCATGCCGGCATTGTGGAAGCATGCTGGTGCAGCGGACCAACAGGCGCACGGGCGAATCCCTCCTTGGCTGTAGTCAGTTCCCACGGTGCCGAGGAACTTCATAAGCGTTTTTTCCGATACTCGTCAGTGGCAGGTCGGCGCCAGCGTCCTGCAAGCGATAGGCCTGATAAACGCAGCGCAATACTTCCTTAGGCAAAGATCTATATCGAAAAGCTACACGCCATGAGTAAAGACGAAATTCAACAGCTACACGAAAAAGTCGTCGATCGCCTCGATGCAGCCAATATTAAGTATATTGACTCTTGCGACTTTGACGACATGCTATCTGTAGACCTAACCGTGCAGTTTCCCTGTGGCCGCGCTACACGGAACATATTTATCTGGGACGAAGATGACCTTGAGGATTTTGATAAACTTAAGTTCGAGAGCTTCACTTTACTTGGATCGTTCGCAGCAATAGCCGATCGGAAATCTGGTCAAATTGAAGCAATCCTGACGGCGCCAGGGCAGTCAAAGCCGGTATTTAGAAAGGGCGCGCTATTGAAAGCACTTGGCTTGTCGGAATCAAATGGAAAGCTAAGTTCGCGTATTCTCATTGGTGATGAACTTGAATTGCCCTCAGTTTCTTTTGGTCCAACAACAAAAACTGCAAAACTACTATCGCAGTCGACCGACAACCTTGGTGCTAGCCTTTTTATAAAAACACCAGGACAGATCACTCACGATTCAGCGTTGGATTTACTTGAACGACTATCAAACTCCGTGTTTTTTGGGATTGATGTGGGAACCGGGGCGCACTTCGCGCTTCTTCGTCATGCACCTTCGCGCAGGCGATCCCGCACCAATCAACAAGATGCCCCAATCGAGTATCCAAAACACGAATACGACAAAGCGCCAATGGCACTGTATTGGTACGCTCGCTCTGCAGAGGGCATGCCGCTGCTTCAGTTCCTTGCCTACTATCAAGTCATTGAATACTACTACCCGGTTTACTACAACGCGGATATGAGCCGCAGAATTCGATCGATCCTCAAGCACCCCTCGTTTCGGGTAGACCGTGATGTGGATCTATCAAGAGTAATCGCGGCATTCCGTGGATCACGGCAAGGCCCCGCCTCGGAGCGTGATCAGCTCCGCGCGACTTTAAAGGAATGCCTGTCGCGTGAGGATATCAAAGCCTTCTTGGGTGATGACAAGGAACGAGCAGCACACTTCCTGACTAAGTCCAAGGGCGTCACGGGCTGCCTAATCAACCCAGACAATCGACAAAACGATCTGGCTTACCAAGTAGCTGAACGAATATACGACATACGCTGCAAAATTGTACATACGAAAGGCGATTCGGATGACGGCGATATCGAGTTACTTCTTCCTTATTCGCCCGAGGCTGACCGCATGCACTTCGAAATCGATCTTGCGCGATTCATTGCCCACCACGTACTCATCGCATCGTCTCGACGCCTTGAAATCGCAACCTAATCCTTTCAAGGATTGGGTTGCCAAAATCTTCACTCTTGGGTCGCTCCGTTGAACTTGGGTAGATGTACGGGGCCAGAGTGAATTTACTTCCATAAACCGGTTGGATCATTAGATCTTCTCACAAACTTAGGTACTAGCGAGAGGTAAGTTATGCCCAATGAATTTATCCTTTCAAGGAATGCTCGATTCTATACAGCCGACCAAGTTTCTGAGCAGGATATAGCCGAAATAATTGAGGCGGCGACCAAGAATGCCGTAGAGGTTCTTGACCAGCACAGTGTTTTCCGGCAAGAAGTGGCCGCTTTAAATTTTCGCTATTCGACAGCGCTTTTCTTGGTGGAGCGAGACTTGCATTTTCATTCAGACCCGTTGCTCAAAGACAGAGTTTATGGATATATAGTCATCATCGAAATCGACAACCACCTCGTTATAACGAAGAAGAATTGCTCAGATCTTAACGATCAGTTAGATGATAAATTTGAGAAAATCAGTTACGAAGCCTTAGCAGCAGCAGTGGACACGGATACTGCGGAATTTAGAAAAATAAATGCTCGGAACATGACAGTATCCGAGCGAGCGGTCCGTAACAAATCATACGAAGCAATGAATCTAAATGGTGTCATGTCACTGCACGCTGCAGGCCGATCAATTCCATCTTACTTGCGCGTTCAAGACGGTTCCAGCACCAAATCGGTTACCCTGACTGCTGGCAGACTGGTGGAAATATCAGATCGACAGAGCATTGAGGCCGTCGCAGCTTGGGCTCGATCAGAACTTAAGCGAATGACTAGTACACATAAAAATGATGGCTTCCTAAAGAACTTTGCTCGATCGGTGGATCTGGCCGAGCTAGAAACAAACCCCAATCCGGTAATTCCAAGATCACTTCTCATTGAAACATCCATTCTAACTGAGAAGATCGAATCTGGCAGTATTAAAATTTTCTTTGAAACAAGGGCAGGAACGGCTTTTGAAATCAGAGGCAAAGCCAGGGTGTCCTTGCTAGATGTGATCGGGAAAGTTTACGAATTCGATGACAACGGCGCTGTAATAGGCCACGAAGATAGCGCTTGGCTTAAGGGGAAACCTGGCAGGAAAAGCCTAACTTTTCATTCAAAGGTTTTACAGCGGATAAAAGTTTCTATTGAAGGTGTAGAGACGATGACGCTCCTTAAATTCATACATAAGAACGGCGCGTATTCCATATGTTTTGACGATACGAGATATATGTACTTCGCCAAGAGATGTTTTATAGATGTTTCTGGATCGTCTGAAATCGATGCGTTGCTAGCGCTTTTCTTGGCTGTTCCAGCCCTTAAGTCTGCAACATCAGAAAAGGGCAAATTTCTGCCCACACAGGTCGACTTTGACATAGACACCGTATTTTCTGTCGTGGAGCAGATTCACTGCAATGATGACTTTCTATTTTGTGATGACCTTGGCGATGAATGGGCCGATCATATTTCTTTTAGCAGCAAGGAAAACTGCGTTTTTTTTGTACACTCGAAGCATGGCGAGCCAAGCTCTTCAGCGAGTTCTTTACAGGTAGTTGTAGGCCAGGCAATGAAGAATCTTGGCAATATGTATTTTTCCATCGATCAAATAGTAGCCAAATACGAAAAATCCATCCGTGGCAAAAAGATGACTGGCTCAAATATCGATAGAGTGCGGAAGAGAAATGGTCAGTTTCCCTCATTTCTCAGAAAGTTAGTAGGAAATTATAAATATGAAAGGGTATGCGTTTTGGCATGCTCTTTTGTATCCAAGTCGCAAATGAGCAAGGAATTCAAAAAAATAAAGAGTAATCAAGCCGTGGCAGGAAACATCACGCAGTTCTTCTGGATAGTCTCTTCCTTCGCTCATGCCTGCAAAGAAGCTGGTGTTACACCAAGAATCTACTGCCAACCTTAGTAGCTATGCAGGAAGCGGTTCAGAATGCACATGCACAGACGTCCCGTTACTTTCCAAAACCGAGGGTCAGAGCACGCTTCTCTCCGGTTGTCATTGACGATGCGCGAGAAGTGCTGCAGGGCCGGGATCACGGCCGCACGCAATTCGGCGAGCAGGTCACCGAAGGCCGCAGCGGCATCGGCGTCCAGCAGGAGCGCTTATATCGCGTCGAGGCTCGCGAGGAAGCTCGCCGTCAGTTCGACGCGATGCAATGGTCAACCCCGCTTCTTGACCGCGCGCTTGCCTGGGCTCACCCCGTCAGGTGTCTTGATCGCCGCGCGCCGCTGCTGCAGTTGGCCGATGGCGGCATCGGCATCGACCGTACGGCCGGCGGCGATGTCGGCCAAGCCGCGCTTCGCATCGTCGAGCACCAGGTGGATGCGCTCGCGCTCGAGCCGGTGGTAGTAGTCCAGCCGGTCGGCGTCGATCAGCGCGACGTAGCTCTCGCCGTTCTTGGTGATGATCTTCTCGGCGCCGGCCTTCGCCTGGTCGGCCAGCTCGGAGAGATTGGCGCGCGCCAGGGTGACAGACTCCACGTTGGTGACGGAAAGACCCGTTGGTACCAGCCGCCTGATCCGCTCCGGAAAGTCACCAAGCAAGCGACGCACCTCTTCCAGTTCGTAGTCCGCCTGCAGACTCAGCCAATAGCGTTCGGTCGTGCCCAACGCCGCAGCCAGGCGCACGGCGGTGTCGGCGGTGATGCCTCGCTTGCCCAGCACGATTTCGTTGATCCGGCGCGGCGGCACGCCGGTGACGCGGGCAAGTGCGTTCTGACTGATGCCCAGCGGGACGAGGAACTCGTCGCGCAGCACGTCGCCCGGATGGATGTTGGGCAAGGAGGCCATGACGGGATGCATGAATTGGTGGGTCGGCGATGGCGACCTCATCCAGCGACCATAACGGCACCCGTCATACGACGCAATCCGTTACGGCGCTGCGCAAGGCCCCTCTGCTCAAGTGTTGGAAGCACGCCAATAACGCGACGCGGCGGCGGATTGGGGCGAGCCTGCGCACGATGGGGAACTCCTCCCCATTCTTGACCTCCCATACATCCAACCCATCGCATCCTCGCCCCGATTCCAACACCGGAGGCGGGGACATGACGAAGTGGATGGGAGCGGCGCTGGCCGCGGCGATGCTGGTGACCGGCTGCGCACGGGTGGAGGGCGAGAAGTTCGTCGGCCACTGGGTCAACGTGGAGTCGAAGGACGACACGATCGACATCGAGCGCAACGGGGAGTCGTTCATGGTGCGCAACACCACCCCGCGCTTCTTCACCCGCAAGCCCAAGACCGAGAGCTACCCGGCCATCTACAAGGACGGCGTGCTGCAGGTGACCAACGATGGCGAGACGGTGAACTTCGCCATCGACGAGGCCGATGGGCACCTCAACACCGGCAGCGACGAGTACCAGCGGGTTCCGGCCAAGTGACGATGCTGGGCGTGTGCGCTCTGACCTGAGTGCATGCGCCGCCTCCCGCTCAGGATGGTGCGGCGACATTGCGGCCTCAAGAGCCCGTCAGCGCCTGAACAAGCTCCTCGGATAGAAATTAATTTGCATTTCAGGAAGCGAAATGTAATTTAATTTTCCATGGCCAAGCGAACTCCTCCGACGATGCCGCGAGCCCAGCGCCAGATCCGGGGCCTGGGCGAGCGCCTGCGTGCGGCGCGCATGCGTCGGCAGATGACCCAGGCCGAGTTGGCGGAGCGGGTCGGCGTCAGCGTGCCGACCGTGGGCAAGCTGGAGCGCGGCGATCCAGCGACCAGTCTTGCGACCGTGCTGCGGGTGCTGACCGCGTTGGGCCTGGACAAGGACATCGAGTTGCTGGCCCGCGACGACGACGTGGGTCGTCAGCTGCAGGACAGCCAGTTGCGCCGTCCGGGCGCCCGACGCGGGAGTGCGCCATGAACGGAGCCGACGACGCGGTGCAGGACCTCGCCCAGGCCGAGGTCTGGCTGGACGACGCCGACCTTGGCGATCCCGCGCTGGTCGGGCACCTCATCCGCCGGCCCAGCCGGACCGGCGATACCCTGCATTTTCAGTACGCGGACAGCTGGTTGAACCACGCCGCGCCAAACCACGCCTTTGCACTTGACCCGCAATTACCGTTGCATCGCGGCGCACTGATCGCGCGCGTCGGTGCCAGCGCGCTGACGGGCGCCTTCCTCGATTGCTCGCCTGACCGCTGGGGCAAGCGTCTGATGGATCGGCGTGAGGTCATCGACGCCCGCGAACAGCATCGCAGGGTACGTGCCCTGCGTCCCTGGGATTACCTGCTTGGGGTCAACGACGCGTCCCGCATGGGCGCATTGCGTCTGCGCACTTCCAGGGGCCGCTATCTGGACGACCATGTCCTGACTGCGCCGCCCATGACCGAATTGCGGACACTGGAAGCCATCGCGGTGCGCGTGGAGCGCGGCGACACCGACGACAGCGGCCATGACGTCACCTGGATCAGGCAACTGGTCGCGCCAGGTGCGTCGCTGGGTGGCGCCAGGCCCAAGGCCAGCGTGCGCGACACCGACGGGACGCTGTGGCTGGCCAAGTTCCCCTCCAGCGACGATCGCCACGACGTGGGCCTGTGGGAATACGTGACCTATCGGCTATCGCTGACGGCGGGCATCGCCATGCCCGCGGCGCGCGCGCTGCCGCTGTCGGATCTGGGTACCACCTTTGCGGTGCAACGTTTCGACAGGAACGGCGCGCACCGCCGCGCCTACGCCTCGGCCTTCACGCTGCTCGACGTGGACGACAGCGAGCACAGCAGTTATGCCGAGATCGCGCACGCCATCGAGAACCACGGGGCGGTGGCGGCGATCGCCGACGATCTGCGCCAGTTGTTCCGCCGGGTCGTGTTCAACGTGCTGATCGGCAATCGCGACGACCATCTGCGCAATCACGGGTTCCTGCGCACCGCCGACGGTTGGCGGCTGTCCCCCGCCTTCGACGTGAACCCCAACCCGGACAAGGACGCGCACGTGCTGGGCGTCGGCCTGGACGATCCCACGCCGGATACGCGGCTGCTGCTCGATACGTGCGCGTACTACCGCCTGAGCAAAGTGCAGGCCGGCGAGATCATCGAACAGGTGCGAACCGCCGTGCGCGGCTGGCCGTCGGAAGCCCGGCGCTGCGGCGCGCGCCATGCCGAAATCGCCGCGATGGGCGCCTTCATCGACCCGGAGCGGTGAGATGCCACGCAAGCAGTTGTACTCAACCTCGGTAGGAGTTCGCCGGCAGACTATTCGCCACGGGGTCGTTTGGGCCGCACCGGCTTGCGCCGTTCGCCTTCCAGCGCCTTGAGCTTGCGTGCGGCTTCTTCGAAATCGCGCTCGGCGGGCGATGGCTCAGCCAGTGACCGCTGCTTGTAACGAGCGAACTCGGCCTTGGAAAATTCCAATGCCTGTTCGCGGCCGATGCGGCCGGCATGGGTCAGTAGGTCGCGGTCGCTCAGGCGCAGGAAGTCGTCCAGCTTGGCGATCCATGCGGCCATGGTCATCGGCCTGCGGTTCATGGCCTGCAACTCGGCGAACTCCAGATAGGCGGTGACGATGCGGTTCAGCGCCTCCAGCTCCTCCGCGTTCAAGTAGCTCTTGGCGACGACCGCATCGGACGCGCGCGGCGCGGCGCCCACCCAGTTGGTCATGCCGCTGTGCGGCTTGCTGGCGTCGGCGCGCTCCATGAGCAGTTCGGCGGCGGTGTGGCCATGGGCCGCCCAGTGCATCTTGTTCTGCACGGTGGCGAAGAAACGCTGGCTGGCCTCGGCCGACGGGTCGTAATCCACGCTGGTGGCGTAGATGTCCAGCACCTTGCGCCAGAACAGCTTCTCCGACGAGCGGATGTCGCGGATGCGGCCCAGCAGTTCTTCGAAATAGCCATCGTCCGGCCCGCGCTTGAGCCGTTCGTCGTCCAGCGCAAAGCCCTTGACCAGGTACTCGGACAGCCGCGCCGTCGCCCACTGGCGGAACTGGGTGCCGCGCGCGGAGCGGACCCGGTAGCCGACGGCGAGGATGGCGTCGAGGTTGTAGTGATCGATGTTGCGGCGCACCTGGCGCTCGCCTTCGGCTTGAACTATTCGGAATCTCCGAATAGTTCGTTCATGTTCAAGTTCACCCTCGGAAAAAATGCTGCCGAGATGTTCATTGATCGTTGGGACAGAGACTTGAAACAGTTCTGCGATCTGCCGCTGCGTCAACCACACCGACTCGCCTTCCAGCCGCACCTGGATGCGCGTCTGCGCATCCTCGCTGCGATACAGGATCAATTCCGAGGTGGGGGCGTCCTTGTCGTCGTTACGCATGCCAGCTCCTGACGCGGCTCGTCAAAACAGCGCGCCCTGGATCGGCGTGCTGGGTAGTTCGGGAAGGATATCGGCTGCAGGCGGTGGTGGCTGCCGCTCCGCCCCACCCAACCGCCACGCCAACCCCGAGATCCGCGCCGCGTGCCGGGCCAGGGCGGCGCGCAGCACCGGTTCGCTGGCGGCGATATGCAGCGCGCGGCGGGCGCGGGTGATACCGGTGTAGACCAGTTCGCGGCTGAGCACGCGGGCGTCGCGGGCCGGCAACTGCAGCCAGACTTCCTCGAATTCGCTGCCCTGGGCCTTGTGCACGGTCATGGCGAAGGCGCTTTCGTGCGCGGGCAGTGCGGCCGGGTGGAAGCCGCGGACTTGGCCGTCGCCGGCGCCGTCGAACCAGGCGACCAGGGTGCCCTGGGCATCCTTCAGGCAGATGCCGACGTCGCCGTTGAACAGGCCGTGGCGGTAGCTGTTCTCGGTGATCAGCAGCAGGCGCCCGTGGAACCAGGGCGCGGCGGCGCCGAGGCGGCGTGCGCCGCTGGCGGTCTCGGCAAGCAGTTGTTCGATGCGCGCGTTGAGTCCGCGCGCGCCCTGCGGGCCGGCGCGCACGGCGGTGAGCAGGCGCAGGCGCGCGGCGGCGCGCAGGGCTTGCGCCGGATCGTCGGTGTCGCCGAGGGCACGCCAGTGCGCGAGCAGGGCGTCGCCGCCGGCGGCGAGCGGGTCGTCGACGCCATCGTGGAAGCGCACGCCGGCGAGTTGGCCGTCGCGCAGCAGGCGCAGGGCGCCGTCGGCGTCGCCGCTACGCACCGCGTCGGCCAGCGGCACTAGGGCGAAGTCCTGGGCCTGGCGGTAGCCGCGCAGCAGGTGCACGCGGTGCCCGGCCAGGCCGCCCTGGTCGTGCGCGACCGCGCTGTGGCCGAGCAGTGGCTGCAGCGCCTGCGCATCGTCGGGCTGCAGCGCGTCGCCGGGGCCGGCGGCCTGCAGGATCGCGGCGAGTACATCGCCGGCCTCGACCGAGGGCAATTGGTCGGCGTCGCCGAGCAGGATCAGTTGCGCGCCGTCGGCCACGGCATCGACCAGCTTGCACATCAGCGGCAGGTCGACCATGGAGGCTTCGTCGATCACGATCAGGTCGAACGGCAGCGGGTTGTCGGCGTCGTGGCGGAAGCGCGGCAGGTCGGGGATGACGCCGAGCAGGCGATGCAGGGTGCTGGCGCCGGCCGGCAGCGCTTCGGCCAGGGCCGGGTCGACGCCGTCGGCGAGGGCGCGCGCCACCGCGGCGCGCAGGCTTTCGGCCATGCGTTCGGCGGCGCGGCCGGTGGGCGCGGCCAGGGCGATGCGCGGCGGCGGCAGGCCGGCGGCGCGGGCCTGGGCGATGCGCAGCAGCAACAGGCGGGCGATGGTGGTGGTCTTGCCGGTGCCGGGGCCGCCGGTGACCAGCAGCAGGGCGCGGCGCAGGGCGAGGGCGGCGGCTTGGGCTTGGCGGTCGGATGGGTAGGCGGCGGCCGTACCCTCACCCGCCCTGCGGGCACCCTCTCCCGGGGGGAGAGGGAAGAGCTGGGCGAACAAGGGTGCGAGCGCGGCGAGGTCGTTGTGCGGCAGCGGCTGTGCGGCGAGGCGGCGCAGGCCCAGGGCCAGGCGTCGTTCGTATTCGCGGTAGCGGCGCAGGTAGAGCAGGCCGTGTTCGAGTACGAGTGGGCAGTCGGGGCTGGCCGGGTCTTCGGCAGCGGGCTGTGCGACCCAGCGTGAGGCGGCCAGGGCTCGGGTCCAGTCGTCTGCGGTGGGCAGCGTGGGAGCGGCGCCGTCGCGGCTGTCGAGCAGGAGGCTGGCGCGTGCCGGGTCGAGGCCGGCGTGGCCGCTGGCCACTGCCAGCGAGGCCAGGGCGGCGCCGGCCAGGACCAGGTCGGGGGTGTTCGGGTCGAGGCGGGACAGGCTGTGCGCGAAGGCGTGGTCCAGCGTGCGCAGGGTGCCGGTGCGGTAGAGGGTGGCGAGGAGGTTGGGTTGGCTCACGGGGTGGGGGCTCCGTGAGTGGACGTACCCTCACCCCAACCCCTCTCCCGGGGGGAGAGGGGCTTGAGCGTGCGCAGGGTGCCGCTGCGGTAGAGGGTGGCGAGGAGGTTGGGTTGGCTCACGGGGTGGGGCCTCCGTGAGTGGACGTACCCTCACCCCAACCCCTCTCCCGGGGGGAGAGGGGCTTGAGCGTGCGCAGGGTGCCGGTGCGGCGGAGGGTGGCGAGGAGGTTGGATTGGCTCACGGGGTGGCTCCGTGGGCGGACGTACCCTCACCCCAACCCCTCTCCCGAGGGGAGAGGGGCTCAAGCGGGGCGCCGGCGAAGAGGGTGTCGACGCCATCGATCAGGTCTGGGTCGAAGCGCCAGGCGTGCACGCCTGGCGACGGGTCGCGGGCGGCGTCCAGGCCGCGGCAGAACAGGTAGCGCACGCCGCCGAAGTCGCGGGCGTAGTCGTAGGCACCGCCCAGGCGGAAGCGCAGCCAGCGGTGCAGCGCCACGGTGTAGATCAGCGCCTGCAAGGTGTATTCGCTGTGCGCCATCGCCCGCGCCAGGGCGTCGGGGTCGTAGGCCGGCAGGCGGTTGGACTTGTAGTCGAGCACGTACCAGCGGCCGTCGTGCTGGTAGGTGAGGTCGATCAGGCCGGTCATCAGCCCCTCCAGGCGCTGCCGCGCGCCGAACGCCTGGCGCTCGCCGGCCACGCCGTAGCGGTGCAGCAGCGCCAGCAATGCGTCAACGCGCGTCGGGCGCATGGCGAAGTGGAATTCCATTTCGTTGCGCCGCTGCTCCTCCGGCACCGCAGCCAGGCAGGTATCTTCGGGTAACGCCACGGTGAGGGTGTTGCCGACGAGGGCGGTGAGCATGGCGGTGCCGTCTTCCAGTTCGTCCTCGGCATAGCCGCCGCGTTGCAGCGCTTCGACGATGGCGGTGGCCTGCCCCGCTGGCGCCGGCTGGCCCGGGTGCCAGTCGCGCCAGGCGGCGAAGTCGCAGCGCTCGAACACGTCGTGCATGGCCACGCCGAAGCGGTTGCCGACGAAGCGGCGGTCGACCATGTCCACCTCCACCGCGGCGCTGACCGGCTCGCTGGCGGCGGGTTCGTCGCTGCCGCCGCTGCTGGGCACGGTGCCGCTGGCCATCGGGTCGCTGCCGGCATCGGCATTGGCGAGCTGGGTGAAGCTGTACACCCACCACTCCGGCAGCACGCGCCGCTGCGGCACGCGCGCCGGCGGCACCGGCGGCGCCGGCTCGGGCGGCAGGCGCGGCAACTGCGGCGGCGGCGGGGTGCTGTCGATGGCGATGGCGCCGGGAGCAGCGGCGGCCTGCAAGGCATCGAGATCGCGCAGCATCGGTGCCAACGCGGTGCGCTCGTGCTGCGGAAAGGCGCCGGTGGCGATCCACAGTGCGTGTTCGGCGCGGGTCAGGCCGACGTAGAGCAGGCGCGCGTCCTCGGCGCGCTGTTCCTGTTTCCACGCGGCTTCGGCGGTGTCCCAGGCCGGGTCGGATTCGCCGCCGCTGCGGCCGGTGTTCCACTGCAACTGCCGCCCACCCTGCGGCGCCGGCACCACGCAGTGGCGCCCGGGGCTGCGCTCGCTGCGGCCGATGCCGGCGTACGGCAGGAACACCAGCGGATACTCCAGGCCCTTGCTCTTGTGCAGGGTCACGATCTGCACGCGGCGCGCATCCGATTCCAGCCGCAGTTGCTGCGCCTCGTCGCTGTCGTCGGCATTGGCGATGCGCCGCGCCAGCCAGTCGACCAGGCCATGTGGACCGAGTGCGCGGGTGTCGGCTTCCTGCAACAGTTCGGCGAGCTGCAGATAGTTGGTGAGGCGGCGTTCGCCGTCGACCAATGCCAGCAGGCGCTGCCCGTGTGCGGCGCCGAGGTCGCCGATCAGGGCCAGCGGTCCGCCGCGCTGCCAGCGCTCGCGCCAGTCCAGCGCCTGTTGCTGCCAGCGGCGTTGGCGCTCGCCGTCGTGGTCGAGCGCGGCAATCGCTGCGGCGTCCTCGCCGATCAGCACGGTGGCCAGTGCCGCGCGCAAACGACCGTCGTCGCCGGGATCGAGCAGCGCCTGCAGCAGGGCCAACAGCTCCAGCGCTTCGTCGGTGGCGAACAGGCTGCGGCGACCGGCGGCGACCGCGGGAATGCCGGCGGCGGCAAGCGCCTGCTGGATGCGCGTGGCCTCGCCGTGGCTGCGCACCAGCACGGCGATGTCGCCGGCCTGCACGGGGCGGCCGAGCAAGCTCGCGCGGCCGTCGCGCGCATCGGCCAGCCAGCCGCGGATCGCCGCGACGCAGGCGGCGGTGCACAACTCGCGGGCGCGACCGGCGCTCCACGGCTTGGGCTTGCCCGGCGCCTTGGCGGTGGCCGGTGGCGGCGGCGGTTCCGGTGCGCGCCACACGGTCAGCGCCGGGGCCGGCACGCCGCCGCGTTGCAGGTCGGCATCGACGCGCTTGCTGCCCGGCTGCACCGGGTGGAAGGCGATGCCGTCGGTGAGGAAGGCCTCGGCATAGCCGGCCTGCGCGTACAGCGCGTCGATCGCCGCCAGCAGCGCCGGGCGCGAGCGGAAGTTGTGCGCCAGCGGCGGCGCGCGTTCGGCATCCGCGGCGGCGGCCAGGTAGGTGCGCACGTCGCCGCCGCGGAAGCCGTAGATGGCCTGCTTCGGGTCACCGATCAGGGCGAGCAGCGGCGGCGTGTCGTCCTGCGTGGGCAGC
The DNA here is from genome assembly GCF_040529055.1 of Xanthomonas sontii. Lineage (NCBI taxonomy): Bacteria > Pseudomonadati > Pseudomonadota > Gammaproteobacteria > Lysobacterales > Lysobacteraceae > Xanthomonas > Xanthomonas sontii. The sequence goes on along the minus strand of NZ_CP132342.1, from coordinate 910,483 downwards.
GATGCGATCGTCCCATCGTCTTGCGCCGCAGAGGGATCGGCCGTCGCCGGGGCGAACACCTTGCGGAAGATCGTCCACTGGCGGTCGTCGGTGTCCTGGAATTCGTCGACCAGGGCGACCGCGTACTGCGCGCGCAGCCGCTGCGCCAAGGCGGCGCCGTGCGGGCCTTCCAGCGCGCGCGCCACGCCCTCGACCAGGTCGTCGTAGGTCTGCACGCGGCGCTGCCGCTTGAGATAGGCCAGGCGCTCCGCCGCGTCGGCGCGCAACGCGTGCAGCAGGCAGATGCGGCGTTGCGTTCGCCACTGCGCCAGCTGCGCCAATGCGGCCAGGTAACCGTCGATGGCGTGGCCCAGCGGCGAGGCCGGGGTGCGTTCGGCGTGCTTCTTGTTGGTGCCGGCAGCCAGTTCGGCGGCGGTGAGCTTGACCAGCTTCGGATGCGGCGGCGCGTCCGCGGTCGGTGCCGCGGCGAAGGCGTCCAGCCAGTGCCACAGCGCGGTCAGCCAGTCGGGCTTGTAGCTGACCTTGCTCAGCACGCCGGCATCCATCGCCGCGGCGATCGCCTCGAAACAGGCGGTGCCGTGCGTGCGGAACGCCTCGGCCAGCGCCACGCCGGCGCGCTGCGCGGCCTGCTGCAACACAGCGCCGTCCTCGGCGGAAAAGACCGGCGCGGCCGGCAACAGCGTCGGATGCCGCACCAGTTCGCGCAGATCGATGGCCATGCCGTCCGGCCCGCCCGGCCACAGCGCCACCAGGTCCTCGGCCATCGCCGGATTGGCGGCGCGTTGCCGCCACAGGTCGGCGGCGACGTCGCGCAGCAGTTCGCGGTCGTCGGTGAGCAGTTGCGGCGCGGCGAAGGCCTGGCCGCTTTCCAGCGCGTGCTCGCGCAGCACGCGCGCGCAGAAGCCGTGGATGGTGAAGATGGCGGCGAGGTCGATGTCCTCGGCCGCCTGCTGCAGGCGGCGGCGCAGGGCCGCTGGGGTTTCGGTGCTGGCGGCCAGGTGCGCGGTGAGGATTGCGCGGGTGAGGGCGACGTCGGGCGGGTCTTGTTGCGGGGTTGGGCGCGATGGGTCGTTCGCGGCTAATCCCGAAAAGGGGACAAGAGCCGCTCCTACGAGGTCCGGGGCGGAGTCCGGTACCAGACTGGCCGCCAGCGCCAGGCGCTCGCGGATGCGCCGGCGCAGTTCCTGGGTGGCGGCCTCGGTGAAGGTGACGGCGAGGAGTTGGCCCAGACGCAGGCCGCGTTCGACCACCAGGCGGGTGAATAAGGTGGCCAGGGTGAAGGTCTTGCCGGTGCCGGCGCTGGCCTCGATCAGGCGCACGCCGTGCAGCGGCAGTTGCAGGTAGGGGTCGCGGTCGGGTGCGGCGCTCATTCGGCGTCCTCCTGCGTGCCGCGCCAGCGCTGCCAGCTTTCGCTCAGCCGTTCGGGATCGAGCGCAGGGCCGGCGTCGCCCTGTTCGAGTAGGCCGAACACGCGTTGGCTGGTGGCGGCGAAGTCGGCGAAACGCTGCGCATCGGCGAACGGGTCGCGGCCGCGGCCGACCAGGCGCAGTTCCGGGCTGTCCGCCTCGCTCCAGCCGAAGCTGGCCTGCCATTGCGCGGCGGCGTCCTTGATCGCCTTGTCGAGATCGCCGGTGCGCGCGGCCTGGTAGTACTTCCAGCTGCTGTACGGCGCGAACGCCAGCGGCGCCTGGCGGCCGTGGCGATACAGCTGCAGCAGCTCGGCCAGCGCCTGCTGCGCCTGCGCGGCGGGCAGCGGCTCGCGGTCCATCGGATGCGGACCGAGGCTGTCGTCGTGGTCGAAGAAACGCACGTAGGGCGCGCGTTCGCCGGCGGCGCGCAGCAGCAGCCATTCCAGCCCGTGGCGGATCGCGCTGCGCCCGCTCAAGGCGCCCACCTGCACGCGTGCCACACCGGGCGCGTACCAACCCGGCAGGCGGCCATGCAGCGCGGTGCCGTCGAGGTCCACCTGCAGCCGCGGCGCCAGCGGCGCGGCGTCACCACCGCGCCACTGCCGGAACGCCTCGGCATACGGGCGCAACTGGCGCACGCGCTCGTCGAGCTGGCGCCGGCCCAGCGGCCCCGACGGCAGCAGCGCGCGGGCGCGCAGGCGTTCGTACAGGGCGTCGGTGTCCTCGCGCAGCACCGCCTCGAACACCTGCTGCTGCAGGCCGTACTGATCGAGCCCGCGACTGGGTGCCAGCAGCGGTTCCAGGTCGCTGTCGGCCTGCGCCGGATCGGGCAGGCGCAGGCCCAGGCGCTGACGCAGGAACTGCCCGGCCGGATCGACCAGCAGCCGGCGCAGGTCGTCGATGGACAGCTGCGAAGGCAGCGCGTCGTCGGTCGCGGCCGGCAGATCGTCGATCCACGGCGCCAGCGGCTGGCGCTGGCCGACCAGGCTGTCCACCGCCGGCCGCCATTGCCGGCGGTAGCTGAAACGGCGCGGGTCGGCATCCTCGGCACCGGTGGCGCCGAACGCGGCAGCGGCGAACGGCTGCAGCGGATGCCGCACCACCAGCGCCGCGGCCGCGGCCGGATCGGCGTGGTACTGGGCGGCACAGGCCAGCAGTTCGCCGACCAGCGGCGAGGGTTCGCGCACGCTGCCGTCGCGTGCATCGGCGCCCAGGTAGCTCAGGTAGAACACCTCCTGCGCCGAGGCAAACAGCTGCAGGAACAGGAAGCGGTCGTCCTCGCGCGTCGAACGGTCGCCGTGGCGGCGGCGCGTGGTGCCCAGTTCGGCGGTGAGGCGGTTGAGCCCGGCGGCCGGATCGCGGCGCGGGAAATCGCCGTCGTTCATGCCCAGCAGGCAGATGACCCGGAACGGCAGCAGTCGCATCGGCACCATGCGGCCGAAGCTGATGCCGCCGGTGAGCAGCGGCGCGCGCGTGTCCGATTCGCCCAGCACCGCGGCGAAGTGCGCGCGGACCACCTCGGCCGGCACCGCGTCGGTGTAGTCGGCGCGGGCGGCGTCGCGCGCGAACTGGTCGATCAGCGCGCGCAGCCGCTCCAGCGCGCGCTGCTGGCGCGGCGCCGACGGGCTCTGCGGCAGCAGCGCCTCGAGCAGGCCCAGCAGCACTTCGCGCCACTGCCCAGGCGGCATCGGCTCGGCCAGCGCGGCCTGGTGGCGGTCGAGCACGCGCAGCAGGCGCAGCAGCGTGTCCAGCGCGGCCAGGGCGCTGCCTTCCAGCTGCGGCCACGGCGCCACGCCGTCGATGTCGTCCTCGGCGCCGCTGGCGTGGCCGAGCAGCAGCCGGTCCAGGGCGAAGCGCCAGGTGTAGGCGTCGTCGGCCGGCGCCTGGTGACGCTGCCGGTGCGCCGCGTCCAGGCCCCAGCGCGCGCCGGCAGCGTGCAGCCAACTACGCAGACGCTCCAGTCCGGCCTCGTCCAGGCCGGCGGCCTCGGCGATCGGCGCGCTGGCGATCAGGTCCAGGATCTCGTGCAGGCCGAAGCGCGCGATCGGCAGCCCGAGCAGCGCCAGGAACACCTCGGCCAATGGCTCGCTGGCCAACGGGCTGGCGTCGGCCAGCGCATAGGGCAAGGCGTCGTCGCCGGCGTGGCCGCCGAATACCGCATCCAGGTACGGCACGTAGGGGTCGATGTCCGGCGACAGCACCGCGATCTCGCGCGGCTGCAGCGGCGGCTCGAAACGCGGGTCGTCCAGCAGCGCGCGCAACTGATCGTGCAGCACCTGCAATTCGCGCAGGCGGGTGTGGCAGGCGTGCACCTGCAGGCTGGGATCGTGCGGATCCACCGCGGCCAGCGGCGCCGGCCGCGCCGGCGCGCGGCGATGGAACAGATCGCTCTGCATGCGCCGCAACAGACTGTCGCCGAGGCCGCCCTCGGCCAGCGCGCGCCGGCCCGACTCCAGCGGATCGGCGTAGACCGCGATCTCGGCCAGCGGATGCACCACCTCGTAGTCGCCGATCAGCGCCATGAAGTCGCGCCCGGCCGCGCCCCAGGCCTGCAGCAGCGGGTTCTCCTGCACGTGGTCGGCGAACAGGTCCACCGCCCCACCCTCGCGGCGGCGCTGCCACAGCGTCTGCAGATCGCCCCAGTAGCCCTGCGCGGGGGTCGGCAGGTAGAAGTGCAGCGTGCCGGCGCGCGCCTGCGTGGCCAGCACGCGCAGCACGTCGGGGGAGATGTTGAGCACGGCGAAGGCGAACAGGCGCCGCGGCAGGCCCTGCGGCAGCGGCCCGTCGGGGCGCGCGTAGCGGTCCAGGTATTGGCCGATGCGGCGTGCGCGGTAGGCGCGGCCCGTGGCGATACGCCGCCACAGCCGCGCCTGCGGATCGTCCGGGTCGGCGCCGCCTTCCCAGCGCAGCAGCCAGTCGCGGCGCCAGGCCTGGTACTTCTCGAACACGTTGCTCAGCTCGCCGGCCAGGCTCCACGGCTTGAGCGCATCGCCGTCGGCCAGATAGCCGGCCAGCGGCGCCAGCGCCGCATCGCTGCCCAGGTCGCCCTGCAGCGCCGCGTACAGGCGCCAATGCATGGTCGCCATGTCCAGGTCGTCGGCCGCCGCGCCGAGATTGCGCTCCAGCGCGCGCGCGACGAACTCGCCGGGGGTGAGGAATTCCAGGTTCGCCGCCACTCCGTGCACCGCGGCCAGGGTCGACTGCAGCCAGCGCCGCATCGCCACCTGCGGGATCAGCACCACCTCCGGCGCCAGCAAAGGCTGCCCCGGCGGCGGCCGGCGCAGTTCTTCGGCGAGCAGGGCGGCCAGGGTATCCAGCGCGTTGGACGGATACAGCCGGAAATCGGGCGCGGACGGGGCAGGCATGTGCCGGGCATTGTGCCGGATGCGGGCAGGCGGCGCTTTTGGGCACAGCCATGTGCACCCAAACATCGCGGGTCGCTTCGCGCCGGACCCTCACCCCAACCCCTCTCCCGATGGGAGAGGGGCTAGCTGTGTAAACCCACCACGTTGTTCAGTGGAATTCGGGAGATGGGCGGTTTGTAGCCGAGGCTGGCGTGTGGTCGATGCCAGTTGTAATGATGCAGCCAGCCCGAGAAGGCGTTGGCGCGTTGCGTGGAGTCGATATAGGAGCGCGCATAAGCCCATTCTCGCAGGCTGGTCTGCACCAGCCGCTCGGCCTTGCCATTGGTGCGTGGCGTGTAGGGTCGGGTTCGCAGATGGCGCAGGCCGAGCCGTCGGACAAGGCGTCGAAAGCGGCGTGATTTGTAGCAGGCGCCGTTGTCGGTCAACACGCGCTCCAAGCGCACGCCCAGGCTGCGGTAGTAGCGAACCGCCTGCATCAGGGCCCTGCAGGCACTGAAACCGCGCTCATCGGGCTCGATGGTGCCGAAGGCCACGCGCGAGTGATCGTCGATGGCTAGGTGGACGTACTCCCAGCCAATGCCACGGGAGGTGACCGTCCGATCATCGGTCACGCGGTGGCCGGGCTGGCGGAAACGGGCCAGCTTCTTGATGTCCAGATGCAGCAGTTGGCCGGGTTGGGCGTATTCATAGCGATTGTCCGGCAGCGCCGGTTCCAGCTCGGCCAGCCGGTGCAGGCCGGCGCGGCGCAGCAACCGGGCGATGGTGCTCGGCGCCACAGGCAGCTGCTCGGCGATCTGCCGATACGTGTGGCGTGAACGGCGCAGCGCGATGACCTGATCCACCACGCCCCGAGGCGTGGCATGGGGGCAGTCGTGAGGCCGGGAGGTGCGGTCGCTCAGCCCTTGCGCCCCCTCTTCCTTGAAGCGCTTGAGCCATTTGTAGGCCGTTCGGACGCTCACACCGGCCGCATGCGCCGCTTCTTCCACGCGCAGCCCATGAACAAGGATGCGATCCACCAGCAGGGCTCGACCGCGAGGGCTCAAACGGGCATGTTTATGCAGGTTCATCCGGGGCTCCTGGGGCTGGGTTGGCTTGGTAACCCCCATCTTCCAGAGATGCCCCGGATGAACAACCTACTGAGAGATCACAGCTAGCCGCTCCCTTCTCCCGCCGGGAGAAGGCGGCCCGAAGGGCCGGATGAGGGTACGGGCGCAGCCTCGTGCACCCACACATCGCGAGTCGCTGCGCGTCGGACCCTCACCCCACCCCCTCTCCGGGGGGAGAGGGGCTCAAAGTGTCAGTACTTCTTCTCGACGTTGAACATCCAGGTCTGGTCGCTGCCGCTGTCGCCGTCGGTCACGCCGCGGTACTCCACGCGCGTGGACAGGCCCTGGTCGGTGCTGAACACCACGCCCACGCCCAGCATCAGCCGGTTGCGGTCGTACACGCTCTGCCCGGTGCGGTACAGGGTGCCGCCGACGATGTCGGCATAGCCCAGCGTGGCGTCGCCGCGGCCCTGGAAGTCGTGCTGGTACTCGAGCCGGAACTGCGGCGTCAGCCGTCCCCAGGTCATCTGCCGGCGCCATTCCAGGCGCAGGCCGAGGTTGCCGGTGGTGGTGGCCACGTCCATGTCCTCGTAGCGCAGCGCATACGGCGCCATCGCCGCTTCGCTGTAGGCGTCCAGCGTGGCGCGCGCGGCATCCACCCGCGCATACGGGGTGATCTGCCAATCGCCGCGCTGCAGGTCGGCACCGGCCGACAGCGACGCGATCCACTGGTGGCCGCTGCGGTCGCCTTCGGCCAGGGCGCCGTTGTCGGTGACGTAGCGGCGCAGGTCGTAGGACAGCAGTTGGTAGCCGACCAGGGTGTCGAAGAACAGCGTCTGGCCCGGGTGATAGCTGGCATACAGCGCCAGCGTGTACGCGGTCGACTTGCTGCGGCTGCCGTCGCGGCCGACATCGCTGTCGTCGCGGCCGAAGCCCACGCCCACACCCAATGCGAAGGACGAGGAGACGCGGTAATCGGCGCCCAGGCTCAGGCCATCGGTCTGGAAATCCACGCCGGCACGCTGCGACTGCCTGTCCAGGCTGCCGGAGCGGATCGCACCACCCACCCACAGGCCCAGATCGCCTGCCGCAGTGGCATCGCGTGGTGCCGCCGACGCGTTGTCGGCGCCGCCGTCCATGGCGCCGTCGCGCAGGTCGCGGTTGGCCGGGTCGCACGCTTGCGCGTCCAGGTTGCGATCGCTCTGCAGCGTGCGGTCGCGCTGGCGGCACTGCGAGCTGGCCTGGAAGCTCACGCCGTTGTCGAAGCCGCGCGCACCCCGGTGGGTCGCCTCCAGGCGGCGCTGGAAGTTGTCGATCTGCGCCTTGGCGAAGCGCCGGGTCGACTCGGCCTGCGCGTCGATCAGGCCGCGCACCTGCGCATCCTGGGTCGGATCCGGGCGCGGCGCGATCATGAACACGATATCCGCCTCGGCCGAGGTCGCATACGCATTGGACAGGGTGAAGCGCACCGTGGCGTTGCCGGAGAAGGCCGGATTCGGCACGAAGGTCAGCATGAAGCCCGGGCCGTCGTCCGCGGCCGCGGTCGGCACCCCGGCGGCCTTGGCGGCCGCGCGGGTGATCGTCGCGGTACCGGCGTTGGCCGGCAGCACCGCGACCACGGCGGCCGCCACGAACGGGCCACCGGTGGCGTCGCGGGTGACGTCCAGGGTCTGCGCCTGCCCGGTCACCGCCGGCACCGTCACCGACACCGCGATGGGGCGGGCGTTGACGGTGATGGTGACCACGGCCGGGGCCGAACTGCCGCCGGCGCCGATGGCGGTGTAGTGCACGCTGTCCACGCCCACGTAGCCCGGCGCCGGCGTGTACACCAGGCGCACGCCATCGACGGTCGCAGTGCCGTGGCTGGGCGCGGTGGCGATGGCGATGCTGTCGATGCTGCCGGTGTCGTTGCCGGTGACCGCCAGGGTCAGCGCGGTATCCACGAGGGTGGCGCCGGTGTCGTTCGCCGCCACCGGTGCCGGCACCGCCGAGGCGATGGTCAGGGTGTAGGCCTGCGTGGCCGAGAAGCCGTTGGCGTCGCTCACCTTGATGCTGAAGGCGAAGCTGCCGGCCGCGCTCGGCGTGCCGGACAGCACGCCCGCCGTGGTCAGGCTCAGCCCGGTCGGCAGCGCGCCGCTGACCACGCTGTAGCTGTACGGTGCGGTGCCGCCGCTGGTGCTCAGGGTCTGGTTGTACGCCGTGCCCGCGGTGCCGGCAGGCAAGGTCGGCTGCCCCGGGGTCAGGGTCGGCGCGGCGATGCTCAGCGTGTAGCTGCGGCTGGCCTGGCCGGGGACACCGGCGGTGCTGTCGGTGACGGTGGCGGTGAAGACGAAACTGCCCGCCTGGGTCGGGGTACCGGACAGCACGCCGGCCGCGCTCAGGCTCAGCCCGGCCGGCAACGCGCCGGTGGCGAGGCTGTAGCTGTAGGGCGCGGTCCCGCCGGTGGCGCTGAGCGCCTGGCTGTAGGCGCTGCCCGCGGTGCCGGCCGGCAGCGCCGGCGGCGACAGCGTCAGCGTCGGCGACGCCACCGTCAGGGTGAACGCCTGCGCCGCAGTGAAGGCGTTGGCGTCGGTAACGCCCACGGTGAACGCGAAGTTGCCGGCCGTGGTCGGCGTACCGGACAGCACGCCGCCCGCACTCAGGCTCATCCCGCTCGGCAAGGTGCCGGCATTGAGCACATAGCTGTACGGCGCGGTGCCGCCGCTGGTGCTCAGCGCCTGGCTGTAGCTGGCGTTGATCGCCGCCGCCGGCAACGTCGGCGGGGTGATGGCCAGGGTCGGCGAGGCGATGGACAGGGTGTAGGCGTGCGAGCCACCGAAACTGCCGGCATCGGTGACGCCGACGACGAAGGTGAAACTGCCGGCCACGGTCGGGGTGCCGGATAGGACACCGGCGCTGCTCAGGCTCAGGCCCGCAGGCAGGGCACCGGAGCTGAGCGCGTAGGTGTAGGGCGCCGTCCCACCGCTGGTGCTCAACGTCTGGCTGTAGGCCGTGCCCGCGGTCCCGGACGGCAGGGTGGACGGGGCGACGGTCAAGGTCGGCGCCACGATCGCCAGCGTATAGCTGCGCGACGCCTGGCCCGGCGTTCCGGAGGTGCTGTCGGTCGCGACCAGGGTGAAGCTGAAATTGCCGGTCACGGTGGGCGTGCCGCTGAGCGCACCGGTCGCACTGTTGACGGTCACGCCTGCCGGCAAGGCGCCGGCCGTGACCGCATAGGTGTACGGCGCGATGCCGCCGCTGGCCTGGGTGATCGCCGCGCTGTAGGCCTGGCCGGCGGTGCCGTTGGGCAGGGTCGTCGCCGGCAGCGTCACGGTTGGCGCAGCCACCGTCAACGTATAGGCACGGCTACCGCTGATGGGCGACGCGCCGCTGTCGGTCGCGGACACGGTGAAATTGAAGCTGCCGGTGCCGCTGGGCGTGCCGGACAGCACGCCGGCGGAACTCAGCAGCATCCCCACCGGCAACGTGCCGGTGGTGATCGCGAAGCCATACGGCGCGGTCCCGCCACTGGCGCTCAGGGTCTGGCTGTAGCTGGTGCCGGCGGTGGCCGCCGGCAGCGACGTCGGCGAGATCGTCACCACCGCATCGTCATTGAGGATCGTGCCGGTGGCGGTGGCACGCGCGATGGTGGCGTTGCTGGCGCCGGAGAGATTCACGGTGAAGGTTTCGTCCGGCTCGACGGTGGTATCGCCGTTGATGGTCACCGCCACGTTCTGCGTGGTGATGCCGGGCAAGAAGGTCAGGGTGCCGGAGTGGGCGACATAGTCGCTGCCGGCATTGGCGCTGCCGTCGGTGGTCGCGTAGTTGACCGTGACGGTCTGGCCGCTGGCGGCGCTGAGGGTGACGGGGAATGTGGCCGTGGTGGTGCCGCTGTTGCCTTCAGTGACGCTGACATCGCCGATCGAGAGTGACGGCTGCGCGTCGTCGTTGTTGATCGTGCCCACTCCCTGCCCACCGGTGATCGTGGCGCCATTTGGATTGGTGACGTTGACGTAGAAGGTTTCGTTGGGTTCGTTGAGCGTATCGCCGATTACCTGCACGGTGAAGGTGGCGCTGCTGCTGCCGGCCGGAATGGTCAGCCCGTTCACGCTGGAGGAGATGTAGTCGGTGCCCGCGGTCGCGGTGCCGTTGGCGGTGGCGATGTCGAAGCTGACCCCGCCGCTGCCGGCCGGCTGGCTGAGCGAGACGGTGAAGGTGAACGCGGTGGTGCCGGAATTGCCTTCGTTTTGCGACACGTTATTGATCGACAGGGTCGGCAGATCGTCGTTGAGGATGGTGCCGGTGGCGCTGGACGGCGAGCCGACGGTGTAACCGCTGCCCGCATTGAGGCTGATCACCACGGTCTCGTCCGGTTCCACCGTGGTGTCGGGGGTGGGATCGACGGTGATGGTGCCGCTGGTCTGCCCGGCCGCAATCACCAGCGGCGAGTTGACCGCTGCGTAGTCGGTACCGGACGTCGCGGTGCCGCCCACGCTGAAGCCGATCGAGAGCGCCGACGGCGACGCCTGGCTCAGGGTGACGGTGTAGACGAGGTTGGCGCTGCCATCTTCGGCGACGCTGGCCGGCGACACCGCGATGCTTGCCGAGGGATAGTCGTCGTTGACGATGGTGGCGGTGGCGCTGGAGGGGTTGCCGATCGAGTAACCGGTACCGTTGGCCACCTGGAAGATCACCGTCTCGTCCGGCTCCACCGTGGTGTCGGCGACTGGGGTGACGCTGAAACTGGCGGACGTCGCGTTGGCCGGCACCACGACGCTGGTGACCGCGCCGGTGTAGTCGGTCCCGCTGGTCGCCGTGCCGCTGCGGGTCAGGTTCACCGTGGTCGCCGAACTGTTGGTCGAGCTCAACGTCACCGTGTAGACGAAGGGCGTGCCGCTGTCCTCGTTGGCGCTGGACGGGGAAACCGTGATGCTGGCGCTGCGCGAGGGCGTGATGGTGATATTGACGGTAATGGTGTCGCCAGCGCCGTCTTCTAGCGGAAATGTGTCGCTCGTGGCACTGTCGCCATTGTGCGTGTAGGTGATGATCTGCGTTCCCTGCGCCCCGCTCGGACTGGGAACGACCAACGTGCCGTGGGGAGGCTGCACCCCGTTCCAGCCGACGCCGATGTCGTCAACACCGGTGCCGTCGCAGGTGGTGACGTCGATCTGCACCGAGCCACCCTGGGCGACGGTGGCGTTCAACGTCGGACAATACTGGGAAGACGCTGCCGCGGCCAACCCGGAGTGCAACGTCGTCATCAACAACACGACCAGCAACATCAAACAGCGCAATGCGATGCGCGCGCCACGGCGCAAACCGGTGCAATTCGTAGACATATTTCGATTCCCCAAAACGCGCCACCCCATGGGCGCTGGCAGCCATCCTGGTGCCTCGGACTTCGCGTAACATTGGCCCAGCAAGCATCGGGCATGCGCGTCGCGCGGCCATTGGAACAACAAATCCAACGCCGCGTAAAGCAACAAATGCGTCACGTCTGTCTGGTTCAGCAAAATCGTCGCTTGCAAGTCGCCGAAGTCGTGATTAAGTAGTCTGGCGCCAGACACGAGGTCTGGCGTCATCCACTCCGGGGGGAGATCCGCATGAGCGAGTTCTTCATCGGTCAGATCATGCTGACCGGTTTCGCGTTTGCGCCAAAATATTTTGCGCAGTGCAACGGGCAATTGCTGCCGATCAATCAGAACCAGGCCCTGTTCAGTCTGCTCAGCACCCGCTTCGGCGGCGACGGCAAGACCACGTTCGGCTTGCCGGACATGCGCGGGCGCACGCCGGTAGGCTATGGGCCATCGGCCGACCCGGCGTGGCAGCCGCCTGCGTTGCCGATGGGCCAGGCGGCGGGTGGGGAGACAGTGACGCTGGTGACCGACCAATTGCCGGCCCATCTCCACTTGATGGAATGCGCCAGCGCCGCAGGCAACAGCCGCAACCCGACCGGACGCCTATTCGCGAACAATGGCGCAACTATTGGAGCGGCGACATCGCTGTACGCTGCGCCTGGAAGCATGGTTCCGCTATCGCAAGCCACGGTAAGCACACAGGGTGGCGGCCAGGCGCATCCGAACGTGCAGCCGTACACCACGCTCAATTTCTGCGTCGCGCTGTCCGGCATCTTCCCTTCGCGCAGCTAGGCGCATCCGCATCCGGGCACGCCGCGCACAGTCGTGCGCGTGGCGCCTCATCGACCAGGAAGCATCTCATGGGTACTCCCTTCATCGGCGAAATCCGCATGTTCGGCTTCGGCCGTACGCCCCAGGGCTGGCAGGCGTGCGACGGCTCGCTGCTGCAGATCTCCGAATACGAACCGTTGTACGTCCTGCTCGGCACTGCCTACGGTGGCAACGGCACCAGCACCTTCGCGGTGCCGGATCTGCGCGGTCGGCTGCCGATCCACCAGGGCCAGGGGCCGGGCCTGAGCAACTACGTGCTCGCTCAGCAGGCCGGCACCGAGACGGTGACGTTGACAGACCTGCAAATGCCTGCACATACGCACGTCGCCCAGGCCACCACCGCAGCGGCGACAGCGACGGCGCCCTCAGGCCTGTTGCCAGGCGCGGTGACCGGCGACGTTTTCTATCTCACAAGCACCACTGGCGCAACTGCGCAAGCGATGTCCGGGCAAAGCACTTCGTTCGCCGGCGGCAACCAACCGCATGACAACACCATGCCGACGCTGACGGTGCAGTACTGCATCGCCACCACCGGCATCTTCCCGCAACAGGCCTGACCTCTGCGCCGCGCCGACAAGGCTGCGGCACGCATCCGCTCATCGGAGGAATCCGCTCATGACCGAACCCTATATCGGCGAAATCCAGCTGTTCGGCTTCGACTACAACCCGTACGGCTGGGCGTTGTGCAACGGCGCCACCCTGCCGATCACGCAGAACACCGTACTGTATTCCCTGCTCGGCGTGGCCTACGGCGGCAATGGCACCACCACGTTCCAACTGCCGAATTTCGTCACGCGCGCCGGTTGCCAGCAGGGCGCGGGGCCGGGCCTGACGCCGCACACGCTGGGCAGCAACTTCGGCTCGGCATCGGTCAGCCTGCAGAGCACGCAGATTCCCATGCACCAGCATGGCGTCAACTCATTTTCGTTGTCGGACCAAACAAAGAAGAGTGGCACGCCCGTCAGTGGCGCCGCGCTGTCTTCCCCCGGTAGCAGCAACGCGCGTCCATACAACGCGGTCGCGCCGAACACGCAGTTCTCCCCGACCATGTTGATGCCCACCGGCATCGGCCAGGCGCACGAGAACCGGCAGCCGTATCTGGCGGTGAACTTCTGCATCGCCTTGCAGGGCAACTATCCGGTCTTCAACTGAGGCAGGCGTGATGTCGATCGCCGCCTCGCCCGGCTTTCCGCAACGGGACGCCGGGTGGGCTGCGCCCGCTGCGCTGCAGGCACGCGGCATCGGCGTGCGGCCGGCGCGTTCGGCAGACCTGGACTGGCTGCGCGACCTATACGCCAGTACGCGCCGCGACGAACTGGCCACGGTGCCGTGGCCGGAACAAACCAAGCGCGCCTTTCTCGACCAGCAGTTCGCCTTGCAGCATGCGCACTATCTGCAGCACTTTCCCGGCGCGGACTTCCTGATCGTGGAAGACGCGCACGCGCGGCTGGGCAGGCTGTATCTGGACCGCAGCACGGATCCGCACGTCCTGGTCGATATCAGCCTGCTGCCGGACTGCCGCAGCCACGGCATCGGCGGCGCGCTGATCGCGCAGGCACAGGCGCTCGCGCATGCGGATGGGCGCGCACTGACGCTGCACGTGCTGCATGCCAATCCCGCAGCGCAGCGGCTCTACGCGCGGCTGGGCTTCGTTGCCGGCGAGGCCGGCCAGACCCATCTGGCCATGCGCTGGGATGGCGCTGGCACGAAGCCGGACGCGCGCGTCAGTTGAACACCGCCTGATACAGGAAGCCGTCGCGTTCGCGCGCCACCGGCACCAGGAAGATGCCGATCTCGCCCAGGCGCGGATGGCGCATCTGGTAGGTCTGCTGCGGAAACAGAAACGCCGAGCCGTTGCGGAACAGCAGCGAGAACGGGGCGCGCCGCGCCGCGGGCGGCGTCGGCAGCGGCCGCGCTTCGACCAGCACGAATGCGACCTCGCCTTCGTTCAACTGCGCCGAGAACGTCTCGTTCACGCTTCCAGCGAAGTGTTCCAAGCTCAACAGCTCCATCCTTGACTCCAGGTGTGGTTCGGCACGGGCGCCCTGCCGGCATCGTCGCGTGCCGTCGCGACGCGCACAAGCGCTGTGCGGGCATTTGTCCACACCGCCTTTTGTCCACCCCTCAAGTGCAGCTGCGAGGCGCTGGCGCGGTGGCGGCCATCCCGAGCCGATGCGGCGTCGCCGGCGACCAATGCGCGGCCGTATGACACGCTGTTGCATGAACGGGGCGAAGCGGGCGCGCACACCGGCCCGCGCGGTGCCACAATACTGCACGGGCCAGTTCGGTTAAGTTCAGCCGAACGGATCGATCCTATGTTGTATTTTCGTTAAAGGTCGCGATGGCGTCTTCCGAATCCAATCTGGTGCAGTTGTCGGGCGTGCGCATCGACCGCGGCGGCCGGGCGATCCTGCGCGACGTCTCGCTGAGCGTGCCGCGCGGCAGCATCACCGCGGTGCTCGGCCCCTCCGGCAGCGGCAAGTCCACGCTGCTGGCGGCGCTGACCGGCGAACTGGAGCCGGCCGCGGGGACGCTGCAGGTGTTCGGCAAGCCATTGCCGCGCGGCAGCCGCGCGCTGCGCGAGACCCGCAAGAGCATCGGCGTGCTGCTGCAGGGCAACGGCCTGCTGACCGACCTGAGCGTGGCCGAGAACGTGGCGCTGCCATTGCGCGCCCATACCCGCCTGCCCGAGCCGGTGCTGCAGCGGCTGGTCGCATTGAAGCTGCACGCGGTGGGCCTGCTGGCCGCTGCCGACGCCTGGCCGCGCGAGCTGTCCGGCGGCATGGCGCGGCGCGTGGCGCTGGCGCGGGCACTGGCCCTGGACCCGCCGCTGATGATCTACGACGAACCCCTGACCGGCCTGGACCCGATCGCCTCCGGCGTGATCATGAGCCTGATCCAGCGCCTCAACCACACCCTGGGCCTGACCAGCATCATCGTCAGCCACCACGTCCACGAGACCCTGCCGATCTGCGACCAGGCCGTGGCCATCGCCAACGGCGGCGTGGTCTTCGCCGGCACCCCGCAGGCCTTGCAGGCCAGCACCGATCCGCTGCTGCAGCAGTTCCTGCACGGCCGTCCCGACGGCCCGATCCCATTCGATGCGCCGCAGCGCGCGCGGAGCGCCGCCTGATGGCCATCGTTGCCCCGATCCGTTCCCTGGGCCGCGCCGGGCTGTTCTTCCTGACCGTGCTGCGCGGCTCGCTGCCGACTCGGGACCTGCTGGCCGAGCTGATCCGCGAGATCTACAAGGTCGGCGCGCGTTCGCTGCCGATCATCGCCGTGGGCGGCGCCTTCGTCGGCCTGGTGCTGACCCTGCAGGGCTACCGCACGCTGCAGACCTACGGGGCCTCCGATGCGTTGTCCACGCTGCTCGGCCTGTCGCTGTACCGCGAGCTGGCGCCGGTGCTGACCGCGCTGCTGTTCATCGGCCGCGCCGGCAGTTCCATCGCCGCCGAGCTCGGCCTGATGCGTGCGACCGACCAGATCAAGGCGCTGGAGCTGATGGCGATCGACCCGGTGGCCAAGGCGGTGGCGCCGCGCTTCTGGGCGGCGGTGCTGACCGTGCCGCTGCTGACCGGCATCTTCTGCTCGCTGGCGATCAGCGCGAGCTATTTCGAGGCGGTGGCGGCGCTCGGCCTGGACCGCGGCACGTTCTGGTCGGCGCTGTCGAGCAGCGTGGATTTCTGGGACGACTTCGGCGTGGCGATGCTGAAGTCGGCGGTGTTCGGCGGTACGGCGGCGCTGGTGGCGGCCTATGTCGGCTTCCATGCCGAGCCGACCATCGAGGGCACTTCGGTGGCCACCACCCGCGCCGTGGTCAACGCCTCGCTGCTGGTACTGATGTTCAACTTCGTCATGTCGGCGCTGCTGTTCCGCTGAGCGGCGCCAACGCGGGGCCGGCCGGCGACGGCAGGCTCCGCGGCAACATCCCGGTCGCGGCACTGGCGCCGCGGCCACGCTGAATCAACAAGGTAGACACGTTATGGCTCTCCGTGGTCCCCGTCTCGAGTTCGCCGTCGGCGCCTTCCTGCTGCTGGGCCTGGCCTCGCTGCTGGTGCTGGCGCTGGCTTCCACCAACCGCCAGTGGGGCTTCGGCGGCCACCGCTACGACCTGGTCGCGCGCTTCTCGCAGATCGGCCAGCTGCGTGCGCAGGCGCCGGTGAAGATCGGCGGCGTCATCATCGGCCAGGTCGCCAAGATCGACCTGGACCCGACCAAGTTCGACTCGGTGGTGACCCTGTCCATCGACGACAAGTACAAGGACCTGCCGGCCGACACTTCGGCGGCGATCCTGACCAGTGGCCTGCTGGGCGAGAGCTATGTCGGCCTGCAGCCCGGCGGCGACCCCGACACGCTCAAGCCCGGCCAGGAAATCGCCTTCACCCAGCCGGCGGTGGACCTGATCCAGCTGGTCGGCAAGTACATGTTCGGCGGCGGCAGCGCCGGCGGCGACAAGAACGCAACACCCGCTGCCGCACCCTCTGCCGACCCCACCACGCCCGCAACGGAACCCAAGCCATGACGATCAAACTGCTTTCCGCCGCTCTCGCCGCCGCGCTGGCCGTGGCCGCGCCTTCCGCCGCCCTGGCCCAGGCCGCCGCGCCGGCCGCCGCCGCCACCCAGGCCGGTTCGGCCAGCAAGGTGGTGCTGGAGAACAGCACGCGCATCCTGACCACGCTGGAACAGCGCCGCAGCGAGTTCAAGAGCAACCCGACCGCGCTGCGCCAGTTCATCGACAGCGAGATGAACAAGTCCTTCGACCGCGACTACGCCGCCCGCCTGGTGCTGGGCGTGCACGGCCGCGGCGCCTCCGACGCCGACGTCAAGCTGTTCGGCGACGCGATGGCCGACAACCTGATGCAGCGCTACGGCACCTCGCTGCTGACCTTCGAAGGCAAGCCGCAGGTGCGGGTGAAGTCGGAAACCCCGCTGCCCGGCGGCCGCGGCGTCAAGGTCTCCACCGAGCTGCTGCGCAGCGGCGGCGACCCGGTGCCGGTGGACTACCTGCTGCGCAACACCGGCGCGGGCTGGAAGATCTTCGACGTGATGGTCGAGGGCGTGTCCTACGTGCAGACCTTCCGCAACCAGTTCGACACCCCGCTGCGCAACAAGTCGATCCCCGAGGTTGCGGCCGAGCTGCGCAACGGCACGCTGCAGGCGGCACCGGCGGGCAACAGTGGCAAGTGATGCGCCGCAGCTGCGCCGCGACGGCGACACGCTCGCGCTGAGCGGCGTGCTCGACCGTGCGGCGGCCACCGCGCTGTGGCCGGCAGCGCTGCGCGCGCTGCCGGGCGCACGCGCGCTGGACCTGCAGGCCGTCTCGCGGGTGGACAGCGCCGGCCTGGCGCTGCTCGCCGAACTTGCCGCGCGCCTGCGTGCCCAGGGCCAGGCCGAGGTCGCCATCCATGGCGCCCCGGCCGGCCTGACCGACCTGAGCGCCGCCTACCGGCTGGCCTCGACCCTGGACTTCCACTCTCCCCCTGCGGCGAGCTGACACATGAACGTGCTGCGTATCCTTACCTCCCTGACCCTGGCCGCCGCCCTGGGCGCCTGCGCTGGCGCGCCCAAGCGCACGCCGCCACCGCCGCCGCCGCCGGTGGCACAGACCGCGCCGGCCGCCGGCGACAGCGCCGCGGCTCCCGATGCGCACGCCGCGCTGGCGACCGCGAACAGCGCCACCGGCATGGACACCGGCGCCGCGCCGGCACCGGCAAGCGCGCCTGCGGCGATGCCGCCGGCGAGTGCTGCCCCGAGCGCCGGGGCGGCCAACGGCACGCCGACCTCGGCCGAGGACGACTACGCCGCGCTGTACGGTGGCGACCCGTACAACCCGGTCGCCGATCCGACCCTGCCGGAGGGCGTGCCTGCACCGCAGAGCTACGATCCGTGGGAGAAGTTCAACCGCAAGGTGCATGCCTTCAACAACGTGGTCGACCGCGGCGTGGCGCGGCCGCTGGCACGCGCCTACGTCAACGTGGTGCCGCGGCCGGTGCGGTTGGGCGTGACCAACTTCTTCGACAACCTCAGTTCGCCGCTGACCATGGTCAACCAGCTGCTGCAGGGCCGTCCGCTGCAGGCGGGGCAGACCCTGAGCCGGTTCCTGATCAACAGCACGCTGGGCATCGGCGGCATCTTCGACCCGGCCACCGACGCCAACCTGCCGCGACGCAGCGAGGACTTCGGCCAGACCCTGGGTGTGTGGGGCTGGCGCCGCTCGCGTTACCTGGAACTGCCGTTGTTCGGCCCGCGCACGGTGCGCGATGCGTTCGGCCTGGTCGGCGACGCGCCGCTGTCGCCACTGCAGCAGATCGAGGAAGACCGGGTGCGCATCGGTCTGCAGGGCCTGCAGTTGGTCGACACGCGCGCGCAGTTGCTGTCGCTGGACAGTCTGCGCGACCAGGCGCCGGACGAGTACCAGCTGACCCGCGATGCGTGGCTGCAGCGCCGCAACTATCAGATCGAGAGCGACATGCGCGGGCACAAGCGTCAGGACGACGATCTGCCGGCCTATCTGCGCGAGGAAGAAACCAATCCGACGGTGCCGGTGGATGCGATGCCGGTCCCGGAGTG
Organism: Xanthomonas sontii; assembly: GCF_040529055.1. Lineage (NCBI taxonomy): Bacteria > Pseudomonadati > Pseudomonadota > Gammaproteobacteria > Lysobacterales > Lysobacteraceae > Xanthomonas > Xanthomonas sontii. The sequence continues at coordinate 891,923 of NZ_CP132342.1, read as the reverse complement.
GCGCGGCGGTCGCTGAGTCGCCTGCACTTAGGCAGCACAGAAAACCCCGGCTTCGGCCGGGTTTTTTGTGCCTGAACTTTTTTGCCATCGCGCACAGTAGTAGCAGCGCAGAGTGGAATGGCTGTTGGGTTGCAGCGGGTGATGCCGTATCCGCAGCGGACGTCGACGTGCCGTCGCTTCGCTCTTGCTCTTGCTCTTGCTCTTGCTCTTGCTTTGGCTGTTGCTGTTGCTGTTGCTTTGGCTGTTGCTGTTGCTTTGGCTGTTGATGTACCGGGGTCCCCTCGGCGCGGCAGCCACGGCGGGGAAAAACCCGAAGGGCGGCGCACAGGGACGTGCGCCGTTCGCGGCAGGGGCAGGATGCCCCTTCCGCGAATCCCCGTCGTGGCTGCGAACCTGGAGCGCGAAGCGCGGAGGGCGCGCTGCGGGGTGTGCTTTCTTTTGGTTACTTTTCTTTGCACAAGCAAAGAAAAGTGACTCGCCGCAAGGCGAAAGCCTTTGCTGTTGCTTTCAAGCTTCCAAACGAAGCAACCACATCAACGACAACAGCAGAAGCAAAGCTTTCGCCCTTGCGGGCGAGTTACTTTTCTTTGCTCGCGCAAAGAAAAGGTAACCAAAAGAAAGCGCGCCCTGCCTCGCGCCCTCCGCGCTGCGCGCTCCGGGTCCGCGTCCAGCCCGGGGATCCGCGGAAGGGGCTTGGCTGCTTCGCAGCCAAGTCCGGGGCAGTCGCCTCACGGCGCCAGCCCGCCCGCCGGGGCGAAGCAGTGCTTCGCCTTTTTCCGGCGAGCCCTGCCCTGCCGCGGACGGCGTACATCCATGTACGCCGCCCTTCGGGTGTTTCCCCGCGATGGCCGCCGCTTCGGAAGGGAACCCGGTAAATCAAAAGCCAGGGCAACAGCCAAAGCCAAAGCCAAGCAACAGCTAATGCCAAGCAACAGCCAAAGCAACAGCAACAGCAACGGCAACGGCAACGGCAACGGCAACGGTTTCGATGCTGCACGCCTTGCGTAGGAGCGGTTCAGCCGCAACAAGCGACGCCGGACAACGAGGACATCGATCACCTCTCCGGCTCGTTCACCAACTACCTAGACGCCGCAACACACCTTCAGCTCGTCCAAGCACAGCCAGATGGCGCAGCGCGCCGTTACGCCAGCGCCGCGTCGATCGCCGCGCGCAGGCGCGGATCCTCGGCGGTAACGTCCGGAGCGAAGCGCGCGCGGACCTGGCCGTCCCGGCCGACCAGGAACTTCTCGAAATTCCACAGCACGCCCGGCGCCGGATTCGGCTCGATGCCGTAGCCGGCAAGCTTCTCGCGCATCGGGCCCTCGCCCTCGGTCTGCGGCTGCGCGGCGATCAGCGCGCGGTACAGCGGATGGGTGTCCTCGCCGGTGACCGCGATCTTGGCGAACATCGGGAAGGTCACGTCGTAGGTGAGCTGGCAGAACTGCTGGATCTCCGCCTCGCTGCCCGGCTCCTGGCCCTTGAAGTCGTTGGCCGGGAAACCGAGCACTTCCAGGCCGGCGGCCTGCTTCTCGCGGTACAGCGCTTCCAGGCCCGCGTACTGCGCGGTGAGGCCGCACTTGGAGGCGACGTTGACGATCAGCAACACCTTGCCCTCGAACGCGGCGAGGGTGGCCGGCTGGCCATCGATGCGGGTCAGCGGAATGGCGGTCAGCGACTCGGACATGGGGCATTACCTCGATCGAAAGGGAGCGCCAGCATAGTCGCTGCCGGCGCAGCATGCGCAGTGCCGTGACCGCGTGACTCAGCGCACCGACAGCTAGCCTGTGCAGGCTCGTAACACCCGCTTTTGCTGCGGATCATGTGATCCCACAGGAGCGGCTTCAGCCGCGACGGCCGTGTCCACAACACCTGCTCGCGACTGCCGCAGAAGGAACAAGAGCCGCCGCTACACATGTGCCTCTCGTCGTGATCGGCAGCGCGCGTATCGGCCAGCGGGCGAGCAGGCGAGCGGCCTGGAGACGACAGCGCATCCGCGATGTCGAATCGCATCGACACTGCAGGCAAGACCAGGACACCCGCATGCTGCGCCATCTGTACAGCGCACGCGTACGAAGCGGCCGCGCTGGCCCGTTCAGGTCGCGTCGCTGCATCCAACATGGCGCGTGCTGGTCGCACGCCATCTCGCGTCGACGTAACCGCCACAGCGCCCTGCCATCCCAACTCGCCGCACCGCCGCCGCGGGCACCGCAAGCCCTCACTCCCGGTCGTCGCCTGCCGCCTCGTCCGCTTCGGCATCCTCCAGCGGCAGCGATAGTTCCAGCAGCGGCGCGGCCTGCGCGTCGGCCAGAGTCTCGACACCGCGCAGGCGGCGTTCGATGGTGCGGGTCTTGCGGCTGGCCTCGCCCAGGCTCTTGCCGACGGTGCTGATCTGCTTCTCGGCCTTTTCCAGGATGCCGGCGAACTTGCCGAACTCGCTCTTCACCGCCGCCAGCACACCCCACACCTCGCTGGAGCGTTTCTCGATGGCCAGGGTACGGAAGCCCATCTGCAGGCTGTTGAGCAGGGCGGTGATCGTGGTCGGCCCGGCGACGACGATGCGGTGCTCGCGCTGCAGCAGGTCGGCCAGGCCGGGGCGGCGCAGGGTCTCGGCGTACAGGCCCTCGGTGGGCAGGAACATCACCGCGAAGTCGGTGGTGTGCGGCGGGGCGATGTACTTGTCGCCGATCGACTTGGCTTGCACCCGGATCGCGCGCTCCAGCTGCGCGCCGGTCGCCTGCACCAGCTCCGGATCGCCCTGCTCCTGCGCGTCGAGCAGGCGCTCGTAGTCTTCGCGCGGGAACTTGGCGTCGATCGGCAGCCACACTGGCGTGTCCTCGTGGCCGCGGCCGGGCAGGCGCACCGCGAAATCGACCATCTCGTTGCGCTCCGGGCGCACCCGCACGCCGCGCGCGTACTGCTCTTGGGTCAGGGTCTGCTCGAGGATGTTCTCCAGCTGCACCTCGCCCCAGCCGCCGCGGTTCTTGACGTTGCTCAGCACGCGCTTGAGGTCGCCGACGCCGGTGGCCAGCTGCTGCATCTCGCCCAGGCCGCGCTGGACCTGCTCGAGCCGCTCGGAGACCAGCTTGAACGAGGCATCCAGGCGCGTGTTGAGGGTGGTCTGCAGCTTCTCGTCGACGGTGCCGCGCATCTGCTCGAGCTTGGCCGCGTTGTCGGCCTGCAGTTCCTTCAGCCGCTCCTCCAGGGTGCCGCGCATCTCGCCCATCCGCTGCTCGTTGCGCTGGACCAGATCGCCCAGGCGCTGGCCGAGCGTGTCGGCGAAGCGCTGCTGCGCGTCCGCGCCTTCCTGGCGGCCCTTGCGCGCGTCCTCGAGCAAGGCCTCGCGCAACGCGCCCAACTGCGCGTCGATGCGCGCGATCAGCTCGGCCTGCTGCTGGCCGAACTGGGCCATGCGCGCGTCCTGCTGCTGGCCGAAGGCGTCGAGCTGGCCGCGGATTTCGACCAGGCGCTGGCTCAGCAGCTCGGCCATGCGCTGTTGCGCGGCGCCGGCCTCGGCCCTGCCGCGCCGCGCGTCCTCGGTCAGCGCCTCGCGCAGCAGGTCCAGGCGCTGGTCGGTGCGGGTGGACAGATCCGCCAGGTGGCGGGCGAAGCCTTCGCTGCGTGCGTCCTGCTGCCGCGCCAGGCTGTCGAGCTGCTCACGCAGTTCGCCGCGACCGCTGCGTTGCTCCTCGCGCAGGGCCGCCTCCAGCGCGGCGTGGTTGCCCCGCCGCAGCAACACGGCCAGCAACAGGGCGATGACGGCACACAACAGGCCGGCGAGGATCAGGAAATGGGCATCGTTCTGCATGCGGCCAGTGTAGCCGGCCGCGTCTCAATCGCTGCGCCACGCGCCGGCAGGCGGACCAGACCGGATATACCTTGGTATCGCCGTCATGGCCTCATGCAGGCTGGTGCACGCCTGGGCCGCATGCCAAGCTTTGCGCCACCCGCTCCTGGCCCGGCCAGTGGGCGGTACCGCGGCATCCGACCGCGCCAGACCATCGCGCTCCGCGCGATCCGTTCCCCTGATACCGGAGGCGAGCATGGACCCCGATCCGCATCGACGCGGCATCAGCGCCGCATTCCCCCGCCGTTCCCCTCGCCTGGTCGCTGCCCGGCGCTGAGCCGGAAGACGCACGCCGCGCACACGCTGCGACGTCCTCCGGCCACGCGCCGCAAGGAGGTCGTCATGTTCCTGTTCTCGCTGTTCTCCCGCCGGTTCCGCCTGCAGCGCGGCCTGCAGCGCGCACTGCGCGCCGCGGTCGCCATGCGCCGTACCGAGGCGCTGCGCCATCTGCTCGCCGCCCACGGCGCCCGCGCCTTCGCCCTGGCCCTGTCCGCGCAGTCGCCGCGGGTGATGGCCGATGCGCTGTCGCTGCTGTCCGTCGCCGACCGCATCCGGGTCCGCGCGCGCTTGCCGCATGCGGCGCAGCGGCGCCTGCACGACGCCGGGGCGAACGCCCCGGCCGCGCACTGGCTGCATGCCGCGCTGGCGTGGTGGCCCGGGGTGCGCTGAGCCGCATCTGTCCGTCGCCACGATGCGCGCTGCCATCTCGCCGCGGCATCATCGGCCCCCGTCCCCGCCCACTACCTTCCCCGGAGCCGCCATGCTCGCTCCCCTCACCTACCGGAACGCGCCCTGATGGAAGCACTGCGTCTGTTCAATCTCGGCTCGCTGCTCGACACCCTGGTGAGCCTCACCGCCGCCTTCGTGCTCGGCGCGATCATCGGCTTCGAACGCCAGGTGCGCCAGCGCACCGCCGGGCTGCGCACCAACACCCTGGTCGCGGTCGGCGCGGCGATCTTCGTCTCGCTCGGCGACCGCCTGTTCGAGATCCACGGCGGCACCCAGGGCGCGGTGCAGGTGGTGGCCTACGTGGTCTCGGGCATCGGCTTCCTCGGCGCCGGCGCGATCATGAAGGAAGGCGCCAACGTCACCGGGCTCAACACCGCGGCGACGTTGTGGGGGTCGGGCGCGGTCGGCGCCTGCGCCGGTGCCGGGCTGGTCGCCGAGGCGGTGCTGGCGGCCATGTTCGTGCTGCTCAGCAATACCCTGCTGCGGCCGATGGTGAACCGGATCAACCGGCATCCGCTGAAGGAGTCCTCGCTGGAAGCCACCTACATGTTCTATGCGATCTGCGCGCGCGAGGTGCACGGCGAGGTGCGCGAGCGGCTGATCGAACTGCTGGAGGAGGCGCACTACCCGGCGCGCGAGGTCGAGCAGCATCCGTTCGGGCAGAAGGACGTGGAGATCGCCGCCACCCTGTATGCCACCGCGGTGCGTGCCGAGGAACTGGATGCGGTGGTGCAGCGCCTGGAGGGCGAACCGGGTGTACAACAGGCGTTCTGGAACGCCGGCGCCGAAGCCTGAGCCAGCCATGCCCATCCCCGTCACCCCCACGCCACACCGCCGATGATCGCTTGGTTCAAGCCGCTGCCGCCGCACCGCCGCCTGCTCGGCCTCGCCGCGCTGGGCCTGGCGCTGGGTGCGATCTTCGTCGCCGACACGGTCACCGACTATGCGGTGGCGGCGGCGCTGTTCTACACCGTGGCGATCCTCGGCGCGGTGCGCTTGCTGGCGCCGGCCGGGCTGGGCGTGCTGGCGGGCATCTGCGTGGTGCTGGTCGTGCTCAGCTTCCATCTCACCCACGCCGGCGCCTACCACGTCGGCGTGATCAACTCGGCGATCAGCATCGTGGTGGTGGCGGTCACCGCCTCCATCGCGGTGCGCATGGAGCGCGCCAAGGCCGCCGCGCACGCGGCGCAGGCGCAGTTGCTGCGGCTGGCGCGGGTGCGCAGCCTGGGCAGCCTGACCGCGTCGATCGCGCACGAGGTCAACCAGCCGCTGGCGGCCATCGTCACCAGCGGCAACGCCTGCCAGCGCTGGCTCGACCAGCAGCCGCCGAACCTGGACAAGGCGCGCGCGGCGCTGGCGCGCATCCTCGCCGACGCCGAGCGTGCCGGCGAGGTGATCGCGCGGGTGCGCAGCCTGACCCGGGGCGAGGCGCCGCAGCAGCGCGCCTTCGACCTCAACGCCGCGGTGGCCGAGGTACTGGCGCTGTCGCAGGGCGAACTGGAACGCAGCGCGGTCAGCGTGCACACCGAACTGTCGGCGCTGCTGCCGCCGGTGTCGGCCGACCCGGTGCAGATCCAGCAGGTGATCGGCAACCTGCTGCTCAACGCGATCGAGGCGATGGCCGCCACGCCGCCGGCGCAGCGTGCGCTGCGCATCGTCACCGAGCGCGAGGACGCGCGTTCGGTGCGGCTGAGCGTGGCCGACAGCGGCGAAGGCCTGTCCGCGCAGGCACAGGCGCATCTGTTCGATGCGTTCTGGACCACCAAGCAGGGCGGCATCGGCATCGGCCTGAGCATCAGCCGCAGCATCGTCGAGGCCGGCGGCGGGCGCATCTGGGCCGAACCCGGGCGGCCGCGCGGCGCGGTGTTCTGCGTGTGCCTGCCCACCGCCGGTGGAGCCACGCCATGAATGACGCGACCGTACGCCCGGTGGTGTACCTGATCGACGACGACGCCTCGATCCGCGCCGCGCTGGAAGACCTGTTCGCCTCGGTGGACCTTCAGGTGCACGCCTTCGCCTCGACCCGCGACTTCCTGGCGCATCCGCGCGCCGACGCGCCGAGCTGCCTGGTGCTGGACATCCGCATGCCCGGGCAGAGCGGCATGGATTTCCACCGCAACATGCACGAGGCCGGGCTGGCGCTGCCGACCATCTTCATCACCGGCCACGGCGACATCCCTATGAGCGTGGAAGCGATGAAGAACGGCGCGATCGAGTTCCTGACCAAGCCGTTCCGCGACCAGGACCTGCTCGACGCGATCGGCCAGGGCATCGCCCGCGACCGCGCGCGCCGCGCCGCCGATGCGGCGCAGGCGGAACTGCAGGCGCGCTGGGCGCGGCTCAGCGCCGGCGAACGCGAGGTGGTGGAGCTGGTGGTGCAGGGCCTGTTGAACAAGCAGGTGGCGGCGCGGCTGCAGCTCAGCGAGATCACGGTGAAGGTGCGCCGCGGCAATGCGATGCGCAAGCTGGAGGTCGGTTCGCTGGCCGAGCTGGTGCGGCTGGCGGAGCGGCTGGGGCGGTAGGTCGGTTGCGAGAACCCACGATTGCCGGGCGCGGCGGAACAGGTCCTGACGCACCGGTATTCCGTAGAAGCGGCTTCAGCCGCGACGGGCTTTCCCGATGACGTCCGTCGCGGCTGACGCCGCTGCTACGAGACAGAGAGCGAGCGGTCTCCGCTCGATAAGGCCGGACTTGCGCTTCGCATCGACCTCCACAAGCGCCGTGCCATACCGCGCCGCAGGCATAGCTTTGCTGCACCGCATTCGGCGACACTGCCGGGCTTGTCACTTCCGCACCCCGAGGCCCGCATGTCGTTCCTGTTCCGGCGCAAGTCGCTCGACCTGGTCACCGTCCACGAGGCCGGCCGCCGGCTGGTGCCCTCGCTGAGCTGGCCGCATCTGGTGGCGCTGGGCATCGGCGCGATCGTCGGCACCGGCATCTACACCTTGATCGGCGTCGGCGCGCAGCTGGCCGGGCCGGCGGTGCTGGTGTCGTTCGCGGTGGCCGGGGCGATCTGCGCCTGCGCCGCGCTGGCCTATGCGGAGATGGCGACGATGATGCCGGCCGCCGGCAGCGCCTACACCTACAGTTACGTCGCGCTGGGCGAAGCGATCGCCTGGGTGGTGGGCTGGAGCCTGATCCTGGAGTACTCGCTGGTGGTCAGCACGGTGGCGGTGGGCTGGTCCGGCTACTTCGTCGGCTTCCTGCACTGGGCCAGTGCGCAGACCGGCATGGACCTGAACCTGCCGGCGGCGCTGACCGCGGGGCCGCATGCCGGCGGCATCGTCAACCTGCCGGCGGTGCTGATCACCTTCGCCGTGGCCGGCCTGCTGATGGCCGGCACCAAGGAGAGCGCCACGCTCAACGCGGTGCTGGTGGTGCTGAAGCTGATCGCCCTGGGCATCTTCGTGGCGGTGGCGCTGCCGGCGTTCCAGAGCGCCAATCTGCACCCGTTCATGCCCTACGGTTTCCCCAAGACGGTCGGCGCCGACGGCGTCGCGCACGGGGTCATGGCGGCGGCGGCGATCATCTTCTTCGCCTTCTACGGCTTCGATGCGATCTCCACCGCCGCCGAGGAAACCAAGAACCCCAAGCGCGACCTGGCGATCGGCATCGTCGGCTCGATGATCGGCTGCACCCTGATCTACATCCTGGTGGCGCTGGCCGCGGTCGGCGCGATGCGCTACGACGTGTTCGGCGCCAGCGCCGAGCCGCTGGCGCTGATCCTGCGCGAACTCGGCCACGGCAAGGCGGCGGCGGCGATCGGCGTGGTCGCGGTGATCGCGCTGCCCACCGTGCTGCTGGCGTTCCTGTACGGACAGAGCCGGATCTTCTTCGTGATGTCGCGCGACGGCCTGCTGCCGCGCGGGCTGTCCAAGGTCAACGCGCGTACCGGCACGCCAGTGGCGACCACGCTGTTCACCGCGGTGCTGGTGGCGGCGCTGGCCGGCGTGGCGAGGCTGGACGAGATCGCCGCGCTGGCCAATGCCGGCACCCTGGCCGCCTTCATCGCCGTGGCCGCGTGCATGCTGGTCCTGCGCCGCCGCGAACCCGGCCGCGCCCGCACCTTCCGCACGCCACTGGCATGGGTGGTCGGGCCGCTGGCGATCGGTGGCTGCCTGTACCTGTTCTGGAGCCTGCCGCATACCACGCAGATCTGGTTCGGGCTGTGGAACGCGCTGGGCGTGCTCGCCTACCTGCTGTACGGCCGCCGCAACAGCCTGCTGCAGCGCGCGCCGCAGACGCCGCGATGAGCCCGGCGTTCCAGGCAGCGCTGGCACGGCACATCGGCAACGCCTACGCCCGGCAGTTGGCGCTGGCGGACGTGCTGGACGGACGCGACTGGCGCGTGGACCTGGGCGCGGGCCAGGTGTACTTCGGCGAGGACCTGCAGTTCCCGATTCAATTGCTGGGCACCGCCGCAGAAGCCAGCGCCAGCTGGCTGTGGGCCTGGGCCAACACCGCCAGCAACCTGCCACCGGCCCTGCTGGCCGATGCCAATGCGCTACGTGCGCACGGCGAGCGCGAGGGCATCGCCGAACTGGCCGCGCCGTCTTCGGCGCTGGGCGAGGACGGCGGCCACCAGATCGCCCTGCTCGCCGGTGCCCTGCGCGGGCGCTGCTACTACCGCGCGCCGTACGACGGCGGCGCGCTGTTCTTCCTGCTCGAGGACGTACCGGCCGCGGTCTTCGCGCCGTGCGACGACGCCCGCGTGCTGCGCCTGCTCGGCGAATTGCCGATGCAGTTCGAACTCGACCACCGGGCCATGACCGACGGCTTCCTGGCCGATCAGGGCTATGCCCTGCAGCGCGACGCCGCGCAGACCGTGGCGACGCGCGGCAACACCCGCATCGTCCTGGCATTCGATGCGCAGGCGCGGCTGACCGGCATTCAGGGCCAGCTGGCCCCGGCGCAGGCCGCGGCGGTCACGCCGAAGCCGGCACCGGCCTGGCAGTTCTGGAAGCGCAAGCGCTGAGCGCGGGGGCGGCGTGTCGCACCTGCGCGCCGCCGTGCCCGACGCTTACCACCAACGCACGCCTTCGAACGGGTTCCAGCTGACGCTGCCCTTGCGCTGGTCCAGGTAGTAGGCGTAGTTGGCGGCCATGCCGACCAGCAGCGAGTAGGCGATGCCCAGGCCGCGGCCGATCGCCTCGGGGAGGAACGCCGCGACCACAGCCAGCGCCAGCCAGATGCCGATCAGCCCCAGCGCCTTGCGCCACATGCCGAGGATGAAGAAGTAGATGAAGCCGAAGAACAGGGCGAAGAAGTTCATGTTGATCTTCAACCGTTCCATGAACGGCAGTGCCTTGAACGCGGCCTTGTACTCGGGCGTGGACGGGGCACCGTAACGGTCGAAGAAGTCGAAGCGGAACTGCCACTTCGGGCTGAGCGGCGCACGTTGCGGGAGATTGGGGGTTTCCATGGCGTTAGAATCCGTGTTGTAAACGTTTTCAGTCTACCTGAACGGGGCAGCGCGCGCCAAATGGGCGCGGCTCCCGCACCAGTTTGGTGCGGTCCCTGGGGGGTTGGGATTGGGGATTCGGGATTGGTCGCAGCGGGCGCGCGCCGACGTCAGGCCTGGCTTGGGGACAGGCTTCCCTGCCAGCATTGCGGCAGCCGACAGTCGTCGCGTCGGGACTGAAGTCCCTCCCACAGGGCTTGCCTGCGCGTGCACGTGGCGCATCCGCTGGCGACATACGCACGTGTGGGAGCGGCTTCAGCCGCGACACGCGGGGCAGCCTCGCGGGGTCCTGCGGTAACCACCGGTCACCGCGTCGGGACTGAAGTCCCTCCCACAAGGCTTGCCTGCACGTGGCGCATCCGCTGGCGACATACCCACGCGTGGGAGCGGCTTCAGCCGCGACGCACGGGGCAGCCGCCTCGCGGGGTCCTGCGGTAACTACCGGTCATCGCGTCGGGACTGAAGTCCCCCCCACAAGGCTTGCCTGCGCGTGGCGCATCCGCTGGCGACATACCCACATGTGGGAGCGGCTTCAGCCGCGACGCGCGGGGCAGCCGCCTCGCGGGGCCCTGCGGTAACCACCGGTCATCGGGTCCGGACTGAAATCCCTCCCACAAGGCATGCCTGCACGTGGCGCATCCGCTGGCGACATGCCCACATGTGGGAGCGGCTTCAGCCGCGACGCGCGGGGCAACGGCCTCGCGGGGCCCTGCGGCAATCACCAGTCACCGCGTCGGGACTGAAGTCCCTCCCACACGGGATTCCCAACGCCGCGGCTGCAGCGCGCCGCCCAAGCCGAGCGCCGCTATTGCGCCCGGGAGCCGCCGAGGCGCTGGCCCAGGGCGATCGCCGCGGCCACGTTGCGCGCGGCCTGGCGCAGGGCGTCGGCGGCGTCGGCCAGCGCGGCCTCGCGCGTGGACACGCGTTGCACCGCGCCGAACAGCGCGTCGATCCCCTGCGCCTGCAGATCCGCCGCGCCCTCGCCCAGGCCGCCGGCGATGGCCAGCACCGGCACACCGTGGCGTCGGGCGATGCGGGCGAGGCCGACCGGCACCTTGCCCTGCGCGCTCTGCCCGTCCAGGCGGCCTTCGCCGGTGACCAGCAGATCGGCGCCGGCCAGGTGCGCTTCCAGCCCCAGCGCCTGCGCGACGATCTCCACGCCCGGGCGCAGCCGCGCGCCGAGGAAGGCGAGCAGGGCCGCGCCGATGCCGCCGCCCGCGCCGGCGCCGGGCAGTTGCGCCACCGCCACGCCCAAGGTGCGTTCGATCGCCTCGGCGTAGTGCTGCAACCCGGCATCGAGCTGCGCGACCATCGCCGGCGTGGCGCCTTTCTGCGGCCCGAACACCGCCGAGGCGCCGCTCGGCCCGATCAGCGGGTTGTCGACATCGCAGGCGACCTCAATGGTGCAGTCGCGCAGTCGCGGGTCCAGGCCGTCCGGTTCGATGCGCGCCAGCGCGCCCAGCGCCGCGCCGCCGGCGGCCAGGTCGCGGCCGTGCGCGTCCAGCAGGCGCACGCCCAGGGCCTGCGCCATGCCGGCGCCGCCGTCGTTGCTGGCGCTGCCGCCGATGCCGATCAGCAGCCGGCGCGCGCCGGCATCCAGCGCGGCCAGGATCAGTTCGCCGACGCCGCGGGTGCCGGTCAGGCATGGATCGCGCTGTTGCGGCGGCACCAGCATCAGCCCGCTGGCCGCGGCCATCTCGATCAGGGCGGTGCCGCCGTCCTCGCTCAGGCCGAACTGCGCGGCGACCGGCGCGCCCAGCGGCCCGGTCACCGTGCAGGCGACCCGGCGCCCACCGCCAGCGGCGACCAGCGCGTCCACCGTGCCCTCGCCGCCGTCGGCGAACGGCAGCAGCACGTACTGCGCCTCCGGGAACACGCTGCGGAAGCCGGCCGCAATCTGCGCGGCCGCCTCCGCCGCGGACAGGCTTTCCTTGAACGCGTCCGGGGCGATGACGATCTTCATGCAGCGAGTGCGGCGACCGACCACACCCTCGCACCGGGCGAGGCGGGCTGCTTCATGCGTGCGTTCGAGAGAACCATCGGCCGATCTTAGTCGCGGCCGGCGCGATGGCGCACTCCGCACGCTCAGGCGGGCGCCAGGTGCCGCATCACCTGCAGTTCGGCGATGGCCGCGGCATAGGGCGCGAAGCGGGCATCGCCGCTGGCGAAGGCCTCGGCAGCCGCCTGCGCGCTGGCCAGGTCGCGCCAATATGCGATGTCGACGAACTGGTCGTCGCCATCCAGCGGCGCATACGCACGGTAATCGAGCAGGCCGGGAAAATCGGCGAGCACCGCGCGCAGCTGCTGGCGCAGCGCCGGCATGCGCTCGCGCGCAGCGGGCTTGACGGTGAACACGGCCAGTTCGAGGACGCAGTTGGGGTGGGACATGCGGGCATTCCGGAGTGAAGGAGCCGGCAGTCTGCGGCGGCCCTGCTGACACCGGGGTGTCAGTGCCCGCGCTGCGCCCAGGCTGCGCGTTGGTGCTGGAGATACGCGTCCAGCGCCACGTGTGCCGGGACCGGAAGCGGCGCCGCGCAGGCCTGCACCGCCTCGATCCGATCCAGGCGGAAATCGCGATACGCGGCGCGCAACCCGCACCAGCCGCCCAGCGTCCAGTGCTGTCCCCAGTGGAACAGCCCCAGCGGCAGCACCGCGCGCTCGCTGGTTTCGCCCTGCAGGCTGCGATAGCGCAGGCGCACGCTCCGGCGCTGCGCGATGGCGGCGTGCAGCGCCTGCCAGCACGGCAAGGCCACCGGCTCGGCGCGCAACGCACGCGCCACCCGCGGCGTGGGCGCCGGCGCGGGCATGGCGGCCTGCAGCTTGTGCAACAAGGCGCGCGCGGCCGGCTGCAGATGACCGCCGCCGCTGCAGGCGAGCATCTCAACCGCCAGGTGCAAGGCCTCGACCTCCTCGCGCGACAGCGCCAGCGGCGGCAACGCGAACTGCGGATCCAGGCGATAGCCGACGCCCGCCTCGCCGTAGACCGGAATGCCGCCGAGCGAGAGATCGTCGAGGTAGCGGTAGATGCTGCGCACCGACAGGCCCAGCTCGGCGGCGAGCACGGCGGCCGTCACCGGCTGGCGCACCCGGATCAGGTTGACCAGCTGGAACAGACGCTCGGCCTTGCGCATGCGCGGTGCGCTAGTCCAGCACGCGGCAGAACACCGCCTTGAGGTAGCGCGATTCCTGCACGTGGGCCATGAACGGGTGGTCGGCGCCGGCGCCGGCCACCTTCAGGATCTGGATGGTGCGGCCGGAGAAATAAGCGGCGCGGCGCAGCATGTCCAGGAACTCGTGCTCGGCGACCAGGCCGGTGCAGGAGAAGGTGGCGAACAGGCCGCCCGGGGCGACCACGCCCAGCGCCAGCTTGTTCATGTCCAGGTACTTCTTCAGCGCCGGGATCACCTGGTCGCGGTCGCGGGTCATCTTGGCCGGGTCCAGGATCACCACGTCGTACTGGTCGCCGCGGGCGGCGGCATCGCGCAGGTACGGGAAGATGTCGGCCTGCACGAACTTGGGGCGCACGTCGTTGAGGCGGGCGTTGCCCTTGGCGATCTCGATCACGTCCTCGTCGATGTCCACACCGACCACCTCGCTGGCGCCGCGGACCTTGGCGTACACCGCGAAGCCGCCGGTGTTGCAGCACAGGTCGAGCACGCGCTTGCCCTCCACCTGCTGGCTCAGCCACTGGCGGTTCTCGCGCTGGTCGGCGAAGAAGCCGGTCTTGTGCGCGCCGGCCGGATCGGCGCGGAAGCGCACGCCGTACTCGCTGATGATCGCCGGCTCCGGGCGCTCGCCGCTGCTGGACACCGGCCGGTAGTCGAAGCTCTCCTGCTTCTGCACGTGCTCTTCGGCGAAGCTGTAGAAGCGCGCGCCGGGGAACTGCGCGCGCAGCGCGGCGTAGATCCACTCGCGGTGGCGGAACATGCCGGCGCTGAAGAATTCCACCACCAGCAGGTCGCCGTAGCGGTCCACCACCAGGCCGGACAGGCCGTCGCCCTCGGCATGCACCACGCGCCAGGCATCGCTGATCGCGTCCAGCTTGAGCACGTCACGGCGCAGCGACACCGCCTCGGCGATCTTGCGCGCGAACCAGGACTCGTCGACCGCGATGTCGGGGTGGGTCTCGAGGATGCGCACGGCGATGCGCGAGTGGCCGTTGTAGAAGCCGCGGCCGATCCAGTCGCCGTCCACCCCGACCACGTCCACCAGCGCGCCCGGCTTGGGCTTGGCGGCGGGTTTTTCGACCAGTTTCTGGAAGATCCAAGGATGGCTGGAGCGCCAGGCGTTCTTGAGGCGGACTACGGGCAGGGGACTATTCATGAACGCCATTGTAGCCGCCCCGATTGACGGCACCGCCGGCAGCCGCAAGAATGCGCGAAGAAGGGGAGTAGCTCCCGACGTTGTCGCCGTCAATTCGAGCCCGCGGGCTCCGGTGCAACGGCAGCCGGTGCATCGGCTGCGAGCGAGACCTTCGCCGCAGTGGCGAAGGCACCCTCTGGACGACATCCGTCGTCTCCGTCCGGAACGCCTCCGCCACCGCGGCCCCGAGGTTCCCTGTTCACTGACGGAAAATTCCCAATGGAAACGATAGGCAACGTGTGGTTGTGGGGCGGTTTCGCGATCGTGGTGGTCGTGGCGCTGCTGGCGGACCTGGTGCTGATGCGCCACGGCGGTCCGCACAAGGTCACCTTCAAGGAAGCGCTGTGGTGGAGCATCGGCTGGATCGCGCTGGCGCTGGCGTTCAACGCCGGCCTGTGGTGGTACCTGCGCGAGACCATCGACGTGGCCACCGGCAACCGCCTGGGCCTTGAGTTCCTGACCGGCTACCTGGTCGAGAAGTCGCTGGCGGTCGACAACATCTTCGTGTTCCTGATGATCATGAGCTACTTCGCGGTGCCGGAGGAGCAGCGCCAGCGCGTGCTGGTGATCGGCGTGCTCGGCGCGATCGTGCTGCGCGCGGTGATGATCTTCGCCGGCTCGGTGCTGCTGACCAAGTTCCACTGGCTGCTGTACGTGTTCGGCGCGTTCCTGCTGCTGACCGGCATCAAGATGTGGTTCTCGGCGGGCAAGGAGCCGGACCTGGAGGCCAACCCGGTGCTGCGCTTCATGCGCAAGCATCTGCGCCTGACCCCGCAGTACCACGGCAACGCGCTGAGCGTGACCCAGGAAGGCAAGCGCTGGTTCACCCCGCTGTTCGCGGTGCTGATGCTGATCGCGATCACCGACGTGATCTTCGCGGTGGACAGCATCCCGGCGATCTTCGCGATCACCACCGACCCGTTCATCGTGCTGACCTCCAACGTGTTCGCGGTGCTGGGCCTGCGCGCGATGTTCTTCCTGCTGGCGGGCATGGCCGACCGCTTCCACCTGCTGCCCTACGGCCTGGCGATCGTGCTGGTGTTCATCGGCACCAAGATGCTGATCATCGACCTGTACAAGATCCCGGTGCTGGTGTCGCTGCTGGCGGTGGCGGTGGTGATCGGCGCCACCGTGGTGCTGAGCCTGCTGCGCCCGGCCAAGCCGGCGCACTGACCCGGCGCGGGCGCCGCGGCCGCGGATTGTCCCGCGGCCGCGGCCAGTCCCTCCCATCGGCAGCGCCTTGCCTTGGACGCCCGGCGCCGCCATCCAGGGAGCATGGACACCTCTTCGCTCCCCTCGCCCACGCCCGAACCCGATGCGCAGGGCCGCTTCGACCGCGCGCGGATCCTGCGCGCGTTCAATGTCAGCCTGGCCTTCGTGGCGGTGCTGGTGGCGGTATTCGCCAGCCAGGGCCTGTTCGACTGGCGGCCCTGGGCGGTCGCGCCGCACACGGCCGCCGGCCTGCTCGGCGTGCTGACCGCACCGCTGCTGCACGGCTCGCTGGAGCATCTGGGGGCCAATGCCGGCGCCCTGCTGATCCTGGGCACCCTGGCCGGCAGCGTGTATCCGCGCGCCACCCTGGCCGGGCTGCCCTTGCTGTGGCTGGGCTCGGGCCTGGGCGCCTGGTGGCTCGGCGATCCCGGCAGCCATCACCTGGGCGCCAGCGGCGTCGCTCACGGCCTGCTGTTCCTGGTGTTCGTGCTGGCCTTGCTGCGCCGCGACCGCGCCGCGATCGCCGCCAGCATGATCGCCTTCCTGTTCTACGGCGGCATGCTGGTGACGGTGCTGCCGCACGAGGACGGGGTGTCCTGGCAATCGCACCTGGGCGGCGCGGTGGGCGGCGTGGTCGCCGCGCTGCTGCTGCGCCATCGCGATCCGCTGCCACCGCGCAAGCGCTACAGCTGGGAGGACGAGGAGGACACCGACGAGATCCTCGCCGCCGACGACGAACTGGAACCGCCGCCGCCGACCCAGGTGCCGGTGCTGTGGCAGCCACCGCCGGCGCCGCCGCGCGGGGTCGTGCTGCGCTTCCCGCCGCGCGAGGAGCGTGACGGGGGCTGAGGCGGGAACGGTGCTTCCAGAAATACGCAAACCTGCTTCCGTGGGAGCGGCTTCAGCCGCGACGGGCCTTCCCGGTCACGCCCGTCGCGGCTGAAGCCGCTCCTCTCCGCAGTCGCGCGCCGCGGCATGCCGCCTCGGGCGACCCGTCCCTGCATCGCGCCGTACACTGACCGATCCGCCGTCGCTGTCCGAGTCCGCATGCCCGTGTCGCCCGCCTGTCGTGTCCGTTCCGTCGCCGTGGTGCTGGCGCTCGCCCTGGCCGCCTGCAGCGGTCCCGCGCTGCGTGCACCGGCGCCTGCGCCTGCGCCGGCCAAGGCGGTGGGCTATCTGCCGGCCGCGGCGGTGCCGGACAGCCTGCAGCTGCTGCCGGCGCCGCCGGCAGCCGACTCGCCGGGTGAGGCGTTGGACCTGGCGATCAACCGCGAGGCGCTGGCCCTGCGCGGCAGCGCGCGCTGGCAACAGGCCGCGCGCGATGCCGACCTGAGCTTCCCGAACGGCGCCGGCCAGTTCGCCTGCGCGCTGGGCGTGGCGATCGATGCGCAGCACACCCCGCATCTGTACACCTTGCTGGAGCGCAGCCGCATCGACGCCAGTGCCGCCACCAAGGCGGCCAAGCGCCGGTACCAGCGCGCGCGGCCGTTCCTGCGCAACGCGCAGGCGGTGTGCACCCCGGGCGATCTCGACGACCTGCGCCAGAGCGGCTCCTATCCGTCAGGACACAGCGCCATCGGCTGGGCCTGGGCGCTGATCCTGAGCGAGATCGCGCCCGAGCGCGCCACTGCGCTGATCGCGCGTGGTCGCAACTACGGCGAGAGCCGGCTGGTGTGCAACGTGCACTGGCAGAGCGACGTGCTCGCCGGCCGCTTCATGGGCGCGGCCACGGTGGCGCGGCTGCACGACGACCCGACCTTCAACGCCGACCTGGCCGCGGCGCGCGGCGAGATCGCCGCCGCCCGCGCGATCGGGCGGATGCCGGCAGGCGACTGCGCCGCGGAGAACGCGGTTCTGCAGGTGCGCCCGGCCAGCGCGCTGTAAGGCGACCGCCGCGCGCGGCCACACGACGGCCACGCGCACGGCGGCCGACACCTCACGCGTCGAGCGCGTCCTCCACCGCCACGGCCGGCGACGACGCCGCGGTGTCTTCCGCAAGCCGCGACACCTGCGCCGGTCTGGCTGCGGGCGCCGGCGCGGCCAGGCGGAACAGCGCGACCGACTGGCTCAGTTGCCCGGCCTCCTCTTCCATGGCGCGCGCAGAGGCCGTGGCTTCTTCGACCAGCGCCGCGTTCTGCTGGGTGGCCTGGTCCATCTGCGCCACGGTGGTGTTGACCTGTTCGATGCCGGCCGACTGCTCGCGCGAGGCCGCCGAGATCTCGCCCATGATGTCAGTGACGCGCTGCACCGAGGCCACGATCTCCTGCATGGTGGTGCCGGCCTGGCCGACCAGGGCCGAGCCGTCGGCCACGCGCTCCACCGACTCGTCGATCAGCCCCTTGATCTCCTTGGCCGCATTGGCCGAGCGCTGGGCCAGCGTCCGCACCTCGCTGGCGACGACCGCGAAGCCGCGGCCCTGTTCGCCGGCACGCGCGGCTTCCACCGCGGCGTTGAGCGCAAGGATATTGGTCTGGAAGGCGATGCCGTCGATCACGCCGATGATGTCGCCGATGCGCCGCGACGAGGACGCGATGCCCTCCATCGTGCTCACCACCTGGCCGACCACGTTGCCGCCCTGCACGGCGACCGCGGCCGCGCCGGCGGCCAGGCGGTTGGCCTGCTGCGCGTACTCGGCGTTCTGCTTGACCGTGGAGGTCAGTTCTTCCATCGACGCGGCGGTTTCTTCCAGGCTTGCCGCCTGCTGCTCGGTGCGCCGCGACAGGTCGTCGTTGCCGGCGGCGATCTCGGCGGCGGCCGCATCGATCGCGGCCGACGAGTGCTGGATGCGACCGACGATCTCGGTCAGACGCGCGACGGTGGCATTGGCATCGTCGCGCATCCGCGCGAACACGCCTTCGAACTCGCCGTGCATGCGCCCGGTCAGGTCGCCGCTGGCCACCGCCTGCAGCAGCGAGGAAAGCGCGTTGAGATTGCGGTCGGCCGTGCTCATCAGCTGATTGAGGTCGACCAGGATCTGCCGGAAGTCGAAGTCGAAGGCGGCCTCGTCGCTGCGCGCGGTGAAGTCGCCGGCGGCCGCCGCCGCGGCCATCCGCTTGATTTCGCCATTGATCCGCAGCAGGTTGCGGCGCACGTCGTTGAGCGACTGGGTGATGACCGCGCGTTCGCCCGGCAACGCTTCCAGTTCCTGCGACAGGTCGCCGCGCGCATAGCGCTTGATCAGCTCGACCACGCGCAGGGTCACCGCGATGTGCCCCTCGACCAGCGCGTTGCCGGCCTGGACCATGCTGCCGAACTCGCCGGGGAACTCGCTGGCGACGATGCGGTGGCTGGTGACGCCGGCCTCGTGCTGCGCGCCCATCTCGGTCTGTGCCTGGATCACGCGGCGCAACTGGCGCTGCATGCTGTCCATGGCCTGCAGCAACTGGCCGACCTCATCGCCGCTGTCGATGGCGATGGGGTTGTCCAGCTTGCCCTGCGACACCGCATGCGCGGTGCGGATGGCACGCCGCAACGGACGGGTGATGGCGCGCGCGACGATCCAGCCGAAGGCGATGCAGGCCAGCGCGCCGAGCACGCCGACGATCAGGCCGCCGACGCTGGCGGCGATCGAACTGTCCACGGCGTTCTGCACGGTGGCGCGGAAGCGCGCGTCGGCGCTGTGGTGCATCGCGTTGAGATGGGTGCGGTAGCGCTCCAGCGACGGTGCCATCGCCTCCATCTGCGCCGCATCCGGTTCGCGCTGCTGCGCGAAGGCCGCGGCCACCGCCGCCGCATGCGCGTAGTACTCGTCGAACTCCTTGCCCAGCCGCGCCAGTTCCCGGGCATTGCCCGGGTCGGTCTGCTGCAGCTTCTGGTAGGACGCGTGGATCTGCGACGCGATCGGCGCGGTCGCCTTGAGCATGTCCATGTCGCCGGCCGCCGCCGCGCCGTTCAGTCCATTGATGATCTTGTCCAGCGCGGCGACGTTGCGCGTCATGGTGTCCAGCACCGGGAAGTGCACGTCGCGGATCGCCTCCAGATGCCCGTTGTTGCGCTGGAACACCACGGTGCTGAAGCCGATGTAGCCCAGCAGGCACAGGATCGATACCGCCGCCGGCAGCAGGATCTTCCAGAACAACGGCAGGGAAAGCAGACGTCTCATCATGGAGGCTCTCCGGAGGCAATTAGGGCTTGAAGACGACCTTGACGCTCGCATCCTGCGTGCCGGCATCGATGTAGCCGATCGCGCCAGGCGAGGCGGCGACCGCCTTCTTGACCGCATCGTCGCCGGCCACGTGCTTGGGACGCTGCGCCTTGCCGGTGAACATCAGCTGCGACCAGTACGACTTCAGCTGCGCGGCATCGCGGCCGGTGACCTTCTTGTAGAACTCCTCGCGCGCCTTGGCGCCCTCGTCCTGGTCGATCGGCGTGGCCTGCGCGCCGCCCGGCAGGCTGTTGGACTTGGCCAGGAAGATCTGCGACACCTGGTCCTTGCTCAGGCTGTCCACCGGGCTCTTGGACGACATCACCACCACCACCTCGGCCTGCGCGGCGGTGCAGAACAGGGCCAGCGCTGCAGCGCCGGCAATCTTGTAAGCATTCATGGTGTCGTCCTCAGAACACGAAATCGAAGGAGGCCGACAGCAGGTTGTAGCTGCCGCCAGGACGGAAAACCGGCTGGATGTTGCCGAGGCTGCCGTACGAGCCGGCGTTGTTGACGATGTGGCTGGCCTGGAACTTGAAGGCCACGTTCTCGTACACGTCCCAGCGCAGCGAGGCGGTGTAGCTGTGGCGGCCGTTCTCGGCGAGCGCGACGGCGCGGGTCATCAGCCCCAGCGGATCGGCGCCCGGCGCGATCACCGGTGCCTTCTTGTCGACGTTGGCGTAGGTCAGCGACGGGGTCAGCGCGCCGAAGCGCGCACCGGCGCTCACGTAGCCGGAGGTGGTCTTGCCGTTGAGCGAAGGCGAGTAGTCGGCGCGGATGACTTCGGCGCGCGCGAACCACGGACCCGGATCGTAGCTGTAGCCGGCGCTGGCGAAGCTGCCGGCGACGCCGACGGTGTCCAGGCGTTCGGCCAGAGCCGGGTTGATCCGGCGGTACAGACCGAACAGGCGGTCCAGATCGTCAGTGCGGTAGTCGGCATTGCCCTTGATGTAGGCCACGCGGTAGGTGGAAGCGCCCTGGTCCAGCACCAGCGACAGGCCACGCATCGCGTGCACTTCGGCCTTCTTGGAATCGATGCGGCCGTAGAAGCCCTGCACGCTGAGCACGCTCTGGCCGACATTGCGCGTGTACACGCCTTCCACGCCGTCCATCGCCATCAGGTAGTTGTAGACCTCGTAGGGCGGACGCACCCACGGCGTGGCGTAGCCGACACGCTGGTACTCGGACAGCATGTACAGCGGCGCGGTGATCCGGCCGACACGCACCGCGAAGTCCGGCGCGAACTGGTACTTGACGTGGGCCAGGGTGACCTTCGGCGCATACGAGGCGCGCTCGGCGTACTCGCTGGTGACCTGCAGCACGCCGCTGAACTTGTCGGTAAAGGTGGCGTTGACCTGCCCGGCGATGCGCGAGTCCGGACGCGGCGAGGTCCGCTGGCTGGCGCCGGCGCCTTCGGTGGTCTGCAGGTCCGGCGTGAAGTCGGCACGGTCCTCGGTGGAGTGCACCAGGCCCAGGGTGCCGAAGCCGCTGAAGGACAGCTCGGGGCCGTCCTGGGCCTGGACATTGCCGGCAGAGGCGAGTGCCAGCGCACCGCTCAACAGTAAAACCTTGAATTTCATTGAATTTCCCCAGATGCATGGCGGGTTGGCGATGGCCGACGATCCGACCGCATCCCTATCCCCGTGGATGCGACCCGTGACGGCAGTGAGCCGATAAGGCGTTCGCGGCGCGTTCTTGAGCGCTGTCATGGTTTTTACGACGAACGGTTCTCAGAACCCGGGCCGCGGTGTGTCCTGACGGCCGGCCAGCGGTGGCAGCCGCCACCCTGCCGTTGGACAGATGTCGGCCGCCGCGGCAGCCCGCTAGACTCGCCGCCACGACCCGCCAAGGACCTGCACCCATGACCCAGTGGTACTTTCTGACCGGCAGCGAACAGACCCGCTCCGGCCCGTTCGACGATGCCGATGCAGTCACCTTCGCCCGCAACAACCCCACGGCACTGGCCTGGAGCCAGGGCCAGAACGGCTGGCTGCCGGTGGCGCAGATCGCGGCCCTGCAGGGCGGCGCGACGTTCCTGCCGCCGGGCCTGCCGCCGCCGCCGGCCGCAGGCGGCCGTGCCGACGAGATCGACTTCCGCATCGTCGGCCACGAAATGCAGTTCGTGGAGATCGAGCTGGACCCCGGCGAGAGCGCGGTGGCCGAGGCCGGCGCCCTGATGTTCAAGGACGCGGCGGTGCAGATGGACACCGTGTTCGGCGACGGTTCCGGCGGCAACCAGGGCGGGCTGATGGGCAAGCTGCTGTCGGCCGGCAAGCGCCTGGTCACCGGCGAGAGCCTGTTCACCACGGTGTTCACCCACCAGGGCCAGGGCAAGGCCAAGGTCGCCTTCGCCGCGCCCTACCCCGGCACGGTGCTGGCGATGAAGCTGGACCAGCACGGCGGCCGCCTGATCTGCCAGAAGGACAGCTTCCTGGCCGGCGCACGCGGCGTGTCGCTGGGGATCCATTTCCAGCGCAAGATCATGACCGGCCTGTTCGGCGGCGAAGGTTTCATCATGCAGAAGCTGGAGGGCGACGGCTGGGTGTTCGTGCATGCCGGCGGCTGCGTGATCGAGCGCGAGCTGGCCGCCGGCGAGCGGCTGGACGTGGACACCGGCTGCGTGGTCGCCTTCCACGCCTCGGTGGACATGGACGTGCGCCCGGTCAGCGGCATCAAGAGCATGTTCTTCGGCGGCGAAGGCATGTTCCTGGCCACCCTCACCGGACCCGGCAAGGTCTGGCTGCAGTCGCTGCCGTTCTCGCGCTTGGCCGGACGTATGTTCGCCGCCGCGCCGCAGGGCGGCGGGCAGAACCGCGGCGAAGGCTCGGTGCTGGGCGGCTTCGGCCGCATCCTCGACGGCGACAACAACTTCTAAAGCAGCGCATTCGCCCCTCTCCCCCGGGAGAGGGGTTGGGGTGAGGGTACGGCGCGCAGCGTCTCGCAGAATGCGTAGTACAAGCCTCCACACCCTCACCCAAGCACCCGCACACTCCACCCCATGACCTCCAGTCGTGGGCGGTGCAGGAGGATGCGGCTATCCTCGCGCCGGCTCCTCCCTTCTTCTTCCTTCCGCGACGCATCCATGACCGTGTTCCGTTCCCCGCGCCTGCTGCTGTCCCTGTCCCTGTTCGGCCTGCTTGCCGCCTGTGGCGGCGAACCCAAGCCGGCGCCGCCGGCCCCGGTGGTGAGCGGACCGGCACCGCTGCCCACGCCGGCCGCCCAGCCGCTGCGCATCGGCATCGCCCTGGGCGGCGGTGCGGCCAAGGGCTTCGCCCACATCGGCGTGATCAAGATGCTGCAGGCCAATGGCCTGGAGCCGACGGTGGTGTCCGGCACCAGCGCCGGCAGCGTGGTCGGCGCGCTGTACGCCAGCGGCATGGACGCGTTCCAGATGCAGCAGGCGGCGGTGGCGCTGGACGAGAGCAGCATCCGCGACATGCGCCTGTTCTCCGGCGGCCTGGTGCAGGGCCAGGCGCTGCAGGACTACGTCAACGCCCAGCTCAAGGGCAAGCCGATCGAGAAGCTGGCCAAGCCGTTCGCCGCGGTCGCCACCCGGCTGGAAGACGGCGAGCGCACCGTGTTCGTGCGCGGCAATGCCGGCCAGGCGGTGCGCGCGTCCAGCAGCATCCCCGGCGTGTTCGAGCCGGTGACCATCGGCAAGTTCCATTACGTGGACGGCGGCGTGGTCAGCCCGGTGCCGGTGGACGCGGCGCGCCAGCTCGGCGCCGACTTCGTCATCGCCGTGGACATCTCCAGCAAGGCCAGCGGCAAGAACCCGGGCAGCATGCTCGGCACCGTCAACCAGTCGATCGCGATCATGGGCCAGCGCCTGGGCCAGCAGGAACTGGGCCGCGCCGACATCGTGATCCGGCCCAAGGTCAACGACATCGGCGCGGCCGACTTCGCCCAGCGCAACGCCGCGATCCTGGAAGGCGAAAAGGCCGCGCTGGCAGCGATGCCGCAGATCAAGGCCAAGCTGGCGCAACTGCAGCAGCAGCGCGCGGCCGCCGCAGCCGCGGCGGCAAAGGCCGCGCAACCGGCGCCGCCGCCGTGCGAGCCGCAGTCGCGACTGGGCCGCCTGCTGCGCCGCGACGATCCCTGCAAGCCGAAAGACTGAGCATTCGCTCCCCTCTCCCCCGGGAGAGGGGCCGGGGGTGAGGGTAAGCACTCCAGTCACATTTGCAGAACCGCGCGCGCCGCTGTGACGCCTGGCGTGGGACGCACAGCAGGCGCATCCAGCATGCGCACTGCGGACATGACCACAGGTCCCGCAGGCGTCGCGTCACTCAGATCCGCGGCACCGCACTCTGCCGCTGCGCGTCCTGCTGGTGGACATCCTGATGCAGGGCGACCTGCTGCGCCTGGACCAACGCCTGCTGCCGATCGAACTCGGCAAGCCGCTCGAAGGACTGCGCTACCGGCGTGCGGATCGCCTCTTCGGTGGACATGTGCGCGCGCAGGTGCGCCGGATCCTTCGGATCGCCCTGCACGACGAACACCAGTTCGCCCGGCTGCGCCGTGCGCCCGCGCTCGCTCAACAGCACGTGATCCACTCGCTGCAGACCGTTGCGTGCGGCCAGGTCGGTGACGCTGGCCGCCATGCAGGCGCTGTCCGCATCGGGGCTGCGCCCCAACTGCCGATCCAGCGCCTGGGTGCCGGCGGCGCACTGCTGGTACAGCGCATGACGCCGATGGCCTGGCTCGCTGGGATCGGACGTGCGCGCGGCCTGCGCGACCGCCGGTCCCGCCTGGACCGGATCGGCTTCGGCCAGCGTCTGCGGGCTGCGCAGGATCGGCTGGTGGCGGTACGGATCCTCGGGATGGAACTGCTCGCGTAACTGCTGGCGCTCCAGTCGCAGTGCACGCGTATCGTCAAGCTCGCGCAGCTGCTGCGGGTCGCGCACCGGCTGGGCGATGGTCTGCTCGCCGCCATCGACCCAGTTGGTCCATTTGCCGGTCCGCGCATCGCGCTCGTAGTAGACGCTCCGATCGCCGATCCGCTCCGGATCGGCGATCGGCCGCGCTTCGTGCGCGAGCGCCCGCGCAGCGGTCATGCGCCCGATATAGGACATCGCATCCAGCTGCGCGTCGTCGTACTTGCGCACGTCGTTCATGGTGAAACCGGCGCGGCTCAAGCCGAGTGCGGAATTGTCGAGCATCATCGACCAGACCTTCTCCGCTTCGGGCTCGCCACCATGGCGGCGCGCGGCGTCGAGCAGTTCGCGCGGCGTCCAGCCATTGGGGTTGATGTGATGCTTCTGGAAGGTCGCGTCATGGACGGCTTCGACGTCCTTGACTGGAAGATTCAGAGCCTGCGCGGGTTGACCATTGTCGAAGTAGCTTCGCCGACTCTCGAAGTCGCTCTTCATCAAATCAATGCCGAATTTGTTCCACTGCCGTTCGCTCATCGCGACGCCGTCACGACGGGCCTGGCTCTCGGCGAACGCGTTTGCCGTGGCACCTGGTGCGTTATCGTTGCGGACGACACCGAGCGCGAGCAACCCGTAGCCGTCGTTGCCTTGCTTGTTTGCGAGGTAGTTCCAATAAAGCTCTCGATTTCCCTGTTCGGCGTAGTAACCGAGAACTGCGATATCGCCCTTGTCCAGACCACTCATTCCCAGAGCTCCTTTGCCGTTTGCCTACAGAACTACCTGTTCTGCGCCCGATTCCCTTTCACCATGAACTTCTCCAGATAGCTACGCGCTGCATCCTCGATTCTTTTCCAGTCCGGCAATGCAGCGCGCACGTAGCGCACCTCCACGAGCGTACTGACGTCGGGAAGCACCAAGATATGACGGCACTCTGGAAGTTCGGCGTCTTGGCTACGCACCAGCTTTCCTTTCTGGTACTCCACACCGGTTTCCGCCACTACATGCGAGGTGCACTTGATGAAGGTGCGAATTTCGCCATGTGCATCCCGTTCGACGTACCAATCATCGTGCTCCTCCGCGTTGAACACAGGCGCCGACGCCCGGTATCCCTTTGCCTTGTAGTAGGCAAACACTTTCGGAAGATCCGGATAGTAGGGCGTCAGCCCATATACCGGACTTTGCCTGAGACGGCTCTGCAGATGCTCTGCCGGATTCTCCTTGTCCGCGGAATAGCCGGTGTAGCGCCTGCGTAGCGCCTCATGCACGTCCACCCCATCCAAATAGTGGTACCCGATATCGACCGTCCGCGTCGACACATCCAGGCTCAGATGCGCGCGTTCGCCCGGTGCGAACGGCTGCAGCGACGGGTATTCCAGGTACAGGCCGAAACTGTCGTCGAAGTTCGGCCCCATCTGGTCGCCGAAGTAGTTGGCCGGAATGCGTAGCTTGTACGGACCCAGGCATGCCTCCATCAATGGCGGCGGCGTCTTGAACGGATCCTGTGGGCCGAGCTGGCGCTGTCTCACGCAGCCCTGGGCATTGGTGGAGGTAGCCGCCGGCGTGTCGGCAGAGCCGGACTGTGCGCACCCTGCCAGGGGCAGGATGCCGGCAAGCAACAAGCACTGGGCCAAGCGCGTGACGGGTCGCATCTGCATCCTCCGATGATGGCGGCGGCAGTATAGACGCGCAGTGCCGGCCATCGGCACGCATCGCCACGGCGACCACCATCGCAGCAATGCCGGGCTGCGCGACGGGCGTCCTTGCCTGTCATGCGCCGTCGCTCAGTACCGCCAGCGCAGGGTAAAGCTGACGAACCGCGGCTCGCCGTAGTTCTGGTAATCCAGGTTGGCCCAGTACTTCTTGTTCAATGCATTGGTCACCGCCAGGGTCGCGGTCCACTGCGTGCTGAGCTGGTAGTTGGCATTGAAATGCACCAGCGCGTACGGGTCCTGCACCACGGTGACCGGGCGCGTGGCGGCGCTGCCGTCGCCGACCGGGCGCTGGATGTTGTAGCCGCGCACCGCGCTCTGCCAGCTCACGCCGCCGCCCAGGCTCAGGCGCTGCCAGGCGCCGGGCAGGCGCACCTGGGTGGACAGCTGCAGGTAGTCCTCCGGCAGGTTGGCGTAGATCGCGTCGGTGGGCGCGCGGGTGACCTTGGCGTGGGTGTAGCCGGCATTGAGCGTCCAGCCCGGGCGCAGTTCGCCGTTGTATTCCAGTTCCCAGCCGCGGCTCTTGGTGCCGTCGACGCCGATGTAGGCCGAGCTGCCGTCGGGCAGCGAGGCTTCGGGCTGGGTCATGTCGCGCACCGCGTAGTTGTCCTGCCTGGCCTCGAACACCGCCGCGCTGAGCAGCGCGCGGCCGTCGGCCAACTGCGCCTTGATGCCCGCTTCCAGGTTGGAGCCCTGCACCGGCGCCAGCAGGTTGTTGTCCTTGTCCTTGTAGTTCTGCGGATTGAAGATCTCGGTGTAGCTGGCGTAGGTGGAGATGGCCGGGGTGAGGTCGTAGACCAGGCCGACGTAGGGCGTGACCTCGTCGCTGACCCGGTAGCGGCCGCTGGTGCCGGTGTAGCTGCCGTCGGCGGCGAAGGCCTGGGTGCGGGTCTGCCAGGAACTCAGACGTGCGCCGGCAATCAGCGACAGCGGTTCGGCCAGGCGCAGCCGGGTGGAGGCGTACACGCCGCGCTGGGTGGTGCGTGCCTCGCGCCGCGCGCCGGTACGCGCGGTGGTGATCTGGCCCACGTCGCCGTGCCAGTCGTAGACGTTGGGGATGTAGTAGCAGCGTTCGCGGCCGCAGGTGGTCCAGTCGCCCGGATAGCGCAGCGCCAGGGTCGGCGTGTTCGACTGCAGGTCCTGCCAGCTGCCGCCGAGGACCAGGTCGTGGTCGCGGCCGAACAGCGGGAAGCTGCCGGACAGGTACACGTCCAGGCCGTCGCGGGTGTCGGTGGTCTGCCCGGCGGCGGCGCGCAGGTAGATGCCGCTGCCGTCGCGCTTGGGATAGCCGCTGCCGTAGACGCGCAGGTTTTCGACCTCGCCCTCGGTGCGCGCCAGGTTGACCTTCAGCAGCCAGTTGTCGCCGAAGCGCTGTTCCAGGTTGGCGAAGGTGGTGCGGGTGTTGCGCTGCCAGCGCGCCCACTTCGGCGCCAGGTTGGTGGACGTGGGCAGGTCGGCGTACGCGCCGTCGGCGAAGAAGTACGGCACCGTGCCCCAGGTCGAGCCGACCGGGTCGTTGTCCTGGCGCTGGTAGCCGACGGTGACCGTGGTGGTGTCGGTCAGGTCGCCTTCCAGCACCGCCATGCCCGACATCTTCTGCTCGGTGTAGTGGTCGTAGTAGTAGCCGCGGTCCTGCCAGGCGGCGACGAAACGGCTGCGGAAGCGGCCGTCGGCGGTCAGCGGCGCGGTGACGTCGGCCTGGGTGCGGCGGAAGTCCCAGGTGCCGAGCGAGGCCGCGAACGACGCATCGAAGCTCTTGCCGGGGCGCTTGCGCAGCAGGTTGACCGTGGCCGAGGGAATGCCGGCGCCGCTGAGCAGGCCGTTGGCGCCGCGGATCACCTCGACGCGGTCGTAGAAGACCATGTCGTATTCCTGGTTGGTCGAACCGCTGTAGGTGGGCAGGCCGTCGACCTGGAAGTCGGTGATCTGGAAGCCGCGCGCGAAGTACAGCGGGCGCTGGGTGTCGTAGAAGGACACGTTGACGCCGGTGACGTTGCGCATGACGTCGTTGACGCTGAACAGCGATTCCTCTTCCAGCCGCTGCTGGCCCAGCACGCTCACCGACTGCGGCGTCTCCTGCAGCGTCAGCGGCAGGCGGGTGGTGGTGGACGGCTGCGCGCGCGACGGGCTGCCGCTGACCTCGACCTTGTCCAGCGTGGTCGGCTGCACGTCGGCCGCGGCCTCGGCTTCTGCGGCGAGCAGCGGTGCCGAGGCGGCGGAGAGCGCGGACAGCACGGCGAGGGACAGCAGACGGCGTGGAGCGGAGGAAAGCATGAATCGATCTCGCGAAGTTTGGGCACGGGGCGACACGGTCGCGCCGCGGGTGGCAGGAAAAGGACAGGCGCAGCCGCACTCCACGGCGGAAACCGGCGTGGCTGGCCCGGCAGGGCTGGCGGAGGGGCTGTGGCCGTGGATGGCCGTCGCAGAACGCAAATGTAAATCGTTAGCAAAAACTTAACAAGGGCGGCCACGCGCCGACACGCTGCGACACATCCGCAGCGTTCCCGCTAGCCGCGCGGCAACGGCAGGCCGGCGAAGTCCTTGACCGTGCGCAGCACGAAGCTGGAATTGACGTCGGCGACGCCGGCGGCGTTGAGCAACTTGTCCAGCAGAAACGCGGAGAAGTGCGCCAGATCGCGGACGTAGACGTGCAACAGGTAGTCCATGTCGCCGGTCAGCGCATGGCAGGCGACCACCTCGTCCCAGCCTTGCACGCTGTCGGCGAAATGGGCGATGCCGCTCTGGCCGTGCTTCTCCAGCTGCACGCGCACGAAGGCCTGCAGGCCCAGGCCGATCGCCGCCGGCACCAGCCGCGCGGCGTAGCCGGCGACCACGCCCTCGGCCTCCAGCCGCTGCACCCGGCGCAGGCAAGCCGAGGGCGACAGGTTCACCTGCGCGGCCAGTTCGGCATTGCTGGCGCGGCCTTCCCGCTGCAGCAGGGCGAGCAGGCGCAGGTCGGTGCGGTCGAAGGTCGGCGATCCGGTCATTTATTGCTCTGCAACATGGCTTCTACGCAATAATCTTGCGCGCAGCGCGCCGATCCGTGCAACTTCGCAAGCCCATTGCGCGCCCGCGCGCCTACCATCGTGGCTATTCCTTTCCGGAGCGTCGACCATGGACACCGCACCGCGCCGCGTCGAACACCAGCAGACCGACAAGGGCTACGTGCCGGTCTACACCACGGCCGTAGTGACCCAGCCGTGGGACAGCTACAGCGCCGACGACCACGCCACCTGGGGCACGCTGTACACGCGCCAGCGCGAGCTGCTGGTCGGCCGCGCCTGCGCCGAGTTCCTGCAGGCGCAGGACGCGATGGGCATGAGTTCGCAGGCGATCCCGCGCTTCGACGAGCTCAACGCGGTGCTGCAGGCGACCACCGGCTGGACCCTGGTCGGCGTCGAAGGGTTGCTGCCGGAGCTGGACTTCTTCGACCACCTGGCCAACCGCCGCTTCCCGGTGACCTGGTGGATCCGCCGTCCCGAACAGATCGACTACATCGCCGAGCCGGACCTGTTCCACGACCTGTTCGGCCACGTGCCGCTGCTGATGAACCCGCTGTTCGCCGACTACATGCAGGCCTACGGCCGCGGCGGGGTGAAGGCGCACGCGATCGGCCCGGACGCGCTGCAGAACCTGACCCGGCTGTACTGGTACACGGTGGAGTTCGGCCTGATCGACACCCCCGACGGCCTGCGCATCTACGGCGCCGGCATCGTCTCGTCGAAGGGCGAATCGCTCTACTCGCTGGAGTCGGGCGCACCCAACCGCATCGGCTTCGACCTGCAGCGGATCATGCGCACCCGCTACCGCATCGACACCTACCAGAAGACCTACTTCGTCATCGACAGCTTCGAACAGCTGATGCAGGCGACCTCGCCGGATTTCACCCCGATCTATGCGGCACTGGCCGACCAGGCGCATCTGCCGGCTGGCCAGGTGCAGGCGCAGGACCGCGTGTTCCATGCCGGCAGCGGCGAAGGCTGGGCGGACGGCGGCGACGTGTGAATCGCGGCATTACCCGTCTCCGCCAAACCTGACGGAGACGGGGCAGGGCGCCGGGTCAGTCGGTGCCGTACTTCGGGTTGTAGGGCCCGTACAACAAGCCGCCAGGGTGGCCGGCGGACAGCAGACGCTGGCTGGCCACGTTCCCCATCTGATGCCCTTGGTCGGTGACCTGGTTGACGACCTGATTGATCGCAGCCGTCACCAGCATTCCGACCAGGCCGCCCCCGGCGTTGTTCTGATTTTCGCCGCTCGACGCCTGTGCCTGGCCCTGCCACAGCACCGTCCCGGTGCGCAGATCCACCAGCTTGGCGTTGGCCGAGACCACGACCACGCTGTTGATGATCTGGTAGACGGCACCGTACTTTTCCACGGTGATGTACAGCGCGGCGTCGGCGCCGAAGATTTCCCGCAACTTCTCCGGAGACACCGCCTGTGCTTCATCCGCCACGGTGATGCCGTTCTGCTTGAAGGTCTCGTAGACCGGCGCCACCGGCATCACGTAGTAGCCCGCTTCGGCCAGCGGCAACGTGGTGACCGACAGCACGCTCAGGCTGGCGTTGACGTCCGGTGCGTGGCTGACCGGCGGCAAGACCAGGATCGACCGCGGCTTGCTGGCCTTGTACGCGCTGTAATCGCGCGACATCGGCTGCGTCGCGCAGGCGCTCAGCAGCAGACCGAGCACGGCCACGCAGGCCATTCTTGCGACGTTCTTCATTGCGCGCTCCTCGCGTTGCTGGCGTTCTTCAACAACAGATCGATGTAGGTGCCGGACTCGGGATACTGCGTCTTCTCGGCGAGGAGTTCCTGCTGCGCTTTGGCATCGTTGCCGGTTTCGGCGTACAGCATGCCCAGATGCGCCTGCAGTCCCGGCGGCGGCCTGCGGTTGGCGGCCTGCATCACCTGCAGGTCCTTTTCCAGCGCCTGGATCTGCTGTTCCGGGCTACCTCCCTTAAAGTGGCTGTAGACCTGATCCTGGTAGCTGCCCCACTGGTAGAGCGAGGCGCTCTGGTGTGCGCAGCCGACCAGCGCGAGCATGGCGCAGGCGCCAAGCCAGAACCGCGTGCGGACATTGAGGGTATTCATGTGCAAGGGTCCGTTGCGGGTCACTTGACCGGCTTCCAGGCGCCGGAGTCGATCGCGGCGGTGAGATTGTTGACAGCCTCGCGGATCGCCAGATCCAGGACTTTGCCGTTGAGCGTGGAGTCGTAGCTGGAGGTCCCGCCGAAGCCGACGACCTCGCGGTTGGACAAGGTGTACTCGCCGCCGCCCTGCACCGAATACACCACTTCGGATGTCGCGCTATCGACCACGTTCAGGCTGACCTTGGCATAGGCCTGCTGCTGCTTGCCGCGGCCGAGAATGCCGAACAGCTGCGTATCGCCGGTCTCCTTGCGGCCGAACTCGGTCACGTCGCCAGTCACGACGTAGTCGGCGCCCTTGAGTTGCTGCGCCTGGCCCTTGATCTGCGCTTCCTGCTTGATCTCGCCCATGTTGTCGCGATCCAGCACACGGAAACGATTGGTCTGCTGCAGATGGGTGATCAGGATGGTCTTGGCTTGGCTGCCCAGGCGATCCGCACCATCGGAAAACAGGCCGCGCATGAAGGACGAACGGTTGTCGAACTTGCCCACCGCGATCGGCGCGCGTGCGCCGGCGTAAGGCACGCTGGCCGCCGAAACTGTCTGCGGTTTGACGCTCTGATGGGTTTCGGTCGCGCAGGCCGCCAAGCCCAACGCAAGCGTCAACCCCATGGCCCCCTTGATCACACTGTTCTTCATCGATTGCCCCTTGTTGATACAGCTACGAAAAAACGCATCGCCATCGGCTCTGTCCTTGCCCAGCGTCGCCGCATGCGACAGGCATGCACGATCGCGTGCGGACGGCGCGATCCGGGCCATCGGCGAAAGCAGGGAAACAGGCGCTGCAGAAGAGTGATGTCGCTCCATGACCATCCTGCGCAGGGCAGGGAAAGAAAAATCCATGTCGTCCCGCGACGCAGCGGGACCCAGCTAGGTGATGTGTATCGGCGGCGCTAGGTGGAACTTTAGAAATTTTTGCGGAGCCGTCGCAATGCGGGCGTGCACGGGCCGTGTTGCTCGGTCGCCGGACCTGGATGCTGCGCCATCGCGTTGCGGCACACTGCATCGCGCCAGAGATCGGCCAATCCACAGCGGAGAATCGGCAATGCGCCGATCCCGGGCCACCGACGGCGACCCTACGCTGCGCAGCGAGCGAGATCGGTGCGCCACGACGCGGCCACCCCGGATTCCCGGATGCTCCCGCCCAACGCATGTTGGCGGTCCTGTGCGTCGGGAGAATCCTCATGCTCATTTATGTCGGCCTGGACGGCGATCAGGCGGATCAGCGCGGCGCCAAACTGAAAGCCTTGCAATCCCACTTCGGCGAAAACCAATCGCATGCGCTGACCCTGCTCGACGCGGCCTCGCTATCGCCCAGCAACAAGACGCGCGGCAAGCGCTTGGTGATCAATTCGCACGGCAACGTCAACGTCTTCGCCGGGCTTGCACCGGAGGCATTCCTGCAGCAACTGCTGGCCAAGGGACTGGGTAAGGAGTCGTTCGAGGAGATCGTGCTGATGGCCTGCCAGGTCGGCGCGCAGAGCCAAACCAACTCCATCGCCAACAACTTCGCCAAGGACCTGAAGCGCTTGCTGGTCGGCCACGGCATCCTCGCCAAGCTGTACGCGCCGCGCGGCACGCTGACCTACCTCGTGCACACCGAGCAGAAGCTGGGCCAGACGTTCTACGTGGTGGACAGCATGCATATTGCCTGCCCGGAGCGGAACTATCCGCTGGCGGAAGGCCTGCTGCTGGTGCAGTAAGTTCGCATGCCAACGCCCCGCAGATGCGGGGCGTTTGGCGAACACGCTACCGGACACACCCGCCTGGGCGGGCGCGATATCAGGCCGCGGCGGCGTCGGCCTTGCCCAGCACGCCGGCGACGAAGGCGCGCAGGTCGGCGTCCTTGGCGTTGTCGAAGAAGCACTGCTGGAAGCGCGGGCCGCCCACGGCCTGCTTGACCAGTTCCGGATCCAGCGCGCGCAGGCCATCCAGGTAGGACTTGGCCAGGGCCTGCTTGACCTGGGTCAGGATGCCGGCATTGGCCTGCTGCGATTCGCGGCGCTCGGCCGGGTAGCCCATGCCGCGCTCGCCGCTGAAGGCCTTCTCGAAGATGTAGCGCACGTTGATCTCCGCGCCCCAGCCGTAGCCCTTGGCGAAGGCCAGCGCCAGCGCGTTGCCGTTGTTGACCTGGGCGAACAGGTAGGCGTCGGTCGGCTCGATGCAGTAGCCGCAGAACACGCCCGGGTGCGCGTTGAGCGACATCATCGCGCCCTGGCCGGTGCCGCAGCCGGCGACCACGAAGTCCACCGCGCCGGCATTGAGCAGCAGGCCGGCGCAGATGCCGAGGTGGATGTAGGTCAGGCGGTGGTCGGCGTCGCCGTCCATGCCGACGTTGAACACGCTGTGGCCCTGTGCGGCGGCAACGTCGTTGAGCTGCTGCAGGATCACCGGGTTCTTGGCGGCCTGGCTGAACTCGTTCATTAGGGCGATTTTCATGGGGGGTCCTTTGGGGTGGGGGATTGGTTGGTGGGGGCAGGTTGGGCGGAACATGGGTCGGCGGCTGACGTACCCTCATCCGCCCTGACGGGCACCTTCCCCCAAAAAGGGGGCCGAGGTCCCGAAGGGAGAAGGGACGGCAGTTAGCGGGCGAGCCAGCCGCCGTCGACCGGGATCACCGTGCCGTTGACGTAGTCCGAGGCGCTGCTGGCCAGGAACACCGCGGTGCCGCCCAGGTCTTCCGGTACGCCCCAGCGGCCGGCCGGGATGCGGTCCAGGATCGCCTGGTTGCGTGCGGCGTCGGCGCGCAACTGCGCGGTGTTGTCGGTGGCCATGTAGCCGGGGGCGATGGCGTTGATGTTGACGCCCTTGGCGCCCCACTCGTTGGCCAGCAGACGCGTGATGCCGGCGATGCCGGACTTGCTGGCGGTGTACGAGGGCACGCGGATGCCGCCCTGGAACGACAGCATCGAGGCGATGTTGATGATCTTGCCGCTGCCCTGGGCGATGAAGTGGCGGCCGGCGGCCTGGCACATGAAGAACGCGGACTTGATGTTGACGTTCATGACGTCGTCCCAGTCCTGCTCGCTGAAGTCCACCGCATCGGCACGGCGGATCAGCCCGGCGTTGTTGACCAGGATGTCGAGACGGCCGAGCCCGGCCAGGGTCTCGTCGAGGATGCGCTGCACCGGCTCGATGCTGATCAGGTTGGCCTCGATGGCGACGAAGCGCCGGCCCAGCGCGGTGACCTTGGCCTCGGTCTCGGTGGGCGCGGCGATGCCGGCGGCGGCGATGTCGGCGCCGGCCTGCGCCAGCGCCACGGCGATGCCTTGGCCGAGGCCGGTGTTGGCGCCGGTGACCAGGGCGACCTTGCCTTCGAGACTGAACGGGTGGGTCATTGCGTGGACTCCTTGAGGGAATGCGGACGACGGGAATGGGAGCGGCGCGCGCGACGGCGGCCTACTTGAGCTGGCAGATGTCCAGCACGTGCATGTCGGTGTAGTCGAGGTTCTCGCCGCCCATCGCCCAGATGAAGGCGTAGTTGGCGGTGCCGGCGCCCATGTGGATCGACCACGGCGGCGACACCACGGCCTCGTTGTTCTGCACCACGATGTGGCGCTGCGCGTCCGGCTCGCCCATGAAGTGGTAGACGCGGTCGTTGACGCCGAGGTCGAAGTAGAAATAGACCTCGCTGCGGCGGTCGTGCAGGTGCGGCGGCATGGTGTTCCAGACGCTGCCCGGCTTGAGCACGGTCAGGCCCAGCAGCAGCTGCGAGGACTGGCAGGTGGCCGGCACGATGTACTGGTAGATGGTGCGTTCGTTGCTGGTCTCCAGCGCGCCGCGGTCCAGCGCCACCGCCTCGGCGATCGACAGGCGCTTGGTGGCGAAGCGCGCGTGCGCCGGCGTGGAGGCCAGATAGAACTGCGCCGGGTTGGCCGCGTCGTCGGAGGCGAACACCACCTCGGCGCTGCCCATCGCCACGTACAGGCCGTCCTTCGGGCCCAGCGGATACGCGGTGCCGTCGACGGTGACGGTGCCGCTGCCGGCGCCGACATTGATCACGCCCAGCTCGCGCCGCTCCAGGAACGGGTGGCCGGCGGCCGAGGCCGGCTCGGTCTGCGCCGGCAGCGTCAGCGCCCGCGTGCGCGGGGCGGCGCCGCCGAGCACGAAGCGCTCGTAGTGGGTGTACTTCAGGGTCACCGCGTCGTCCACGAACAGGCCATCGAGCAGGTACAGGTCGCGCAGCTGGTCGTTGCTGGCGCCCTTGATCGCGTCGGGATGGGTCGCGTAGTGGGTCTTGCAGTACAGGGACATGGGGCGCTCCAAGGCAGGCGACGGCATGTGTCAGCCCGCCACGGAGGACAGTCTAGCGGGTCTGGTAAACCGGTGTCATTCCGCAGTGCACGAAGGGCCGGGATTGGGGAGTCGGGATTCGGGATAAGAGCGCTGCGGCGCTCGCTGATGGCGTGCTAGCCGGGCGGCAGCGGCTGGCCGACGTCGATGCGGTTGCCGTCGGGGTCGGCGAAGACGAAGCAGCGCAGGCCGAAGTCGGCATCGCGGATCGCCTTGATGATGCGCACGCCCTGCGCCTGCAGGCCGTCGTACAGGGCCGCGGCGTCGTCGACGATCAGGTGGGCGACGTTGCTGGTGCTGCCGCGGTGGTCGGGACGCAGGGTCAGGTGCAATTCGGCGGCGTCCTTCTTCAGGATCACGAAACCGACCGGATTGCCGTTCTGGAACACGCTGCGAAAGCCCAGGCGCTCGGTGTAGAAGGCGACGGCGCGGGCGATCTCGGCGACGGGCACGGTCGGCGCCAGGCGGCCGAAACGGACCGCGACGGGGGCGGGGATGGGGGACGACATGGCGAAGGCTCCTCGCAGGAAGGCCGCGCGGTCCGCCCGGGCGGTGCCGGAACGGAGCGGGCCTTCGATGGGCGGAGCGGTGTCCGCACGGTCGGCGGC
This sequence comes from Xanthomonas sontii, assembly GCF_040529055.1. NCBI lineage: Bacteria > Pseudomonadati > Pseudomonadota > Gammaproteobacteria > Lysobacterales > Lysobacteraceae > Xanthomonas > Xanthomonas sontii. Next base: position 855,546 of record NZ_CP132342.1, on the reverse strand, counting down.
AGTGTAGACCGTTTGCGGCGAGTCGGGAGGCGGTGGGGGACACGTGCCCCGGCCGACATGTGGGTGCGACGCATGGATGGCGTTGAAACGCACACGCCCCGCGGTCAGCGGGTGCTTCACTGCTGCCTGGGAACGGCTCCCGGCCTCCTGGAAATCGTTCGCCGCGGCAGTTCGGTTCGTGCGCGTCGCGGCTGAAGCCGCTCCCACAGGAATGCGCCGGGCCTCCCTGTGGGAGGGACTTCAGTCCCGACGACGGAGGCTGTCAGTCGGCTTTCGGCTTCGCTTGTCGCGTCTGCACGACCGTCAACTCCCCACAAAGCGCCTGACACCCGCATTGCAGGTCGCTGACGCCGCATCCCGCAGCGGCGGATGCGCATGCGGCGGAGCCAGGCGAACTGCCGGGGCGCGAATCACGCATCTCGCCGTGTCGCGAGCGCCTGGCAGACCGCAAGCTTTCGTCTGCCACCGCTCGCTGCGGCAGCTCGCCGCGCTGCCGCGCTCAGTCTTCCGGCGGCTGGCAGGAGTCGCGCACGATCAGGTGCGGGCGCACGCTGGCCACCGCAAGCGACGGCGTGCCCTCGGGCTGGATCAGCATGGCCGCGGCGGTGCGGCCGGTGTCGCGGGTATGCCGGCGCACCGAGGTCAGCGAGGGCCACAGCCGCGAAGCCAGCGGGCTGTCGTCGTAGCCGATGATCGACAGCTGGCGCGGGATGTTGATGTTGGCGCGCAGCGCGACCTTGTACACGCCGGCGGCCATCTCGTCGTTGCCGGTGAAGATCGCGCTGGGGCGCTGCTTGCCCAGCAGCAGCTTTTCCGCCGCGGCCACGCCCGATTCGAAGGTGTAGCCGGCTTCGACGATGCGCGCCGGCGGCAGTTCGATGCCGCGCCGGGTCAGCGCGTCGATGAAGCCGGCGGTGCGCTCGTGCGCGGAGCGGTAGGCGCTGGGGCCGGTGATCAGGGCGATGTCGCGGTGGCCCAGCGACAGCAGGTAGTCGGCGGCCTCGGCGGCGCCGTCGCGGTCGTGGGTGACCACCATCTGCGAGGTGTCGTCCAGCGGCAGCGAGGCGATGCGGGTGTAGCGCACGCCGATGCCGGCGAGCATGTCCGCCAGCGCCTGGTCCTCGGAGGCGCGCGGCACCAGGATCACCCCGTGCAGCTTCTGCTGCTGCACGAAGCGGCGCACGCCCTCGATGTAGCCGGGACTGCGGCTGTCGCAAGGATGCACCACCAGCTCGAAGCTGGAGCCGCGCAGTGCGTCCAGCGCGCCGTACTGCATGTCCACGATGTACTGCGCGGTGGGGTTGTCGTAGACCATGCCGATCAGGAACGAGCGACGGAACGCCAGCCCGCGCGCCAGCGGGTCCGGCGCGTAGCCGACCTCGCGCATCAGCGCCTCGACCTTCTCGCGGGTGTCTTTGCGCACCAGCGGCGAGTTGTTGATGATCCGCGACACGGTCTTCTTCGACACCCCGGACAGGCGCGCGATGTCGTTGATCGTCGCGGCCTTGCCGTGGGCGGAAGCGGGAGCATCGACGGAACGGGGCTTGTTCGGCGCCATGGACGGAAAACCGGGCGAAAGAAAGGGGATTCTACTGGGTGTCATGTTCGCTCCAGCGCACGGTCACGGAAGCGGTGTAGGCGCACCGCCCCGGTGACCGGCCGCGGCGCTGCCAAGACAGGCAGCGGCGATCGGCGCGAACGGCCCGCGGTCACCCGCCTGGCGCGAGCCGGCGCCGCCGGGCCGGCTCAGGCGCGCAGCGCGCGCGGCAGCCACAGCGACAGCTCCGGGAAGAACGCCACGATCAGCAGCACGCACAGCGCCGCCAGCCAGAACGGCCAGATGGTGCGCATGCTCTGGGCCACGGTGATCTGCCCGATCGAGGTGCCGATGAACAGCACCGAGCCCACCGGCGGGGTGATCAGGCCGATGCCGCCGGCCAGCACCATCACCAGGCCGAAATGGATCGGGTCGATGCCGTAGGCCTTGGCTACGGGCAGGAAGATCGGCGTGCAGATCAGGATCTTCGGCGCCAGGTCCATGAACATGCCCAGCAGCAGCAGCATCACCACGATCATCAGCAGCACCGTGTGCTGGCTGTGGGCGATGGACTGCAGGAAGTGCACCGCCGCCGCCGGTACCTGCAGGTAGGCCAGCAGCCAGCCGAACACCGCCGCGGTGGCGATCACGAACAGGATCACCCCGGTGGTGCGCGCGGCATGCGTCACCGCACCGAAGAACTCCGCCCAGCGCAGCTGCCGGTACAGCAACGCGGTGACCAGCAGCGCGTACACCACCGCGATCGCCGCGCTCTCCACCGCGGTGAAGATGCCGGCGCGGATGCCGACGAAGATCAGCGCGACCAGGCCCAGGCCCGGCAGCGCGCCGACCAGACGCAGCGCCACCGCGCGCCAGCCCGGGAACGCCTCGGTGCCGTAGCCGCGCGAGCGCGCCACCGCGTAGCCGGTGAGCATCATCGCCGCGGTCATCAACAGCGCCGGGACGATGCCGGCGGCGAACAGGTCGGCGATCGACAGGCCGCCACCGGCCGCGGCCGAGAACAGGATCAGGTTGTGCGAGGGCGGCACCAGCAGCGCCACCAGCGCCGCGGTCATGCTGACGTTGACCGCATAGTCGCGGTCGTAGCCGCGGTTGATCATCTGCGGAATCATGGTGCCGCCGACCGCCGAGACGTCGGCGATGGCCGAGCCGGACACGCCGCCGAAGAACAGCGAGGACAGCACGCTGACCTGGCCCAGGCCGCCACGCATGCGCCCGACCAGCGAGGACGCCAGCGCGATCAGGCGGTCGGAGATGCCGCCGCGCAGCATCAGTTCGCCGGCGAAGATGAACAGCGGGATCGCGATCAGCGACGCCGAGCCGCTGCCGGCGGAGATCTGCTGCACCAGCACCACCGCCGGCAGGTCCAGATACAGCAGCGTGGCCAGCGCGGCCGTGCCCAGCGCGTATGCCACCGGCACGCCGATCAGCAGCAGCACCACGAACAATCCCAACAGGATGGCGATGGCCATGCTCAGTTCCTCCCCATGGTGGTGCCCGGGCGCAGCACCCGCCAGGCCTGGTACAGCGCGAACACGCTCATCAGCGCGCCGCCGATCGACAGCGGCAGGTAGTTGATGCTCTGCGGCATCTGCGCGCCGGCCATCTTGATGTCCAGCCCGTCCAGCAGCAGCACCGCGCCCCACCACGCGATCACCGCACCGATGGCGGCCACCAGCAGCGGGCGCACCAGGTCGATGACGCGGCGCAGGCTGGCGTGCAGCGTCTCGGCCAGCAGGAAGAAGCCGAAGTGGCGGCGTGTGTGCACGCCGGCGGCGGCACCCAGGCTCATCGCCGTGCTCAGCAGCAGCAGCGTCACCGGCTCGGTCCAGCTCGGCGAGTCATTGAGCACGTAGCGGGTGAACACCTGCCAGCCCTGCACCACCACCAGCCCGAGCAGGGCGGCGGCGGCGGTGCCGATGGCGAGGTTGGCGATCCGGTCCAGCAGCCGCTGCAGCGGCGGCACCGGGAGGGCGGGGGCGTGGTCGGTCATCGGCATGGGCTCAGGCGAAATCGCGAATGCGGCGGTAGAGGGCTTCGATCTCCGGCTGCTGCCGGTACTCGGCCAGCAGCGGCGCGGCGGCCTTGCGGAAGGCCGGCATGTCCACCTCGTTGATGGCCACGCCGTAGTCGATCACCTGCTGCCGCGCCTGCGCCTCGGAGGCATCCCACAGCCGGCGCATCACCGTCACCGACTGCCGCGCCGTCTCCAGCACCAGCGCGCGCTGGTCCGGCGTCAGCGTCTCGAAGCTGCGCCGGGACATCACCAGCACGTCCGGCGCGTACGAGTGATCGCTCTGCGACCAGTAGTGGGCGGCCTCGAAGTGGCGGCTGGACTGGAAGCTGCGCATGTTGTTCTCGGCGCCGTCGATCATGTGCGTTTCCATCGCCGAGAAGGTCTCGCCCAGCGACATCGGCGTGGGGTTGGCGCCGAGCATGCGCATCAGCTTGAGGAAGATGTCCGAGTTCGCCACGCGCAGCTTGAGCCCGTGCAGGTCCTTGGGCTGCCGCAGCGGATGCTTGGTGTTGTAGAAGCAGCGCGCGCCGGAGTCGTAGATCGCCAGCCCGACCAGGTCGCGCTGTTCGAAGCTGCGCAGGATGCTGTCGCCGACGTGGCCGTCGATCGCGCGGCGCAGGTGCGCCACCGAGTCGAACACGTACGGCAGGCACAGCGCCTGGGTCAGCGGGAAGGCGTTGTTCAGCGCGCCGGAATACACGCGGGTGATGTCGATGGCGCCGAAGCGCGCCATGTCGATCGCCTCCGCCTCGCGACCGAGCTGGCCGGAGTGATACTCGCGCAGGCGCAGGCGTCCGCCGGTCTTCTGCTCCAGGATCTGCCCGAACCAGCGCACCGCCTCCACGGTGGGGTAGTCGGCCACGTGCACGTCGGTGGCGGTGAGCAGGCGCGTACCGCTACCGCCGGCCTGCGCCAGCGCACCCAGCGGCACGCCGGCCGCGGCCGCCGCGGTCAGGCCCGCGCCCAGGAATCGTCTACGAGTGATCATGCTGCGCCCTCCCGCGCGTCATTGCCGTCGCCAGCCTAGGCCGCGACTGCCTTGCAGTGAAGTTCGCCGTAGCCGTCGAAGCGGATCGTCGCCTGCTGGCCGATGGCGATGTCGTGGATACCGGTGGCGTTGCCGGTGGCGATCAGCTCGCCGCGGCGCAGCGGCCGGCCACGCCTGGCCGAGCGCGCCAGCGCGAACGCGAACGCCGCACGCAGCCCGCCCGGCAACAGCGTGGCGCCGCCGGTGCCCACGCACTGGCCCTCGATCCAGGTCTCGGCGCGCAGCGCGGTCTCGTCCAGCGCGGTCCAGTCCGGCACCTGCGGCCCCAGCAGCAGGCCGTTGTTGTTGCCGAAATCGGAGATCACCACGCGCGGCCCCAGCTGGTTGATCGTGGCCAGCGGGCTGCTCGCCACCTCGACGCCGACGAACAGCGTCGCCGGCACCTGCGCGGCCTGCTGTGGAGTCCAGTGCAACTGGTCGGCCGGCACGTCCGCGTCCAGGCGCAGTACGTACTCGGCCTCGACCGCGCCGAAGCCGCCGTCGAACACCGGGATGTCCGTTGTTCCACCGGTAGCATTCCACAGCGCAGCCGCGAAGATCGGGCCCAGCAGGCGCTCGTCCCCGGAGTGGTCGCGACGCTCGGGTGCGATGTAGCCGACCTTCCAGCCGACCACGCGGTCCGGCCATTGCGCGATCGCCAGGTCCTGCACGCGGTAGGCGGTCTCCAGATCGTCGGGGATGACACCGGGGAAATCGGGCAACGAGCGGCCCTGGCGACGGGCCTGGACGAAGCGGGCCGCGATGTCGGCCAACGCGGGCGGTGGCGTCTGCGACGGGCCGGAAGGAAGGCTCAAGGGCATCTCCGCAAGGAATGTGGGGGATCGGAATTGCTGCGCCGCGCATCGACAGCGCGTTGCGCCGTTGTATATGGTAAACCGGTGTCATTGGCAATGTGCGGTGCGGCAAAAGGCCCGGAATCGGGAATCGGGAATCGGGAATCGGGAATCGGGAATCGGGAATCGGGAATCGGGAAAGGCAAAGGCAAAGGCAACAGCAACAGCAACAGCAACAGCGATACAGCGCCATGCGGTGGCGCAGGCGGCGCGCACACTGGGGCCATCGTGCCCTCGGCCACGCGCCGCAGGTTTCTTCCATCCACGACGAGATCTCGATGATGCCAGCCCGACTCCTCGCCACCCGCCTACGTCCCGCCGAACCACTGTCCCCATCCTGCGGCAGGCACAGCCCCCGCTCCGGCATCGCCCTGCTGGCGGCGCTGTGCCTATCGCTGGGCGCCCTCGGCCCGGCGGCAGCGGCCGAGCGGCCGGCCAGCGAGAGCGCCGCCGAGGCGGCGGCTCGGCTGCCGCTATGGCCCGGTCCGGCGCCGGGGTCGACGGCCGGCTCCGAGCACGCGCGCCTGGTCGAGCGCAGCGACGACCCGGCCCTGCCCGATCGCGCGCTCAGCGGCCGCTATCAGCCGTATCTGGTGGTGTACCGGCCGAAGACGCCGAACGGCAGCGCGCTGCTGGTCGCGCCCGGCGGCGGCTATGCGCGCGTGGTGCTGGACAAGGAAGGCACGGCCTTGGTGCCGATCTTCGCCGAACAAGCCGGCATCACCCTGTTCGTGCTGCGGTATCGGTTGCCTGATGCGGCCGTCGACGGCGCCACGTCGCGCGACCAGCCGCTGGCCGATGCGCAGCGCGCGCTGCGCCTGATCCGCGCGCGTGCCGCCGATTACGGCGTGGATCCGCAGCGCATCGGCGCGATCGGCTTCTCCGCCGGCGGCCACGTCGCCGCCAGCCTCGGCACCCGCTACGACGACGTGGTGTATCCGGCGCGCGACGCGATCGACCGGGTCAGCGCGCGGCCGGATTTCCTATTGCTGCTGTACCCGGTCATCGACATGGGCAGCGGCACCGCGGCGCACACCGGCTCACGGCTGCGGCTGCTGGGCCGCCATCCGGACGCGGCGACCATGGCCGCCTACTCGCTGCAGAACCGGGTGCATGCCGGCATGCCGCCGACCTTCCTGGTGCACGCGCAGGACGATCCGGTAGTGCCGGAAGAGAACAGCCTGCTGTTCTACCAGGCGCTGCGCCAGGCCGGGGTGCCGGCCGAGCTGCACCTGTTCGCCCATGGCGGACATGGCTTCGGCACCCGCGGCATCGCTGGCCTGCCGCTGGCGGCATGGCCGCAGCTGGCGCTGGGCTGGATGCGCAGCGTGCAGGACGATCCCCGCGCCCGCGCGCCGATCCCGCCACCGGCGGGCACGCCGTGAGCCTGCCCATGAACGGTCTCTCCACCACGCGGCGGCGCCCGCCTCGCCCGTCCCACGCACGCGGCCGGACCGCCGGCCGTCGCAAACGCGGCCACGCCGCCACACCTCTCGCGTCCCCGATCGCCTAGCCAGGACACCGTCCACGCATGACCGCCCGCCCTCGCTTGCCTGCCCCGCTCCTCACCGTGCCCGACGCAGCCGCCCCCGACGACCACGGCCGCCGCCGCTTCCTGCGCGACGGTGCGCTCGGCGCGCTGGCCTTGAGCGGCGCGCTGCCCGGTCTGGCGACCGCCTCGGCGCCGACGCCGGCGGCGCCGCTGGCGCGCACCCGCAGCGGCCGCATCCGTGGCGTGCGCGAGCAGGGCGTGTGCGTGTTCAAGGGCATTCCCTACGGCGCCGACACCGCGCCGCGGCGCTTTCAGCCGGCGCTGCAGGAACGGCCCTGGCATGGTGTGCGCGACTGCAGCGCCTATGGTGCGTCGGCGCCGCAGCGCGGGTCCGAGCCAGTCAGCGAGGACTGCCTGTTCCTCAACGTCTGGACCCCGGGCCTGCGCGACGGTGCGAAGCGTCCGATCCTGTTCTACATCCACGGCGGCGCCTACAACAACGGCTCCGGCAGCGACCCGCTGTACGACGGCGTGCGCCTGTGCCAGCGCGGCGACGTGGTGGTGGTCAGCGTCAATCACCGCCTCAATGCGTTCGGCTATCTGTACCTGGCGCCGTTCGGGGGCGACGCCTATGCCGCCTCCGGCAACGTCGGCCAGCTCGACCTGGTGCAGGCGCTGCAGTGGGTGCGCGCGCACGCGGCCGAGTTCGGCGGCGATGCCGGCAACGTCACCGTGTTCGGCCAGTCCGGCGGCGGCGCCAAGATCGCCACGCTGATGGCGATGCCGGCCGCGCAGGGGCTGTTCCACCGCGCCTGGACCATGAGCGGGCAACAGGTCACCGCCGCCGGGCCACGTGCCGCCGGCCAGCGCGCGCAGTTGCTGCTGCAGGCCCTGCAGCTGGAGCCAGCGCAACTGGACGCGCTGCGCACGCTGCCGCTGCAGCGCGTGCTCGAGGCCACGCGCATCCGCGATCCATCGCGCGCGGAGGACACCGCGCTGTACCTGGGCCCGGTGCTGGATGCGCAAGTGCTGCACCGGCATCCGTTCTGGCCGGACGCGCCGCCGCAGTCGGCGCGCATCCCGATGGTGATCGGCAACACCCACGACGAGACCCGCGCCTTCCTCGGCCACGATCCGGCCAACTTCGCGCTGACCTGGGACGCGCTGCCGGCCAAGCTGGCGCAGGAGCAATACGTGGACCTGTCGCCGCAGGTGGTGATCGCCGAGTACCGACGGCTGTATCCGCACTACACACCGAGCGAGGTGTTCTTCGCCGCCACCACCGCCGGCCGCTCCTGGCGCGGCGCGGTCGAGGAAGCCGAGGCGCGCGCGCGGCAGGGCGCGCCGACCTGGGTCTACCAACTGGACTGGGGTTCGCCACTGGACGGCGGCAAGTTCGGCGCCTTCCACACCCTGGACATCCCGCTGGTGTTCGACAACATCCGCCAGCCCGGATCGCGCACCGGCGATGGCGCCGACGCGCAACGCATGGCCGATGCGATGAGCGCGGCGCTGCTGGCCTTCGCCCGCCACGGCGATCCCAACCACGCCGGCCTGCCGCGCTGGGCACCGTATTCGCTGGCCCAGCGCGAAACCCTGCTGTTCGACACCGACAGCCGCCTGGCGCACGACCCGCGCGGCGGCGAGCGCCGGCTCTATGCGCAGGTGCCGTTCGTGCAGCGGGGGACGTTGTGAGGCGGTGCCACGATCGCCGCGCGCGGCGCGCGTGGCCGTGACGAAACACCCGTGTGCGCCTGTCGAAAGCAGAGGCGCGCTTCCCGGGTCGGTGGGTGTGCTGCGTCGGGACTGAAGTTCCTCCCACAGTGGCGGCGGCTGCGGCGGCGTCGGTCGCGAGGGCTGGTGCGCCGGATCACTGCGCTACCAGCCCGTGTCCTCGGCCAGCACCACGCGGTTGCCGACGGCGCGCGCGGCGTCCAGCAGCGCCTCGGCGCGCTGCATCAGCGTGGCTGGCGTGTCCTCCGGCGTGGCCAGCAGCGCACCGACGCTGACCGTCAGCGCCTGCGCGTCCGCCGCATCCTGCGCGATCGCCATCACCTCGACCATGTCGCGCAGCGCCGGCGCCACCTGGCGCAGGTGCGCGCCGCTGGCGTCGTACAGCACCAGCGCGAAGCGGTCGGCGCCGATGCGCATGGCCACATCCAGCGGTCGCAGCAGGCATTGCGTGGCCTCGGCCACCTCCAGCACCGCGCGGTCGGCGGCCCCGGCGCCGCTGCGCTGGTTCAGCGCGGCGAAGCCGTCGAGTTCGACCAGGATCAGCGCCAGCCCGCGCTGCAGGCGCCCGCGCTCGGCCAGCGCCACCGCCAGGTGTTCGTCGAAGCGGCGGCGGTCGCCCAGGCCGGTGAGCGCGTCGCGCAAGGCCTCGTCGTCGCGTACCCGCCGCTGCAGGAAGCCTTCGCGGCGCGAGTGTTCGCGCAGGTAGCCGCCGGCCGCACCGACCGGCACCGCGGTCCACAGCAGCCACTGCAGGCGCAGATAGGCATCGTGCGCCGCGCCCTCCAGCAGCAGATGGCCGGCCACGGCGCTGATCGCGCACAGCAGCAGCGCCACCCCCACGCTCTGCCACAACGCCATGCCCAACGGGAAGAAGCCGGCCACGATCACCAGGGTCATCACCGCCGCCGCATAGCGCAGTTCCTGCGGCGGGTAGCCGATGCTCGACAGCACCAGCCCGGTGCCGCCGACCAGCAGCAACAGCGCGGCACGGCCGGGGCCGTGCGTGTCGGCGCGATGGATCGCCACCGCCACCCACAGCAACGCCAGCAGGGTCGCCACGCGCACCGCCACCGCATAGCCGAGCAGGCCGCCGCCGCGCCAGCCGAAATGCACCGCGTCCCAGCCCAGCAGCAGCAGCGCGATCAACACGCCCAGCGAGGCCGCCACGCGCTGCGCGAAGCCCAGCGTGGCGGCGGTGTAGTGGCGGTACGCCCGTTCCAGCGGAGGATCGAAACGCAGCGCGGCGAATCCCTTGCGCAATTGCGCCGCGTAGGCCTCGCCCGGCGGTGCGTCGTGTGGCTCCTGGTAACGCTCGTGCATGCAGTCCCCTGTCGACGGCAACGCGGCGCGAAGTGCGGATCAGGTCACGTCAGATCGTGTCACCCGATTCGGTTTCGCGCGGACGCTGCGGTGCCCACGTCGAGACCATGAAAAAGCACCGGCGCGTGATTGTCCACTTTTGGGACGATCGGTTGCGTGACAGCAGCGCCCTGCCGCGCCGCCTTGGCACGGCAGGGCGAGCGTCAGCGCGGCGGCGGGAACGCCCACACGCTGTGTGGATCGCCGCCCTGCCCGCGGCGATACGCGGCGCACGCCATCTGCCAGTAGGCCCAGGCCAGCGCCAGCGCGCAGGCGTCGATGGCCAGCAGCGTCCCGCTGCTCCACGGCGCCACCCAGCCGGCGGCGCCGCGCAACCCGGCCAGCGGCACCAGCGCGGTCAGCACCGCACAGGCCAGCAGCAGTTCGTAGGCGCCGCGCGCGGTCGGCCGCAGCAGCGACCAGGCCACGCCGAGCGCGAACACGGCGTAGTACGCCCCGCGCTCCATCCCCGGCGGCAATAGGCGCGCGGCCACGAACAGCGCCGACACCCCGGCCACGCAGCCCAGGCAGACGCCGGCGGTCAGCCGCGCCATGACGTGGGTGCGCAACGGCTGCGCGACCTGGCGGCGCTTCCGCCGCGCTTCCACCCACAGCAGGTTGCCGCTGTAGAACAGGAAGGCGCCGCCGAGCCCGAGCAGGAAGTACAGCCACTGCAGCGGCCAGCGCCCGTAGTCGCCGAAGTGCAGGGTCTGCAGGCCGCGCAGCGCGGCCACGCCCGGCGACATGGTCTGCGGCGACAGCACCCGCAACACCTGGCCGTCGGCCGCGCGCAGCGCCACGCCGCCGAGCGTGTTGAGCCGGCGCTGCTCCTGGTGGCCGTACAGCTCCACCTGCGCGTTGGCGTCGCCGGCATCGTGGAAGGACAGGCTCTCCGGCACGAAGCCGGGATTGGCCGCGCGCGCCCGTGCCACCAGCTCGGCCACCGGCAGCATCGGCGCAGGCACGTGCGCGGGCTGCACGTGCGGCGCCAGTTCGAAGTCCGGCTGCAGCACCTGCATCAGCTTGCCGTCGAACACCAGGTACTGGAACGGCGCCAGCAGCAGCACGCCCAGGGTCAGCACCGCGCCGGACCAGGCGAAGATCACGTGGAACGGCAGCGACAGCATGCCGATGGCGTTGTGCGCGTCCTGCCACAGGCGCTTGACGTTGCGGCCGCGGCGCAGCGCGAACAGGTCCTTGAGCAGCACCGGCGCGTACAGCACCACGCCGCTGACCAGGGCCACTCCGTACAGCAGGCAGACCACGCCGAACAGGTAGGTGCCGAAGGTGCGCGGCAGCCCGGCAGTGAAGTGCAGGTCGTACAGGAACGCGACGAAGCCGCTGCGCTGCGGCAGCTGCACCGGCTGCCCGTCGGCACCGGGCTGGAACTGCACCATGCCGCCGAAGGCCTGCTGCGCGGCCGGCCCGAACGCGAACAACTGCGGCTGCGTGCGGCCCTCGCCGGGCAGCATCAGCGTGTACGACTCGGCCAGCGCCGGATGCCGCGCCAGCACCGCATCGGCCAGCGCCTGCGCGGCCTGCTCCGGCGGCAACGCCGGGGCCTGCACCGCGGCCGGGCGCGGCCACTGCTCCAGGTCGTGGGTGAACACGTTGATGGCCCCGGCGTAGAAGGCGATGAACAAGGCCATGCCGGCGAGCAGGCCCATCCAGCTGTGCGCCGACAGGAACTGGCGCAGGGTCGCGGCCTTCATGCGCTCACCTGCACGAGGTGGGTGGCCTTGAGCAGGTAAAGCGCCACGTAGCACAGTGCGGTCGCAGCGCCCAGCCACAGCCACGCGCGCGCGCCGCTACGGAACACGAAGGCCAGCGACATCGCGCCGACCCACAGCGGGAACACCAGCAACAGCCAGGGCAACGTATGCACCTGCAGGTCGCCCGGCCACAGCAGCACGCACAAGCCGATGACGCCCACCGCCAGCGGCAGGCCCAGCACGATCGCCGCCAGCCACCTAGCCCACATCGCCAGCCCCTTGGTGCAATTGCCGCCACGCATCCAGGTACGGCAGGGCCACCGCCGCCAGCATCGTCGCGCTCAACGCGGCGAAGACGCCGGCCCACACGCCCAGCGCGGCGATCGCCGCGCCCAGTGCCACTGCGCACAGCAGCGTGCCGGCCACGCGCAGCGCGCGCGCGTGCCGGCGCCAGGCTGGGCGCAGCCGCTGGTGCGCGGTGGCCAGGTAGAACGCCAGCGCCGCCAGCGCGGCGGCCAGCAGATAGCCGGCGGTGGCAAAGGCGAGCATCACCAGCGCGCCTCGAAACCGATGCCGACCACGCGCGGCGCGCCCAGGATCGCGACCGGATCGGTGGCCCAACGGTACTGCACGTAGTCGCGGTCGAGCAGGTTGTTGGCGAAGATCCACGCGCTCCAGTCCAGGTTCTCGTAGCCGAACTTGGCGTTGACCACGGTGCGCGAAGCCAGTTGCACAGCGCCGGCGCCGATGTCGGTGTAGACGCGGTCGCGGAAGCTGGCGTTGAGGTTGGCCAGCCAGCCCTCGGCGAAGCGCCAGTTGGCGCCTAGCGCCGCGGTCCAGTGCGGCGCGTAGGCGAATTCACGGCCGGCGTAGTCGATGACCGAGGCGCCGGCGATGGTGGCGAAGCTGTCGTAGCGGGTGCGCGCATAGCCCAGCGAGCCGTACCAGTCGAAGGCTTCGCTGGGGCGGTGGCTGGCCTCCAGCTCGGCGCCGTACAGATGCGCGCGGCCGGCGTTGACGGTGTTGTAGTCGAAGCTGTTGAGGCCGAAGTAGGCGGTGGTCTGCTTGTCCTTCCAGTCGATGTAGTAGGCGTTGGCATTGAGGGTCAGGCGCCGGTCCAGCCACTGCGAGCGCAACGCGGCCTCGTAGTTCCAGGTGTATTCCGGGTCGTAGGGGAAGGCCTGGCTGCGCGCCGAGTTGAAGCTGGAGCCGCCGGAGCGGTAGCCGCGCTGCACCACAAGGCTGGTCGACAGGTCCGGGTTCCAGTCGTAGCGCATGCCGAGCTTGGGCAGCAGCGCATCGAAGTCGCGCGTGTTCCAGGCCACCTCGCCGTTGGCCGAGCGCACGATGCCCGCCACGCCCTGGTTGATCGCGACGATGGCCCGATACAGCGCGGTGCCGCTGGCGGCGAAGGCGGCCGGGTCGGGATAGCGGCCGGCGAAGGCCGCGGTGGTGTCGGAGGCCATGGCGTAGCGCTGGTGGTCGTAGCGCAACCCGCCGAGCAGCGAGAACCCGCTGCCCACCTGCCACTGGCCGTCGGCGAACAGCGCACGGTTGCTGGAGCGGGTCGGGCTGGCGCTGACGTAGTCGACCGGAATCACCGGCAGCGCCTGCGCGTAGCGGGTGGCGATCGCGCTGGCTGTGGCGGCCGGGAAGCCGGCGCTGCGCAGCAGCCCGGCGATGGTGGTGGTCGGCGTGGCGACGTTGTTCAGCAGTTGCGCGTCGTTGTCTTCCACGTGCCGCGCCCAGTACGCGCCGATCAGGCCCTGCACCGCGGTGCCGGCGTAGTGCAGGCGCAATTCCTGCGAGGCGGTGGTGTCGTCGAGCTGGCGCCGCGCGTAGCCGGCATTGTCCGGGCCATGGTCCATGTCCCACAGGCTGGACGAGGTGACCTTGTTCCAGGCGCTGACCGAGGACAGCGACCAGGCGTCGGAGAGCGCGTAGTCGGCCTGCAGGGTGACGATGTCGCTGTCGCTGCGGGTGCGGTCCGGGGTGTTGTTGGTGGTGTAGCGGTGCGCGAAATAGTCGGGCAAATCGGTGCGCACGTAGCTGTACATGTATGGCCCGGTGCGGTGCGAGCGGGTGTAGCCGAGCTGCACCTTCAGCCCGGCGATCGCCGACGGCGTCCACAGCAGCTTGCCGCGGTAGATCGCCGAGACCTGCGCGTCGTCGGCGGCCTGGCGGGTGAGGTTCCAGGTGTAGCCGTCGAAGCTGCGCTGCTCCACCGAGGCGCGGAACGCCAGTTCGTCGGCGACGATCGGGCCGCCGACCGCGCCGGCCAGGCTGCGGTCGGAGGGATCGGAGGCCAGTACCCGCAGCTTGCCCTGCCAGTCCATGGTCGGCTCGGCGGTGCGCAGGACGATCGCGCCGGCCAGGGCGTTCTCGCCCTGCAGGGTGGACTGCGGGCCGCGCAGGATTTCCACCTGCTGCAGGTCCCACAGGCTCAGCGGCGCCCAGCTGATCGCCTTCCACGGCAGGGCGGCGCCGTCCAGGTAGATGGTAGCCAGCGGCGCATCGCTGCCGCCGTCGATGTTGCGGATGCCGCGGATGCTGAAGCCGGCATCGCCGTAGGTCTGGGCCATGTTGGCGGTGCGGTTGAACACCTCGTAGGCGTTCTGCAGGTTCTCCTGCTCGATGCGCGCTTCGGTGGTGACGGCGACCGAGCTGGTGGTGTCCTGCACGCTGCGGCCGCTCTTCTCGCCGGTGACGACGATCTGGTCGAGGGTGGTGGGATCAGGAGGCGGCGCGGCATCGGCGCCGGCAGCGCGCGTTGGCGGCGCCCAGCTCAGCAAGACGGATACCACGCATAAGGACAACACGGACCGCGCGACGCGCATACACCACTTCCCCCGAAAGACTCACGGTTGAAGGCATGGCGGCGGCTGTGCCTGGCTGCCGGACGCGGCAGCGCTGGGCGCGGACTTTAGCAGAGCCGGGGCGGGGCTGCCATGGGATTTGGGATGGGTGGCAGGTTTGCTCAGGGGTCTTGGGAGCGTAGGAGTTGCTTCAGCCGCGACGGGTTTTGCCGGGAACGCCCGTCGCGGCTGAAGCCGCTACTGCAGCTCACTTCATCTGATACATCAGTCAAGAGCAAAGGCTTTCGCCCTTGCGGGCGAGTTACTTTTCTTTGCTTGTGCAAAGAAAAGTAACCAAAAGAAAGCACACCCTGCCTACGCGCCCTCCGCGCTGCGCGCTCCGGGTCCGCGTCCATCACGGGGATCCGCGGAAGGGGCATCCTGCCCCTGCCGCGGACGGCGTACATCCATGTACGCCGCCCTTCGGGTGTTTCCCCCTGATGGCCGCCGCTTCGGAAGGGAACCCGGTAGATCAAAAGCAACAGCCAAAGCCGCAAGCAAAGAGCAAAGAGCAAAGAGCAAAAAGGCTATGGCTACAGTTACCGGCTATTTACTGCTGCGAAAACGCAAACGGGCGGGAGGACTGTCGCCCTCCCGCCCGCTGGTGCCGGCAGGTGCTGCCGGCGTGGTGCTACGACGTGCTGCGATCAGTGCCAGTGCAGGTTGAAGGAGACGCCGACGATGCGCGGTTCGTTGTACACCGCCGCCATGTAGTTCTCGATCACGCCCTTGAGGTTCTTCTCGTTGGTGATGTTGCGGGCGAACGCGGCCACTTCCCATGCGCCGTAGTCGCCGGTGTAGCCCAGCTTGAGGCCGCCCTCGAAGTTGCCGTTGGAGGTGAACTCGGTGGAGTCGTACAGCACGAAGCTGGTGTAGCCCTGCTTGTTCCAGTCGGTGGCGACGAAGAAGGCGCCGCCGTCGTTGACCGGGATGTCGTAGCGCGCGGCCAGGTTGACGTTGTACTTGGGCGCGTTCGGCAGCGGGTTGCCGTCGATCTGGGCGAAGGTGTTGTTGCCGATGCGGATGGTCGGGTCCTTCACCGTGCACACCACCACGCCGTTCAGGCCGCACACCTGCGCATACACGCGCTTGTCCTGGATCTCGCTGTGCAGCAGGCTCAGGCCCGCGGTCAGCGACAGATTGGGGATCGGGCGCCAGTCCAGGTCCGCCTCCATGCCGTAGGCCTTGGCCTTGTCGGCGTTGAACAGCACGCCGTTGCCGTTGGAGTCGTTGCCGTTGAGCTGGATGTCGTCGACGGTGTAGGTGAAGCCGGTGACGTTCAGGCGCAGGCGGTTGTCGAACAGGTTGCTCTTGATGCCGGCTTCCCACGACAGGATGGTTTCCGAGTCGGCGGTGGTGAAGTCGGAGTTGAACACCGCCGAACGGCCCTGGATGGTCGGGCCGCGGAAGCCGCGGGCGACCTTCGCGTACACGTTGACGTTCGGGTTGATCGCGTACATCGCGCTCAGGTCCCAGCTCGGCTGGGTGTCGGCCAGGCGCACGTCGCGGCGGCCCTTGTAGGTGACCACGCCGGCCGCGGTGTCGGCGGTCTTGAGCAGCTTGGTCTCCTTGCTGTCGCGGGTCTGGCGCACGCCGGCGGTCAGGGTCAGTGCGTCGGTGACCTTGTAGGTCAGCTGGCCGAAGCCGGCCCAGGAGGTGTTGCTGTTGTGCAGGCGCACCCAGTTGTTGGGATTGCGCGCGGCGGTCTGCAGGAAGTAGGCGCGCTGGTAGAAGTCGGTGGTGTCCTTGCCGTCGAAGTAGAACGCGCCGGCCTGCCACTGCAGCGGGGCGTCGCCTTCGCTGGCCAGGCGCAGTTCCTGGGTGTACTGGTCCAGGTCGCGCACCTGGCCCATCGACTGGCCGTAGCCGTTGGGCACGCCGTTGACCGGGAAGTTGGCCGCGGCGCCGCCGTCGGTATCGCCGCGGCTGTAGCCGGAGGTGGTCTCGTAGGCGCTGATCGAGGTCAGCGAGACGCCGCCGAAGTCGTAGATCGCCTTCAGCGAGGCGCCGTGGGTCTTGTACGCCTGCGGGTTGTCGTGGGCCTCGTCGTAGGCCACCTGGTCGCGCGGCACGTCGACCTTGTTCGAGCCCTTGTGCAGGGCGCCGCGCAGGAACAGCGTGGAGGTGCCGTCGTAGTCGCGGGTGTGGAACGAGCCGAGCAGCGAGAAGTTCTCGCTCGGCTTCAGCAGCAGCTGCAGGCGCGCGTTGCGGTCGTCGTAGCCGCCCATCGCGTCCTTCTTCGGGGTGACCGTGCCGTCGGCGCTGGGGCCGGTGTAGGTGTTGTCCACCCAGTCGTCGCGGTGCTGATACAGGGTGGACACGCGGAACGACAGCACGTCGTTGATCGGGCCGCCGATGCCGCCGTCGACCGAGACGGTGTTGTAGCTGCCGTAGCTGGCGGTGACGCGGCCGGTGTAGTCGTCGCTGGGCTTGATGCTGTCGAACTTGACGATGCCGGCGGTGGTGTTGCGGCCGAACAGCGAGCCTTGCGGGCCGCGCAGCACTTCCACCTGGTCCACGTCGTAGACTGGGTTGGACTTCAGCACCACGTGCTCCAGCACCACGTCGTCCTGGATGATCGACACCGGCTGCGAGGCCCCGAGGTAGAAGTCGATGTTGCCCAGGCCGCGGATGTAGAAGCGCGGGAAGATACGGCCGGTGGTGGTCTCGGCGTAGAAGCTGGGCACGCGGCCGGACAGCGCCAGCAGCGTGTCGTCGCCGCCGGCGGTGAAGTCGCGCATCGCCTCGCCCTGCACCACGCCCACCGACACCGGCACCTCCTGCAGGTTCTGCTCGCGGTGCTCGGCGGTGACGATGATGGTGTCCAGCGAGGTCGCCGCGTCGCCAGTACCGGCGGCGTTGGCCGGGCGGGTCTCGCTGCCGGCCAGCGACGGCGCGCTGTCCTGCGCGGCGGCGGCGGCGGCGACCGAGGCCAGCACCAGGGCGGCGCAAGCCTGCGCCAGGCGGGTACGGGCCGGCGCGGCGCGCGCGGTCATCGGCCGCGGGGAGAGAGAGGAGAGCAGCATGTCGGATCCTTGTGAGCGCGCAGAATCGAGTCCGTTCGGCTTGCGCAGCAGCCCGCGACGGCATGCGCCATACGGTGGCGCAGCGCGGCACGATATGTCGTCTGTGTTGCACCGCCATTGCAATGACGGCGCGGCGGCCACGGCGCGACGATGCGTGACCGCATACCGTCACGCCACGCCGTCGCAGCGGACATCTACGGACCTCATGCATCGCGACGGCGAACTGCAGCCGGACCTGCAGGCCCGCCGCGACGCCATCGCCCCGCACCGCAGCGCCGAACTGCGCGCCGACCGCCAGGACCTGACGCCACTGGCCAAGCCACAGCAGGGCGTGCACCTGCTGCGCGAGGCGTTTCCCTCGGCGACGCCGATTCCCGGGGTGGTGGACGCGGGCACGGGGGAACGATAGGACCCAGGATGCCACGCGCCAGCGGCGTGATTCAGGCCGAAGCGTCCGGTTCTGCGCGACGGTATGCCACGTGCTGCAGGGGCTGCAGCGGCTCCGGCATCGGCACGGCGACATGCACTTCTTCGAGGTCCCAGCTCGCCGGAAAGTCCGCGATCACCTCGGTGGCGGCGCACGAGCAGCTTTCGCGAGGCGCTTCCATCGGCGGGCCGTCGTATTCGAAGCGCAACCGGACCACGCGGCGCGCCTGGTCGGCCTCGATCGAGGCCTGCCGCAGCTGCGGGTGCACCTCACCGAGCAAGGCGCGCTGCAGGCTCAGCAATAGCGCGGTACGACTGCCGACGTCATCCATCGCGCTTCCCTCGTCTACGCCGGCGACGTCATTGCGTGCAGCGCTGCGCGGCAAAGTCGGCCAGGCGCTGGGTGAGCGTGCCTTCCTGCCACACGATGTCGAGGATCACCCAGCGACCGTCCTGGCGGCCGAGCACCAACGTATCCGTCCACTGCTGGTCATCGATGGCCAGACGGGCGCGCACCTGCGCGGCGGCGCCGGTGACTTGCGCGGTCGTCGAGACCAGCGCCGTCGGTTGGTCCGGCCACAGGAAGAAGGGGCTCTGGTCGAGCATGTGCGGCTTGACGTCTGCAGGCACAAGTTTGGCGCAGGCTGCCTCGTAGGCGCGCTGCGCCTCCAGCGCCGCGAACAGTTCCCGCCCAAGCAGATGCCGCATCTGCGCAACGTCGCCATCGGCGTGCTTGGGCGCGATCGCCCAGGCATAGAACGTCTGGACCGTGCGCGCCGGCGACTCGCCCGCGATGGCGGCGAACGCGCTCAGCCACAGACTTATCGCACACAGAACGCGCATTCCTCTCATGGATCGTTGCCACCTCGGGCCGCCAGGTGCGGCATGGCGATCCTCGACCAGTGGCTGCGCGGCGTCAATGCGAGCGCTGCCTCGTGCGCCAGCGGCCGGCGTGACCGCAGCAACCAGATGCCTAGGTAACAGGAGACATCCGATTTCACCGGAACTGCAACCACGTAGAGCGGCTTCAGCCGCGACAGGCTTTCCCGGGAATGCCCGTTGCGGCTGAAACCGCTCCTACAAGGCCACGACACATGCCGCTACATCGCAGCGAAAGCGCGTCACCAGGGCATCCTTCAGTCGCTGTCCACCCCGAGCACGCTCAAGCGCAGCGGCGGTGCATCCGGCCCGATCGGCGCATGCGCCAGGGTTCCGGTCACCCTCACCACCTGGCCGACACCTTCTTCGCGCAGGTGTGCGGCCTGGTCCGCGGTGACCGCCAGCCGCAGCTGGCGCACCTGCTCGTGCCGCGGCTGGCGCCCATCCGCCGACGCCGCCACGCACAGCGGCTGCGGCAGGATCAGTACCTCTTCCTGGGTCGCTGCCGCAGCGGCAGCGGCGTCCGGATGCGCATGCGTGTGCGGGACAGTAGGCGGGGCGGCGTCGGTGGGCGACGGCGCCAGAATACCGGACAGGGTGACCTGAGTCGGGCCATACGGCAGACAATGCCTGGGCGCCGCCATCAGCTCGGGCGAGGTGCCGATCAGCAGCAACGGGAACAGCGACAGGGTACGGATCGGCATGGTGGCACGCGGATGGAGAGGGACCGCCGAGCATACCCAAGCGCGATGGCGCGTGTGCTGCAGTCCGCGCCATCGCGTCGCGCAGCCCTACCGGCGGTCAGGGTTCGCGTTCCACCACCACGTCGGTGAACCGCGGTTCCGCCGCGATCAGCGCATGCAGCCGCGCAAAGCACGGATCGTCGTCGCGCATCGCATGGCGGCCGAGCAGCCGCTCCCAGAACGAACGCTCCTTCTCGATCTGCAACATCCAGGTATGGTTGCCATCGACCTCTTCCTCGGCGTAGGCGCCGACCAGGTAGGTGCGCCCCTGGCATTCCGCTTCGGAGGCCCAGCCCCAGTCCTCCGGGTCCGGCTCGGACAGGACCATGGCGTCGCCCACACGCACGCGCAGCCAGTCCAGCAGCGAGCTGCCGCGGATCGGATTGATCGGATTCTCCGGCTCGGCGCTCACCTCGAGCAGACGGGAGCGGAAATGGATGACAGGATGCATGCGGCAGCTTGACTCTCGAACGATCGGGGGGGCGGACGCGCGCGTCGGCGCGGCTGCGTCATGGCGCGCAAGCGCGGATGGGCGGTCCCGGAGGGTAACGCACGCGCGGCGGTCCAGGTGGACAGCGGTGCGGCACGTCATGTAGCTCGCGTGGCCTACGCAGGCGCCTGCGGCACGCAGAGACGGCACTCGCAGCAGCCAGCGACCAACGCCGGACACCATGGTGCCGCAACCGGCCAGATCCATTGCAGCATGCCTGCATGACAACTCATCGCATCCGCCGTAGACAGCACGCGCGCCCAGAGACGCCCTGAGACCGATCGCAGCGCCACGCCATCCACAGGGCGGGCGGCGGTTGTCGCGGTTGCACTGAAACGGCCGCGACGCGGCGGCGGCACCGCGTCATGGTGTTGGCTCCGGCTCTGGCTCCAGATCCGGCTCGAACGGACGATCGGGCAGGCGCTGCCCGCACCACGGACAGAACTGCACACAGATCGCGTCATTGAGGTACCAGGTCGGATCCTCGCCACGGAACAACTCGAACCCGATCCGCACCACCCTGTCCGGCTTGGTCACTGCCTCGAACATGCTGAAGCAGCAGTAGCGAGCGACGCGCTCGCGCCACGCCCCGCTCTCGGGAAACTGCGCCTCCAGCCAGAGCGCGCTCCAGGCCTGGCATGCCGTGCATTGCGCCAGATGCGACAGCGCAGCGTAGATCGGTGGATCAGGAAAGTGCTCCTCTTCCACCTCGATCAAGCCTTCGAGCGCCATCACCAGTTCGGGCCTTTGGTGAATCTGATCGCGCAGCGCCGACAGCGTGTGTCGCGTGATGAAGCAGGTGCCGGAATATGGCATCGGTGCAATCCTTTGCAGTCCAAGGCCAGGGAGCGTAGCGCGGTGCAGCCGCTTCGAGGTTAAGCGCCCGCCGCGCTCCACAGCGCATAGCCCAACAGCCCAAAGCCTACCAGGGCAAACCCACCCCAGAAGGCCGCCGTGTCGGCCGAGACCACGCGTGGGGCCAGATACGCGCTGCGCTTGCCGGATTTGCTGCGCCGTTTGCTGCTCCACGGTTCGACACTGTAGTAACCGAACGAGAACATGGGTACCACGAGCATGCCGACGACATAGCACAGACCGTAGAGGACGATCTCGACCAGCGGGCGCAGGACGACCTCAGTCAACAGGCTTGCGGGCATGGTGTCACCTGATCCAGACAGAAATGATGTGCGGCGTTGGCCACGCCCCTGCGCCGAGGCTGCATGCGATGCTCGCCGAGCGGGCACTGGCCGTCAACGGCCGGCGCCCCCGATCACCGGCTGTCGCTCAGCAGCCGCTGCACCAGCTCGAATCCGAGCACCGACATCGACGGATAGCGCGCGTACTCATCCACCGACAGCATCCGCACGAAGCTGTCGCCTTCGTGCAGGGCGCCGGCGATGTGGAAGGTCAGCAACTCCCTGGCGTCTTGGGGCAGCGGCGCGTGGCCGACGATCTGCCATTCGCCGCTCCTGAGTTTCTGGGTGCCGGTGAACAGCAATCGGATGTCCTTGTCGCCATCGCGCACCGGCAGCGGCCGGCTCGGCGACGCGCCAAGCGTCGGTTCCGATGCCTGCTGTTCCAGCACACAGAAGCCGATCACCTTGCGATAGTCGCCCTGTGGCGCCCACAGCACTTGGCAGAGCGCGTACGTTCCCGCATCCGACGGGATCGCGAAGACATCGCCCGCCCGTTACTTCACTGCCATTCCACCACCCTCTGAAATCTGGACCGCGGCAAGGGTATCCCCGCGGCGTGCTTGATGGCAGCCAACTTACAGGTCGAGGTGTTCCTCGGCGTCGATGTCCTCACCTGCCAATTCGCTCGCCACCGGTTCACCCGGCATGCACCACACTATTGCCCCACCTCTGGAGCGACTGTGATGCACAAGACTTGGCTGCTCGCCTTGTTGGCGGTTCCCGCACTGGCCTACGCGGCGCCGGACGAGGACACCGCGATGTGCCGCAACGGCGGCTTCCCCATGAGCACGGCCGGGTTCTCGCTCGCCAAGGTCGCTGTGCCGCGCCTGTACCTGCTCAACGACGACGACGGTTGCCCGGCCAAGGGCGAGGCCGCGTGCCGGCAGCGCGCCTATGTGGTCAAGGACGACACCGTGATCCTGGCGCAGCGCCAGGGCGGCTTCGTCTGCGCGTTCTACCCCAACAAGGTCGGCGGCAGCGCCGGCTGGGTGGCGGCGTCCAGCGTGCAGCCACTGCCGGCGACGACCGCACCGAAGCCGCAGGCCTGGGTCGGCCAGTGGCACGACGGCGACAACGAACTGCAACTGATCGCCAACGGCGACGGCACCATCACCGCCAACGGCGATGCCTACTGGCCCAGCGCCAACCCGACCCCAGATCAAGCGCCTGGTGGGCCGCACCTTGGCGCCGTGACTGCGCGCGGCTTTCCGGAAGGCAATCGGCTGGAACTCAGCCAGGACGACTGCAAGGTCCGCCTGCAGCTGGTCGGCGATCTGCTGGTGGCCTCGGACAACCTGGAGTGCGGTGGCGCCAACGTCAGCTTCAATGGTGTGTACCGGCGCAAGGCGGCGAAGCGCTGAGGCGCGGCCTCTGCGGTGCTGGCGTTGCGTTTGATCCAGGCGGCGATCCAGTGCTGCCTGGGTTGTCGCTTGGAAGATCGCCTCCCGCGGCTTCATTCCAGTTTGCGTCACAACCCCACGCTTTGCGCGACCAGGTCCGCAAAGACCCATACATCCCCCTTGTCGTACGTCTCGGGCGCTTCCGTGCCGCCCAGCGTCGGATACGGCTGCGGAATGTAGATCTGCCCGGGCTTCAACGGGCCAAGACGCGCCGCGATAGCCCGTACATGGTCGCCGCGCAACACATACGCCTCGAAGCCCGGATCGCGCAAGATAGCCGCCTCGAACGCCGCGGTGGAGGCATGCGCGCCATACGACTTGCCGGCAGCCTTGAACGGATGCAGCACCGCGTACTCGTGGCTGGCCGGATCATGCAGAAAGAAGTGGCCGAGACTCGAGTAGCCAACCACGACGGTGTATGCCGGGAACGCGTCCGCCCACGGGCCGAGCATCTCGTGCGATTCCGGCGCGATCAAGTGGTACAGCGGGGCGTTCGTCGTGTCAGCGCGCTCTTTACTCTGGCTCATTGGGGGCCTTGCAGCGATGGCGCGCCAGGATACCAAGCCAGGCGCATCCACCTGCTGTCAGCGTGTTCACCTAGACCTTGGCAGTGGCTCCGTAGCACTTGGCCGATCCATCCAGGAAGAACTGCAAGTCGCGCTCGTCGCACCAGGCTTCCAGCTCGGCCTTGAACACCGGCCACAGGTCGCGCGCCCATGCAGGTGCACTCTGCGCCCAGGCATGCTCGGTGGGCACGTAGACCGTCGGCACGCCCATCGGGAAATCCAGAACGAATTCGCCGCCCGGGCCGGTGCAGACGAGTTCTTCCTTCCAGCGTGGTTGGAATTGGAATGTGGTCATGCGTCCGTTAGCGGCAGATTGATGCGATCTCGCACGAACAAGGCACTGCGCCTATCTTCCGCCATGCTCAAGCAGCAGTTGCAGGATGGCCGGAGAAGCCATGCCGCGTGCAATTCCCGTTGGGGTCACCGACTCTCCTTCCGGAAGATTAGGATCTGCCCCATATTTCAGTAGCAAGCGAACGAGGTCGGCGTTGCCATTCCTCACTGCCAGTGCGAGTGGGGAGCTGAACTCGCCTGGAAGGCGAACGCACTCCGTGATCTGCGCATAGCCACGGCCGTTTGGGTCTGCGCCTCCTTCAAGCAAAATTTCTACCCCTGTCCAATCCTCGAACGCCACGGCCCTATTGAGGAAGTGATACTCGTACGCGGCCTTGCAGCGATCTTTGGCGAAGAGGTCTTTGGCGTCGACGGCGGGTGGCAACACGCTGAGCGCCAACACGGCGAGTAGAGAGACCCTTTTCATGTTGCAAGTTGCCTCTTTTGAGTCGATCCGCGTGAATTGTCGTTGGGTTGGATAAATTCCAGTCTATAGGGAGGAACCACGTGACTCCAATCCATACTCTTCACTACGGCTTCTCCAAACAACCGCCCAGTGCACACAGGCCGCCAACAGGTTCCTGGTTCCGTAGAGGCCCCAGTCCCAGCCTTCAGCTCAGCGGCACAGCGCTGGTTGACGACCAGGGGGTCGCAGATAGCTAACCACGCCCCGCAACTTAGTTTGCCCTTGTACGTCTTGCCACGCACCGTCAAGGTCATGTCCGGCCCTGCTCCCCTTAGCCTGAAGCTCGGTGGAAGCGAGTGATCGCCTGGATTGGCGTAGGTCAGGTCGATCCTGCTAGCGCTGTGATCCAACGCAACGACTTTGTAGGAACCTTGCGGAAGACTGCGTGGCCCATTCTTGTCTTGAATGAGGATCCCACCAATCTTGTCGTAGCCGAGAAATTCCAGATCCGGCACTGGCGCGCCGGGTGGCGCATAGAACTCACACATCGTGCTACTGGCCACGGCCGAGGAAGTGGACAGGAACAGGGCAGTAACGAGGATGAATCGCATACGGGGCTCCTGAAGGCTCGTGGTCGACAAGCAAGAAGCGCCTGGGTATGGGACGGATATGGCATGTTCTTGAGCCAAGCGTGACCACATGATGCCCGCCTTGCGTACCATCGAGATCACACTTATCACAAGGCCAATCCAATACGTCATGGGATCAGCCGCGATCATCGCCATGTGACCGTGGATTGTCGGATCGCTAGTCGACCGAAGGAATGATATGACCGGATGCCACCTTGGCAACCGCGCGATCAAGCGCGACGCGCACATGAAACGCAAGGCAGCGTGCCTCTTTGCAGAATGCGATGATGCGCTCACATAGCGGGGAGAGCGTTCCCTCACCACTACGCCGGTAAGCGTTGTGGACGTGATGCTGGATCTCATTCAGCCACTTCAGCGCCTCCAGCTTGCTCGATTGGTCGAGCTGAGCGTCGCTCCAGATGGCGCGTCCCGCAATGGTGAGCTCGTACCACAAATGGAGACAAAAGTCCTGTTGCTCTCTTTCGGAATAGAACCTGATATTGCTTCGGTCCATGGCAATTCACCCTCGCTGATGGCCTCGGTGGCAGTTCGAGGTCGCCGTCATGCATTCAGTTGATCCTTCAAAGCATCCAGTGACATCACCCTCTGTCTCAGCACATCGAGCCGCATGGACGCGTGTTCCTCGTACATGATTTCCGACCCATCTTCGAGCGACTCGTAGATCGGCAGGAGTTGCGTGACACCTTCGAAGACCCACTGGACAGGCACCCCGTCGGGACCGCCCTTGTAGGGCTCGGTTGTCGTCTCGGCCACGGCAACAACCTTCCTGTAGGCCTCGTCAAAATCGGGCGCGCTGACGATGATCGTGTTCTCCCATACGAGAAATTCCTCTTGCGGATCGTCGTTACCGAGAACATCGAGCTCGACGAAGCGAATCACGTAGCTACCGACATACCAGCCGACGGGAGAAAGGCCTTTTGGGTGGGTGGTCATGAGCGGATATCCATGTTTGAGTGCGTCGCCTTGTTAGCCAGCATTGGCCCAATGTCGGGGCGTACTCCAGCTACAAAGACCATGTCCATGTCTGCTCAAGCGCCGAGCACATCGGGTGAGACTTGCTTGAAGAAGTCGCTGAAGACCTCTCCGTTCATCAGCGTTTCCCGCTTCTCGACGTAACTGAAGACAGGAACAGAAATCTTGGCAGGGTTCGCGTCCAGCCGACCCATCGAGAAGAAAGTCCCGTAGCTGTCGCGGACCATGCACCAACGCAGGGTGGTGCGTTGCTGCAACAACTTGCCAAAGGCGAAACCAAGCCCCTCGACCAACATCGTGTGTTCGGGACGGTCGGTCGCTTCATCCAGCAGCCATGACGTGCGAACCACATCGAGATACTCGGCGTCCGGCAGGTGGCCTTGCGAAAGATCCACGTCTGGCGTGTACCGCAGGTTGAGCATCCGCAGCGAGGGCGCACACTCTGCCTCAAGTGCAGCGACTTCGCAGTCGGACAGAAAATGCTCTATTTCGAAGGTGTACTTACTCATGGGTTTCAAACCGGTGTCCGATCACCTGGGCAAAGCGTGCCGCGATCCTTGCCGAGTGGAGGACCACAGTCAATCCGTCCTTGACTCGCCGCCGCCATCCTGAAAGTTGCTTCCGGATCGGCAACGATGCCAGCCCGGCCAGGAACCGTGCGATCCACATGCGCCGGTCGGCGCACGTCATGGCCTCGTGTAGGTGCCTCGACCTTGGCAAGCGTCTTGTGGAACCCGAGCCCAAACGTCGATCAGGCCCGGTCATATTGCCTCGTTGGCTAGCTGCCTGCCCGGAGAAGATCCGCACGCCACAAACCGAACCGTTGCAGGCCCCAATGTGTTGGAAGGCTGGTCTTGATGAGCTTGAGCCCAGGCGAACAGCCATTCCTGCCGAATTCGGCGTATGGCGGGCAAGAGACGAGTAGGAAGGAAGCGGCCTTTCCCGAGGCAAACGTCACCTCGACCGCGTCGTTTCGGTAGATCCAGTGCCCCTTCAGACTGGAGCGAACGTCAGCCGCCGAGTGATCGGCTTCCCACACGTGGCGCTTGATGCGCGCAGTTCCGGAGCTTTCAAGGATCAGCTCCAGTTCGTACTCCGTCTCTGTTACCGCCACATAGCGACCCGCAGGCTGTGCGGGAGCGACGGTGGGTGCCAACGCTAGTAGCAGAAACCATATATTCATGGAAACGATCCTGGCCGGCAGGCCTCGAGTTCAAGTGACATCAAGAGAGCGTAGCGGCTGTTGCCAGCTATCAGGCACGGCACGGAAAGCGACTGCGTTGGCCACGA
Organism: Xanthomonas sontii; assembly: GCF_040529055.1. Classification (NCBI taxonomy): domain Bacteria; kingdom Pseudomonadati; phylum Pseudomonadota; class Gammaproteobacteria; order Lysobacterales; family Lysobacteraceae; genus Xanthomonas; species Xanthomonas sontii. The sequence goes on along the minus strand of NZ_CP132342.1, from coordinate 828,561 downwards.
TTTCGATCAAGCCGCGAACCAGGTAGAGATGACTGACGCCGGGCTGCTCGCCAGTGACGAACTGACTGATGTTGCCGGGTCCGGCGTGCTGCTGCAACGCGTCCAGGTCCGTGATCTGATTGAGGCGCGCCACTCCGCGAAAGCAAAGGATGCCCAATACCCGCTCGCGCGATTGGCTCGATGGATAGTAGGCGAGTCGTATCTCGGCAGCGCGCTCGACCGTGTCGAGGGAAACGCCCAATAGCACCGCGTCGTGAAATTCCAATTGGGACAGATCCATAAGTGCGCCTGATGTGCTAAGTGATGAGTCGACGTCAACAACGGGTTAGACGGGTCAAGCCTGTGGTGTGCCGGCATGCTGCCAGCATAGAAGCCTTCAAACACCAACTGGAATCGGTCGCGCAGATCGTGAACATCTTCGTCGGAGGCGCCCTTGATCGCAAAGAAGTCGATCGGATTGAAGTGGCAACCAAGGAGCATCAGCACGAAGCTGAAGATGCGGAACAGAGGCCATGCCGTCTCGCGCTCAAGCTCGCCATCGGTCGCCAGGTCGTACAGTGCCTTCTCCAGAAGCCAGTACTCGTCCCCGTCCCAGCGCATCTCTTCATGGAGACGACCGACGAACGAGCAGTCGTCGTATGCAGCGTATTGGGCGAAGTTGCGGGCAACAACGTTGGTGGAGTTCAAAGCGATGTCCGCTTGCATTGCGTCGCTCCACTGAGCGCAGTAGGTCCGATTGAGTCAGCGAGGTTTTTTGTCATGCCTGCCTCGCGTGCCAAGCACTAGGGTAATGAGAGAGCCGGTGGTGAAGAACCCTACGCCCAAGAGGAGTGGATCAAGCAGCCTTACGACCACATAGGTGCCGCCGCCGATGAAGTATTGAAGCAGGGAGATGAAGACGCATAGCACCACCAGAACCATCAAGAGGATGCCGACAGCGCCAAACATCACGCCAAGTGTCTTCATCCTCCCAGGCAGGCCACCGGCCATCCGGAGAGCGGAATAGTTCACCGAAGCACATGTGACAAAGACAAGGGCCACAATTCCTAACCGAATCGCTGTACCGTCCATCTGCGGCCCGTTTGTTCCTGGTTCCGCAGAAGCGCGGCGTGGCGCGATCCTCGCCGAGCCAGTGATTGCGGTCAATGGCTACCAATCACTGGAACGGCGGGGTGTCTACGGCGGAGTGTCGGTGCGCGTCGTTGGGTTGACTGAGGTAGACGTCCCGCACGTTCATCTACCCCCTGATCAGTGAGGCCGACACATTAGACTTCTCCAGTTGGGGGACTGCGGCAGGACCAGCGCCGATCTCGTCCTGGCGACGCATTTCCTGCAGGTGATCATCGTGACCAACGGCGACCAGCTGGCCCCGGTAGAGACGCAGTGTGGGCACGAAATCCTTGGCGGCAGTTGGCTCGGTGAGCACTCCGCCGTGCTCATCAAGGCCGGACAGGATCTGCTGCTTGATGTCGTCCTCGACGCCCGGCAGATTTTCAAGCACGCGCTTGAGCGCCTAACCCGACTTTTCGTCCGTGACGAGTTCGGCGCTGCCTGCCGGGTACGTTGCGAGACTTGCGGCTAGCGCCACGCCGAGTAGGTCGTTACGTGGGTGCGTTCGAGCCTTCCCTTCGCGTCCGTTTCCATCTCGATCACGTAGCCCGACTTTCGCAGCAGCGACTCTTCGGTGGCGATGATGCATCGCCGCCGCCGGGGTGCCGTTTCCTGGCAGGCGTCGAAGAAGTAGTCGCTCGAACCTGTCACAGTCGATCCTGCAAGATGGCGGTCGAGGCCACGTTGCAGCTGCTCCGCGTCATAGGTCCGATAGGGACGGTCAGACGGCAAGCCGGACGCGGCATACACCAGCTGCCATGGCGTCTCGCAGGCACACGGCATCGGCGAATAGCCGACGAGCATGAAGCCGGCGACACACGCCACGATGGTCGCGGCTCCCAGGGCCTGGATACGTCGATGCATGCTGTGGGGGTGCCTAGATCGGTCCGCGATGGAGTAGGAGTTGGCTCGCCTCGCCGACCATGATTCAAGACGGGCGAACTAGATGCGTCAATGGTCCAGTTGATCCCGTCAGAGATGTCTCATTGCATCAGCATGTCTTGCCGAGTGTGACCAACAGGTGCGCTGCCCTGTCAGGGGGCGCATCATCCTGCGGTCGCGCAATCGGACTGCTGGTGCCGGCGGCGACGATGGTCTTGATCTGACAGGCGGGAATGCCCTGCTCCAGCAGATAGTCATAGACCAGTTCGGCGCGACGTGCCGACAACATCATGCACGATGCAGGGCTGCACTCAGTTGCGTTCGCCCTCCCCATCAAGTCATAAGCGACGTTCGGATACTCCTTCATGATTGAGACATTCACCTGTAGATTCTCGAGTTGAAGTCCACTCGCGTTATCCATCGAGTCCTCAAGGCTCTCCCCTACAAGCGGATGTCCTTGTTTGAAGTAGACCGGCCGCCAGTCAAGCGACATCGACTGTGCCGGACCTGCCAGCAGTACGGCGGCGAAGAGCGTCAAGATCTTCAGCGCGGTAAAGCGGATTATTTGCATCTGTCATTCCCTGATTGAATCGCTGCGTGAAGCGATCGGCTTCGCGACTCAGCACCTTTGGTACGGCGAGCTAGTCGCCACGCTTCACCCCGAGCGCATGTCGCCGAGTACGGTGCGTTCTCCACGTTTCCTGCGCCTCCATCGATAGACCAGATGGGCCGAACCGTTGAGGAGCACCCAGCACAACGCCGGAAGCCAGGCACTGTCGGCGACACGTAAGGCCGCCTCCATTCCCTGCGATGTGATCGCGTCCGGTCCCAATCCATCCCGCAGGAACCAGTCGACGCAAATTAGACAGAGGAGGGTCATGGTCGACGTAAACAGGAACAGCCACAACGCCAGGCGGGATGGGAAGACGACCACCACGACGAAGGCCGCTCCGGCACACGCAACCAGCGCCAGGAATCCGATCACAAGTGCCTGCACGACATGCATCGCACCGCTCACCACTTCCCAAAGTAGGACGAAATGTCGAAATAGACCTCGCGCTCCTCGCCGGAGGGCAGCACGATCGTGATGAGGTCCATGGCCGACGGCTCGAACAACAGCGACTGCGATTTGATGCGCGCGCCGGGGTAGTGCTGATCGAGCCATGTGCGTTGCGCGGCGATGCCCGCGCCTTCGCTATGCGCCGCAGAAAGATCGACGGGACGGTCCGGCGATGCGCCATCCCCATGTGCGACGGCCGGCCGCGGCGACGGCGCGGAGTGACATGCCACAAGGCCCGCCAGCAGGATCAACGACAGCAGTCCACACTTCATATCACACCCCCTAATGTGATCGACCAGACAGCTGGATCAGAGTAGACCTGTCGGCGCACTGCGCACAATAGCGCGCAGTCTGGCTAGGACTTCGCTTGATGCATCACTCGATCAACTGCGCACCTGGTCTCGCAGCCTTCTCCACCGGACGCCGCTAGTAGCATTGCCACGCAAGCGCCCACTCGTCTTCTTTTCTTGGTGCTGTTCCGCGGCCGAAGTAGCCGACGCCGCCGTCGCCCCACATCCAGTGCCCCTTGTCCGTGGAGTCGATCTGGAAGACGAACTCCGGCGACGCGGGATGGCGCTTGAACGGCGCCCAGAAGATCTCGGCCTGGATCAGCGTCGGCCATCCTCCCAGCTTGAAGCCGTCCAGGTTCCGGAAGAGATCGTGGTAGCGCGCTTCGATGTCTGCCGGCAGATCCATCGGCGCATCCTCCCAGCACGGGTAGTCGTCATGAAAGACATGCGGCCGCATCGGAAATGCGCTGATGGGCGAATCGGTGTGACGTGGCGCCAGCGGGACCAGTCCATCGAGCCGCTTTTAGGCTCGCAGACACCACCCTTCCCCGTTGGGCGTATCGACCGGAAGCGTATCGGGACCGATGAACACCGCAATCAGTGCGATATCCGCGAGGCGGGCCGGCCGCAGCGGCAGTTCGCTGACGTTGATCTGACAGAGCGCATGCATCGGCCGTCCCGCCGTCTCCGGCCATGCCTCGCCCGGCGCGCAGACGTTCACGCGGCCGAACCAACTCGCCAGGGGATCGTCGGGCGGCCGGAGTCCCCCGATCTCCAGGATGACACCCGGGCGGGCGAGTTGAGCTTTGAGGTCGTCAGCTGTCGTCGTCACGTGTGCGTCTTCCGCGCTTCATCCAGGCGGGGCTCGTGTTTACTGGCTTTGCGTTCAATAGAACAGGGATCAGTGGGCATTTCCAAGACAAGTGCGCTCCGATCCCGTTTCCGTGGTGCGTCTGGGTTGAGCGCATTGTCAGGCCGCACACCGTAGGCATGCGTCCCATGCACTTCAATCATCAGACGCGTCATAGATATCCAGGCTGAGCGAGATGCCGCGGCGCGAAAGTGCTCCGAGCACCTCCGAGCACCTCCGGGCAGAACTCCAGTCCATCGTTGGAGGAGCCCATGAACACGCCGCAGAAAAAGTCCATTGCGAAGCGTGACCGAAGCGAGGCCCAAACGGCCGGATCTTCTGTCAGCTTGCCCAGTATCTTGGAGATTTGGGCCGGAATGTCCTCGGGGTAACTGTCTTCAGCCGCCAAGCTCCATCGTCCGATCTTCTCTGCGTAGCGGTTGCCGGTCTTGGCCCCTACACGGATATCACCCTTGGCAAACGCCCTGGTTGGCTCACAGCCCAGCAGGTCCGTGATCTCTGATGGCACGAGGTCATCTCCAAAGATTCGGAAGGAAATGATCGATTGGTCTGCAATTCTCATGGCGCGCCAACATACGAGTTAAGCCGCGCCGCGAGGTGGCGTCAGCTTGAATGAATGACTAGTCGGTAGGGGCCGTGTTCCCCAACACTGCCGCCGAGAGCCGAGCATGCCACAACGTGTGGCCTTGGTGCTTGCTCGATTGCTGGCTGCTACTTCGCTGGAATAGAAGGCAAGGAGCGCGGCTGGGCAATAAGCTGGGAGGCGAAGCGGAGGGCGGTTCGAAGATGGAACCAAGAATGAAACTGGGAAAAAGCCGATCTTTCAGGGGTATCGCACCTGGCGGCGCACTCTTGCTTCTACTTTTGCTCACAGCCGTCGAAGACGGGCTCAACACCAGCCTGTCGCGCCAATAGCAGTTGCTCCGGCGTGGGTCGATATGTGGCGGGCCAAGGTGGCCCAAGCGCGACGGGTGGACAGAACAGTGAGAGCGGAACTCCGGCGCTCACCAAGGCATCCTGAAACAGCTGCGCCCGCTTGAGTGCCAGGGCGCTGCATTGCGCATCCGCACATTCGCTTGGGTCGGCTCTGCCAACAACCTGATACCGAACCTCATCGACACGCAACATGATCTGCGAATCGTGCTCCACGACGCGCCTAAGCCACTCTGCAGAGTCGACAGATGTGGTCAGATCATTGTCAACAGAAGGCTGACCAGATTTGAAGGAAATGCTGAATAGCTCAGGACCAGACGCGCTTAGCGTCAGTGGCAATGCTAGGAACGTGAGCAATACGGGAGCAAAGAAAGTTTTCATGGGCAGTCAAGGCTTGAACCAAGCAGCGGGCCAAGCGCGAAGCGATTGGGACGTCCGCTCGAGCGAATACTTAGGTGGCATCATGCCGGCGGATTAATTGCCGCCATCGCACTTGTGCCACAGTTTTTGCAACAGAGCCCAGGGTCGCCAAGCGTATTGCAGGTAATGCCAGCCACCGGAAGACGGCAACGAACGCAGTGAAACACCGCCTCTGAGACTTGGCCCATACGCGGGACATCCCGAACCCCCAACTCATCGAACTCAACTACCCACCAACGGCGCTTCGGGTCGTACTGCGCCGTTCCATGCCCCTCAAGATCCTCGGACTCATCCGACTCATCGTAGGCTATAAGCGGAAGGCCAGGCGACAGCACAACCCCAGCGTTTGATCTACCGAATGTGTCGAGAACCACAGCGGTACGTTCTGGACTGATGACGCCACGCACCAGACCGTTGAAGTCTGCATAGATCCGAATTCGCGGAGGATTGCCGATTGTCACTAGCACCACAGTTAAACCGCGCCACGATCTGGAGGCGGTTTGAATCAACTGTCAGGGCTCATCCTCCGGCGTCCAGTTTGTCACCGCGATGAACTGCTCCGACTCCGGGAGCTTTTCAAATGCGCTGCCTTCCGGGGCGTCCAGAAACGGAATAATGCTCGGGTCGTAGTTGGCGATCGTGTTGACGTCATAGACGGCATGGTTGGCTGGGTTGTCCATGTACGCATCGTCTTCGGAGCCTGACATGAAGCGCCAACCGCTATCGATGTCGTTGTCCGGCGCTTCGCGGTACATGAAGCGCACGGAATCACCGTCGACGGTGATCCTGTCGGTGGCAATACAGCCGCCGTAGCCTTCGGCCATTGGCTCGATCTGATCTTGCGAGAGTCGGAACTGCTTGGTCATGCGTCCTGACACCTGGATTGGGCGACACCGCGAAGCAGGGCCGGTTGAATGAATAGTTGGACGGTGGTGCCAGAGGTGGTGAAGCATCGACTGCGCTTCACCAGCACTGCCGCATGGGCGCGAGCATGCCATAGATCTCTGTCTTGGATCTTGCTGGCGTCGCTGGTCTCTGGGTGTCACCAAGACCGGTCGTCAGGCCTCAAGCCTCCGGGCTTGGTGTGCCCACTGCTACACGCCGCCGCCCAGAAACGGCAGCACGATGAAACAGGTAATCAGGAGACTACCGACGGCGACGACCGACAGGTAAGGCGCCGAGCGAGCTGAGCGATCCGTGGCCACGGAGTACCACGCTGCCGGAACAGAGATCAGAAGCGCCAGGAACGAGCCAACGCCAAGCACGGCGAAAGCAACAGGCGCCACCGGTACATCGCGCAGCAGAAGGCCTGCCACCGCAGAAGTGACCAGACTTGCTTCAAGAACCAGCAGAGCAAGTACGGAAATCTTCGCCGGCTGCATGGACATGTTCTCGGGGCCTGCCACCTGAATTGAACCGCACCGCGCGGCGGCTTCGGGTTGCATCATCGTTAGGCGTTGGTGCCAAGGAAGGGGTGAAGCATGGACCGCGCTCCCCAGTACTGCTGCCAGTAGCCGAGCATGCCACAGATCGCGATCATGAGGATTTGTCCAAAGTGGACGCCGCACCGCGCGTCCATCACTAGACTAATGCATGAAGTAGGCGGAACCACGACACGCATTCGTCTCGTGTGGATTGTTGTACCCAGCATGTCTACTCCAGAACTGGCGTCAGAGCTAACTTTAAATGGCCTTGCATACAAGAAAAATGCACTCTGACCCCTGTTTCTAAGCGTCCAGCGCGCTGCCATGCAAGGGGGCGCCGCCCACGCTGGCCAGCACTTCAGGCGGCCATATGGGCTTGCTCTTGATGTGGAAACTGGCCCAGCGGATCAGGCCGTAGAGCAGGGTCAGCGGAAAGAGCGGGAGGGCGATGACCTGCCAGAGGATGGCGCCCAGGTCGGAGTGCTTCCAATGCTCCGCACTGCCCGGGCCGATGAAGGGCTGGCCGAGGAAGATGCAGCGCGCCAAGCGCATCTCGAACAAGGCCTCATTGGGTCCGTCGCCTTCCACGAACAGCGGCCCTTCGTGCTCCATGAAGCGGCGGATGTGCTCCCAGGTATCGAGCAGGGGCTGCACCGCGATGGCGCTACTGGTCAGGCCCAGGCCGAACTGGCCGACCACGCGGGTGTCGCCGGGCGCAGCCAGCACGATCATCTGCAGAGCCGCGTTGTCCTGTGCGACGGTGCCGGTGAAGGTCTTGAAGCGGACGACCTGGGCGCGCACGCAGGCCCAGTCATAGCTGAGGATCTCGTGCTGGCCGCCCCCGCCCCAGAGCGGCCACCCGCTGAAGAGACGCGTGTTGTCCTTGAAGACATGGACCTTGCCGGCGTTGCGGTCGAACAGGGTGGGTGCGTAGCGGTAGCCGATGAGGTCGAAGCGGAGCATGAAGTAGACGAACACCGATAGGACTGAAGTGCCGACCAAGGCAGGAGTGAAGGCATTGGCATCACCAAGTGCGCTTGCAAGCATCATGGTCAATGGCAAACCTATAGCGACGGCGCCAAAGCCAAGAAACCCCACAAGCAAAGTCATCATGCTTCCGTACACTAGCCCATGCGGAAACGCCTCGATGACCGCGCCTCCGCTGCTGGGCGATCGGCTGGCCGGTACGCTGTGCGGCGGCAAGAGCACCGCCCCGGCGCCGATGCCCCTGAACACTTCGTTGTCGTGCAGCTTGAAGAACTCGTCGCAGGCCGCCTGGCCGAGCCACTCGAGATCGGCCATGCCCAGTGGCCGGCCAGATGCCGATGGCTTGGGTCCGGAGACAGGGTACTTGTCGTTCTTGGTTCGGGCCATGGCCAGGGTTTATTCACGATGAGCATGTCGAGCCCGCGGCTGACGCACTCGAAGGCAGCGACGCAGCGGTCTATGCTACGCGGTCCGGCACCATATGACGCCAAACAGAACTGGGGGCAGAGCTAACTTTAAATTGCCATGCATACAATAAAATCGCACTCTGACCCCTGTTTAGCACTAAGCCGGGCCGATTGAATGAATAGTTGAACGGTGGTGCCAGGAGGTGATGAAGCATCGACTGCGCTTCCCCAGCACTGCCGCATGGGCGCGAGCATGCCATAGATCTCTGTCTTGGATCTTGCTGGCGTCGCTGGTCTCTGGGTGTCACAAAGATCGGTCGTCAAGGCCCAAGCCTCCGGGCTTGGTGTGCGCACTGCTACACGCCGCCGCCCAGAAACGGCAGCACGATGAAACAGGTAATCAGGAGACTACCGACGGCGACGGCCGACAGGTAAGGCGCCGAGCGAGCTGAGCGATCCGTGGCCACGGAGTACCACGCTGCCGGAACCGAGATCAGAAGCGCCAGGAACGAGCCAACCCCAAGCACGGCGAACGCAACAGGCACCACAGGGACACCGCGTAACAGGAGGGACGCCACCGTTGAAATGACCAGACTTGCTTCAAGAACCAGCAGAGCAAGTATGGAAATCTTCGCCGGCTGCATAGACATGTTCTCGGGGCCTGCCAACTGAATTGAACCGCACCGCGCGGCGGCTTCGGGTTGCATCATCGTTAGGCGTTGGTGACAAGGAGGTCGTGAAGCATGGACCGTGACCCCCAGTACTGCCGCCAAAAGCCGAGCATGCCACAGGCCGCGATCATGAGGAATTGCCCAAGGTGCTGTCGCTGGATGTGTCCGGTCGGACGAGTTCCAAAATATGCGTCCTCGAAAGTCATCGCGTCAGCGCTGCGAATTCTTAGAATCCAACCTTCGAGAGAGGGGCATGTGGCAGTGGGTTGTTCTAACCCGTGAATTTAGCCAACTCGGAAGTGGCCTCGTCTTGAATGAATTGTTAGGGCGCAGTGCCACGGAGCTTCCGGCGCAAAAGTACGCCAGTGATAAGCATGGCGCCCCCTACAAGGAGGAACAGGTAAGGCAAATAGCCTGGCCAGGGTAACTCCATAGGAACCGCCCGAAGGTACAGATGGGGAGACTGCCCATGGTTTGGCAACATCAAGGAGATTGGAAGCTGATGCAGTAGTAGCGGCGTACCGAGCAGCCCAGTCACAGCGACCAGTGCGCCGATCGCTATGACTAGATTTGCGAGGACCCTCTTCATACGGCGTTCGCTCGAGTTAAGCAGGCCAGCGGAGCCAGCTCGGCTTGAATGGATTGTCACGTCCCATTGCCGGCGCTGACGTAGTTGTAAAAGCCGACGGCAACAAGCACTACCGTCAGCGCAATGAGACCGACGCCCTCCATATCTAAGTTCGACCGAAGAAGCTTGCGACGCCAAGACGGGACGAGCAGGCACGGCGACACTACCAGCAGCCCAGCGCCGAGGCTAGCCAAGCCGAGCCCGAGGTTGAACTGCCATGATTCCCAAATCTGGCTAAGCATCTGATGTGGCACCTAGCGCTTGAACTAAGCGGACCCACGCAGCGACTTCGGCGTCGGCTTGAGTGAACTGTTGGGGGCCACTGTTCGGCTCCAGCGACGATGATGCATCAAGGTATTCCTGCGGCGGAGACTCAAGCTGAGGATTGGCAAGCCAGTAAGCTTCTCCGTGGATGCGAAGCATGGCCCAGTGCCACGCGTGCACTCTGCCCGCTCCACTTCGCTTGTCATTTCGTATCCACTCGATTCAAAGCCGACTTCAGTGCAGTCCAGTACCAAACCGAGTTGTCTATTCTCACTGCACATCCCGGGTTCTCAAGTAGTCGAATACTCGTAGTAACTCCTTCTTTATGCAAGATCGCCTTGGCGTCGCTAAGCAAGCGCTTCTCACCTGTGAGCCAACAATTGAACTCGGGGGATACGAGTTGCATTGCTCTCTGGAGCGAGCACTCCAGTTTTTGTCGCAGGCGAATCACGCCCGCCTTGTCGCTTTTGTCGAAGTCCGGACCTAGCACGTAGTGATTGGTACCAGCCCTTGCAGCATCACATTTATCTTGAAGGTACTCATCAACACTCTGACCACTACCGACGATTTCAATCTCGCCCGATGCAGTACTGACAAGATGAGCATTTACGCCAACATAGCATCGCCCTTGAATACCTCGCAGGACAAAATCTTCGCTGTTTGCACGAATGATCCAGTAGTCACCACACTCAGAAAGCGCGCAGAATTGAATAACAAAGCGATCTTTTCCTTCGCGAGAAGCTTCGCAGCAACGAAGGACTAAAGCTTTGGCTTGATCTGCTTCGATCATTAGATCGCCTAACGCCTGAGTTAAGCCGCCTCGCGGAGCGGCATAGGCTTGAACGAACGGTTAGCGGTAATGAAGCATGGTCCGTGCTCCGGAGCATTGCCGCCGAGAGCCGAGCATGCCACAGATCCCGGTTTGGTGCTTGCCAGAGGTGGTGGCCGATGGATGTGTGACCCCGGCCGAAGACAATCAGCGAGGTAGGGCAACGAAGCCGGAAGACGAAGCTGATGGCTATTCGATGGCGCAAGGCGAGAGGACTCCCCAGAGGTAGAATTGCGGTCAGAGCCGACTTTCAAAGGTATCGAACAAGAAAGAGCACTCCGACCCCTGTTGTTGTCAAGAAAATAGCACTCTGACCCCTGTTTCCCCCGGCTACTCCCATCCACGCGGAGTGCAGTTCAAGGTCATCGCCCTGCGTCCTTAGCAGCCCTCTCAACCCATGCACCTAGATTGGTTCTGCCCTCGTCCCGGTTCCAGCGATAATTCGTATAGCCTGGGATTGTCATTCCACACCAATTGGTTGTGTTGCCGCGAAGATCCGCGATCTTGCTTACATCAATGGTGATTATTCCGTTCTTCCGCTCGATGCTCTGTTCAATCTCGTACCGAACCCAACGGCTTTTGTTCGTGTTGGCCCCGACCAACACCACGGTTACTGTTGTTCCAACTAGCTGACCGTCAATCCACGTCTTGATCGCGCCATCCCCGCTGCGCTCTACTGCTTCGAAGTCGGCTTTATCGATGAATCCAGACTTCAAGGCCCCTGTGATCACATTGCTATTTCGCACGTTCATCGCACGCTGAACGTCATCGTACTTGAAGCTAAAGAAAACCTTCCTTGCCATCTTTGTCCCCTAGGTCAGTTTAATCAGTTTAAGAATGTTTTCCCTTGCGTCTTCGAGACTACTTGAAGGCTCACCCAACGCGATGAGCAGCTCCCTTGCCTCTGCAGAAACAAAGATCTCACCCGAATCGATCAGATTAATCGTCTCGGCCCATAGCTCCCGCGCCATCCCTCCCGTAATGCCTACGGGTATGACGAAAACCTTGTTCTCGCGAGCGATATCATATTCAGCGCGCATTCCATCGGAGAGTACATCGTCATCCACACGTTTGTTGCCGAACACAAATATTGCAATACCGGATCTCTTTAGCGTGTCCTGCCGGTAGATCCTCCAGAGTTCAGACAGCGGAACGTCGCCAGCGCGAGACTGTGGGAAGGGGCGCACCAGCAATCGGTCTTCGTCCAAGGCCCTGCCACCCATCGCCGTCGCCTCAACAACACCTGAGATGACGGCACTGCCTATGCCGAGACCGAATCCGGAGAGGACTCGGTACTCCTGCTTGCTTATGCTTTTCGCCAAATCGAAAACAAAGCGCACACCGTCCTTCTCAGTGAACGGCGCATAATCGTGTGCTGCACCAGAGATGAAGATTGACCGACGTCGATGCTTAGTCTCAATGGCACTCAAGATCTCGGTGATCTCGACGAAATCGCTGACGTAAGTGGTCTTGATGCCGAACCGAAGAAGCTCTTGCTCGAATAGATGTTGCTTTCGCTTCCTGTACTCGTAGTCCGCCTCGTGCTCACCCTCATCTCGAGCTACAGCCCGCTGAATGCAGTAGCTTTGGCGTTGGTTTCGCTCGTAGGCGATTCGAACCCGACTCAGAATGTAGTCAAGGTTTGGATCGGTGAAGGAGAAGCCCAGGAACAAAAACGTCTTGCTAACTAGGTCACCCTTAAGGGCATCAATGAATGGCGCCATCTTCAGGTGGTATCGCTCGTAGTCGTCCCTGGTCAGGATCGCTTCGTCAGGGTGCTCAACATCACCGTGCATCTTGTAGACCACTGCGTCTCGCTTAGGGACAGTGATCGGTAGTTGCGAAACACGATATTTCGTGTCAGGTATCTTTCCTACATCCTTCAATGATTGTTCAATGAGACGATCATAGTTCGTAGTCCAGTACGTCGAAATTGGAAGCCTGGCGAGAATTTGATGATTCTCAGTAGGCTTTCCTTCGCGCGCGAACTCATTGACGAGAACTTGATTCAATCTGTTGCGGTTGGCTGCGTTTGAATTGGAGTGATACTGCGCAAGAGCAACCAGATCGATCTCTCGATCCACGTCCAGGTCGATCTCAGCTGCAATGGGGCGTAGTAGTTCTTTCCAGTCTACGAAGCCTGCCGGCCGAGAGAATCCGGCCCCGGCGAAGACTGCAAGATTCCCGGCCTCTAGCTCCGTGGATAATGCTTCAACCAGCTTCTTCTGTTCCTTGTTCATTAGAATCCTAGGCAGATGAGCGGACAGAATCTGGGTGAAGGGATGTCCTTGCCCCTTCACCAGGGGCGGCAGCGCCAACTAGCCCTTCTTGGGCCCGGGTGCCGGGTGCTCCCGATAGAGTTCGTCCAGCGCTTCAAAGCGCTGGAGCGACTTAAGACGAAGGTTCTCCAGGCTCTGGAACGTGAGCTCCGCGAGGTGATCCATTGGCGCTCGGTACTCCACTCGTACGGGCGTCGGCTGAACTGCCTCGGCAAGCACTCGGGCGTCTTCGATACCAAAGCCCTTAGTGACGCGATCACCGTGCCTTCTACGGGCAATCAGCTGCGTGGTGATTAGCTCGTGGTAGATCCATGGCGAAGCAGTGACTGCTTTGTTTGGCTCCTTGGAGTCTCTTACTTGGATGGATCGTGGGGTGTTCAGGAACAGAACGCACTCGCACTGATCGATAGACTCGGCCAACGCCGAGGCGAGCATCATGTGAACGTGGCTCGTCGAGTAGTTGCGCTTGTTGTAGTCGAACGTCTTCGGATCATCATCGGACCGGCAGAAGCGCTGATCGATGGACTCAAGCAAAGTGACAGAGTCATGCCACACCAATGAATCAACGAAAGGGCGTAGTCCGAGATTTGCTAGGTAACCAGCTAGACCAACCGCCATCGCCTCATCATTGTGGGAGTGGGATATGAAGACATCGGCGTTGAGCTTCGAGAACCAATGTTCCCTGATTCCATCACCATCAATCACGGCCTCCTCGACATAGCTATCGAACGCTCGCTCTGATTTCGGCCACCTTCCCTCGATGAATGCCTTTCCATTTTGATGCCAGCTTGCGAAGGGATTTCCCTCGCGGATGTCTAAGCTAAATGCTCGAAACATCTTACCGTCCTTGAACTCTCTAGTCGCGATTGAACGCGCCAGCGCACGTTGGCGCTGGCCACCAGTTTTAATTCCATTGTTCCCTGGAGCAGGCGATGCATATCACCTTGAGTATGTCCACTACACAACTCCCAGGGGGACCGAGTCTAAATCGCAGCGGCGGCCAGCGCTCCCGCCAACTATTTGACTGGCTACGACTCGTTGTTGGAGCAGTAGCCGCCCTAGGGATACCAACGGATCAGGGTGAATTTCAGGGTGACGGACACGGAGAAAATACTTTTAGCTTCAATGACTCTACTCAACTGATCTCTTTTCCGTTAATCTCTTAGCTTAGAAACTAGGTCTTGTGCCGACGGTATTGATTTTTGGTGCTTGGACTACGGTAGCTACCACCCTTATGCGAAGAGCCGTGGCCCGACGTGTAGTGACCGCCGTGACTCGTCGTGTGGTGTGAACCAGATGCGCGCACACGTGCGTCCGCAGATGCGGCAGCCAAGCACATGGCGAACCCAGCCAGCGCCGCGATGATCGAGACTTTGGTAAACATCGATTTCCCCTGAGAAAATGTGGCGTCCTAGCGTTCTCATTACACATGGACGCTCTGCGCCGCGTATCCCCAGGCGCAACCGTCCGATCAGGTCCTATGGAAGTCCGTTCTCCCCCACAGACGATCCTGTTGTAGCACGGCGTCACACTTTTTGGGGAGACAAATTCGTCCGCCGACCCGCAACATCCCAGGCGAAGACGCTTTGCTAGGCAAGGTTGTGTCGTCGAAGGGCGCTCTGATTAATTCAGGGCACATCCACTAGATTGTTCCGTTGGGTCAGTTCCGACACGTCGCCCTCGGTGACGACACGCACCCGCCCTCCCTTGGCGCTCTTTCCACCCGGCACCACCAACCGCACCAGAGCCGTCTTAGGCTCCAGATCCCGCGGCGCCGCCAACGTCGGAAATCCCGCCCGCGCCAATTCCCGACCCCGCGCATCCTCCAGCACCACGAACCCAGCCGGCGCATCCACATGCCCCAGGCTATGCACGGTGACTTCGATGGCATCGGCCGTCACCCGCACATCCCCACGCCCGATCCCCAGATCCGGCCGTAGCTCGACCGGCACCGCGGCCGGCGCGACCAGCTCGAACTCCATCACCACCGTCTGCCCGGCCGGGAACTCCACGTCCACCGCCCCGCTCTTCTCGAACGCGAACTCACGGGTGGCGGCCTTGCCATCGATCTTCCCATCGCCATCGCGATCCACGCCCGCCCGCATCCGCCACTGCCCGGCCGCGACATTCCACCCGGTCATCTGCGCCCGCTGCGTCTTGCCGCTGGTGTTGTAGCCGATGACGGTGAAGCGGTCCTGCCGCGGCTTCGGCAGCAGCAGCGCCACCTGCACCGCGCCTTCGGGATCGGCGAAGCGCCAGCTGACGGTGTGGCCGGGGTAGGTCTGGTTGCGCTTGAGGGCGACGCCGCCGAGGCGGGCGCGCTGCAGGTTCACTGTGGGCGATTCGACGCGGTCGCTCCACCAGTGGCCTTCGGTGTTCATGTAGAAGGTCTGCAGTTTGTCGCGGGTCTCGGCGCGGTACAGGGTTTCCAGCCAACGCGGGTCGCCAGTCTGCTCCCAGGCGACGTGGTGGGCGAAGTCCGGGGCGTCGTCGGCCTCGGCGTCGGCTGCCGCCTTGGCCAGGCTGGCGCCCCAGCTGTCGCGCTTGCCGAGCACGTCGAGGAAGTTCTCGTTGAGCAGGGACAGGCCGCCGGGGCCGGCCTTGGCGACGCGGTAGTCGATGGGCTGGAGGTAGCGCGCATCGCCGGTCCAGCGGTACGCCGCCCAGAAGGTGTGCAGGGTGTCGGGGCCGCCGCTGCCGTCGAACAGGCTGCCGCCGCGGGTCTTGCCGGTGGCCCAGTTGATCTCGTTGGGCAGCGCCCACTGGCCCTTGGCGTCGGTGTAGGCATGGGCCAGGTAGCCGTCGGCCAGGCCGGTGACGATGCGGCGGCTGTTGGGGTCGGCGTTGTAGCCGCCCAGCAGCAGCGCCGGGTGCAGGATCGGGAACGAGTAGGGTTTTTGCCACTGCCAGTTCGGTTCGCGGTAGACCTTGCGCCCGCCGAACCAGTTGCTGGCGAACAGCAGGTGGCCCCGCGGGTTGACCTGGATGATGCGGTCGAACGCCTTCACCGTGCGCATCAGCCGCTCCACCGTCAGCGGGTCGCCCCAGTTGAGGTAGAGCATCTCGCTGTTGATGTTGATGCCGTCCTCGTAGGAATGCAGTTCGTCGGTCTCGATGGTGGAGAGGCCGTCGGTGAACATGCCGTTGCGGTAATTGGCGTCGGACAGGGCGGTGAGCGAGGCGGTGAGCTTGTCCGGATCCACGCCCATCAGGGCGACGCCGGGCCATTGCTGGGTGAGGTCGGAATCGTCGGAGATGCCGCCGCCGAAATCGCCGTAATCCACCTGGCGTTCGTCGATCCACCAGTTGATGTAGCGGCGCGTGGCCTTGAGGTCTTCCAGCTGCCAGAACGCCCAGCCCGGCACGCCCTTGGGCGGCTGCGGCAACTGCACCGGCAGCGGACCCTGGTTGCCGTAGCTGATGTCCGCCCAGTACTGGCGGCCCAGCGCGTTGTCCGGGTCCACCCGCAGCAGGTCGTGGATGTCGGCATCCAGGCGCGCGTACAGGCGCTGGCGCTTGGAGCTGGTGTGCTCCTCGACCAGGAAGCCCCAGTTGTCCTTGACCTGGTTGAAGCGGTCGGCGATGTGCTCGACCTTGGCCTGCTCGCGCGGCTTGAACAGCAGGCGGATCTGCGCGCCGTCCAGCGCGCGCGCGTCGAAGCCGGGCGCGGCCGAGGCGATGCTGAGCATCAGGCTGTCGTCGGTCAGGATGCGGTCGCGCAGGTCCAGCCACAGCGTGCGCGCCTGCCCGGGCGCGACCGAGACCGACACGTCGAGCATGTCGCGGCCGGGCCAGATCGGATCCTTGACGCGGATGTTGAGCGGGATCAGGCCATTGTGCGTGGCCGGCAGTTGCAGCGCCGGCAGGTCGATGGCGATGCCGTCCAGGCCGTCGTGCATGTTCTCCCAGCCGTAGGACCAGCTGCGCATCAGCGGCTGCGCGGCCGGGGCGTCGCCGAGGTTGGACGGGATGAGCACGTGGACGATGGGCAGCGGCGGCACCGCGGTCTTGTCGTCGGCGCGCTTGCGCGACGGCGCCTTGGTCGGCAGCGCGACCACGGTGCTGCGCTCGTCCGGCGGGTAGCGCCCGGCGATGTAGGCGCGCAGCGCGGCGAGGTTGGCGTAGTCCGGGGCGATGTCGCTGCGCACGGTGTAGCGCAGCGTGGCGCTGGGGTTGGCCGGCTCGGCGCCGGCGCCCACGTCGTAGGCCCAGATCTCCTGGATCGGGGTTTCCTGGGCGACGTTGGTGAAACGCAGGTGGCCGCCGCGGCGGCGCTCGAATTGGTCGACGCTGCGCACCGTGCCCTGGGCGCGCGAGAACAGCGGCGCAGGCGTGGCGCCAGCGGCGGCATAGGTGGCCTGGCCGTAGGCGGCGCCGCGCAGTTCGATGCGGTTGAACGGTTCGTCGGGCAGGGCCAGGTCCAGCGCCTTACCGCCTTCGACGTAGACGTTCCAGTCGGGCAATTGGAAGTAGTCGTTGCGGCCGGGCAGGCGCGAGCGGTTGTACACGCCGGGCCAGGTGGTCTCGGCGATGCCGTCGGTCGCCTTCCACATCCATTCCTTGAGGTCCTTGGCGTCGGCGAACTCGACCTTGCGGATGCGCGTGGAAGGAGCATCCAGCACCGGTGGTGCGCGGCCGTGGTCCCAGCCGAAGCGGTGCAGCCAGGCGTTGCGCGCGGCGTTGTCGGGCACGGCCTCGGCGCTGCGCGGTTCCTGTTGCTTGGCGAGGGCAGCGACGCCGGCGGCGTCGAGCATGCGGTCGTAGACGCGGATCTCGTCGAAGTCGCTGCCGCGCAGGAAGTTGTAGCGGCTCTGCACCTGGTGCGGCGCGAGTACGCGTGCGGCCAGGCCGAGCTGGTCGAGCGCGGCGTCGAAGTCGAGCGAGCCGCCGTCGGCGCAGGCCTGCGTGCAGTCCACGCGTGCGGCTTCCTTGCCGTCCACGTACAGGCGCACGCCGCGGGTCTCGTCCCAGGCGAAGGCCAGGTGGGTCCAGGCGCTGGGTGCGGGGAACTTGTCCAGCTTGAAGGAGACGCGGGTGCGGGCCAGGTTGGCGTCGGTCACGAAGGCATCGAAGCCGTGGCCGTTCCAGTCGATGCGCAGCCAGGCCATGTCCCAGCTGGTGTGGTCGGCGTAGCCGACGCGGAAGATCACGAACGGCGCTTCGCCCACCGGGTAGCGCGAGCGCCAGAAGAACGACAGCGTGCCGCGCTGGGTGTAGAGGTTGCCGGGAGCGTTCCAGGACAGCACACCGTCGTCGGCCCATTCGATGGCCTGCCCGGAGACGCCGGTCGGTACCAGGGCGATCTTGTCGCGGAAGTTGGGTTGGGGGTCGCCATGGGCGACGTCGGCGTCCAGGCCTTTGTCGGCGGAGACGCGGAACAGCAGTTCGGGAGTGGCGGCTGCGGCGATCGCTGGCAACGCGAGGGCACAGAGCAGGGCGAGGCGGTGTGAGATGCGACCTGGGCTCTGCGATTTGGCGGCGTATGCAGTAGAGCCTTGCTTTGCCGAAGTGGGTAGGAACAGCGCGTCGCGGCTGAAGCCGCTCCCACATGTGCGGTACTGCACTGTGGGAGCGGCTTCAGCCGCGACGCGCGATGCCGGCACATCCTGTGGCAATCGCGGAGAGCCGGTGGACGCAAGCAGGTGCACCGCCTTGGCCTTCAGGCGACGCCACACCCCAGGACCGATCGCCGACACACCACCGCCGGCGCCCACCGCGCTGCCGCACATTGCCTGTTTCATCTCGCTCCTTTGCGATCGGCGCGCACCGTGGCGGCGCGCGTCGATCTCCCTCCCCGGCCCGCGAGTATGCGGGCAGCGGGGCGTTGCCGATACCGCAGCGCGGCATCGGCGAACGCAGTCTTCAGAACTTGTAACGCACCCCGATCGCGTACTGCCGGCCGGTCTCGCTGTAGGTCAGCGGCAGCTGCGCGCCGGTGGCGCTGGTCTGCACCCACTCGTAGTACGGCACGTTGGTCAGGTTCGACCCTTCCAGGCTGATGTCGATCTTCTCGTCGATCTTGTAGGTCAGCTTGGCGTCCACGACATTGGTGCCGCGCATGCCGTGCATGTCGAAGCCGGTTTCCGTGGCCGGCACCTGGGTCAGGTAGCCGTCGCGGTGGGTCAGCGACACGCGGCCGCTGAAGCGCTCGCCTTCGTAGAACAGCGTGGCGTTGTACGAGTTCTTGGACAGGCCGGTGAGGTCGGTGTTGAACGACAGCGCGCCGGTGCCGGTGACGTACTGGATCTTGGACTGCACGTAGGTGTAGTTCAGCTGGGTGCCGAAGTTGGCCCACTTGCCCGGCAGGAAGCTGAAGGGCTGGATGTAGTTGAACTCCGCGCCCTTCAGCTTGCCGCCCGGGGTGTTGAGCGGCACGCTGAAGACGAAGTCGTCGGTGGCCGCCGCGCCGGTGCCGTCGAGCAGGCTGACCGGCAGGCCGCTGCTGGAGTACGGGGCGATGGTGCGCGCGGTCTGCACGAAGCTGTCGATGTCCTTGTAGAACAGCGCCAGGCCGAGCATCGCGCCTTCCTGCAGGTACCACTCGAAGCCGAGGTCGGCGGTCTTGGCACGGATCGGATCCAGGTTCGGATTGCCGCCGCTGACCGTGCGTGCGCCGCCGGCGACGGCGACGGTCACGCCCGGGGTCAGGCTGCCCAGGCCCGGCCGCGTCATCACCTTGGCGGCGCCGAAGCGGATCAGGAAGTCCGGGGTGATCTCGGCGACCAGGTTCAGCGACGGCAGGGTGTCGTGGTAATCGCGCTCGACCGTGGTGTTGATCAGGTTCGAGCCGACCAGGGCGTAGCCGGTGGACGACTGGTTGGTCTTCACGTAGCGCACGCCGATGTTGCCGGAGAACGGGATCGCGCCGATGTCGAAGGCGAAGTCGCCCATCAACCAGGCGCCGCGGTCCTTCTCTTCCACGCTGCGGGTGTTGACCGCGCGCTCGGTCAGCGTCCAGGTGCCGGTGCCGCTGTAGATGCCCAGCGCATCGGCGATGCCGTTGAGGTCGGGCACCGCCCAGTTCGACGGCGTGCCCTCGATGCCCTTGAGCCCGGCCAGCGTCACCAGGTTGACCGGCACGATGCGGTTGCCGGTGGCGAAGGTCGGCACGCTGGTCTCGGACGCGCGGCGGAACTCCTTGGTATCGAAGCCGTAGTTCTTGGCCAGCACGCCGCCCTTGAGGGTGAAGTTGGTGCCCAGGTTCCACTCGAAGTTCAGTGAGCCGGTGTCGAAGCTGTTGTTGGCCGACTGCGGACGCATGCGCACTTCGGCCAGGGTCCAGCCGTTGGCGGCGGTCGGGTCGATGCCGTAGTTGAACACCGGCGAGGTGTAGCTGTTGCGGTAGTCGTAGCTGTAACCGGCGACGTTGTTCTTGTCCATGATCACCGTGGTCTGGATCGGGTTCCGGTGCTTGGAACTGGAGGTGCCGATCTCGCCGGTGATCTTGAAGGTGTCGCTGAAACGGTGCTCGCCGTTGAGGGTGAGCTGCTTGAAGACCGTGTTCCACTCGTCGTGGCGGTTCTCCGAGCGGATGTCGGTGTTGTCGAAGCGACCGTACAGCAGCGCACCGGAGGCCGGGTCGACGTAGCCGTCGCGCACGATCATGTCCGGCTTGCCGTTCTGCGAACGGCCGCGGCTGAAGCTGATCGCCTCGATGTAGTGCTCGTCGCGCTTGGCATCGATCTTCGAGTACAGGCCGTCCAGCGAGAACTCGGTGCTGTCGTTGGGCTTCCACTGCAGCGAGCCGGTCACGCCCAGGCGGTTCTGCTCGTGCTCCATCTGCGTGTAGCGCGGGATGCGCGGGCTGAACACATTGGCGCTGTTGGCTGCGGCGAACGGCGAGGTGGGGCTGTAGCCGTTGTTGCTCGGGCCGTTGGCCCAGCGCGTGGTGCCGCTGCCTTCCTCGAGCACCTGGCGCTCGGAGTAGGCCACCGACATCAGCGCGCCGAAGGTGCCGTCGGCCCAGGTGTTGGCGACCAGCGCGGCGATGCGCGGATCGGCCTTCTGCGACATGCCGTTGTAGGTGGCCTGGCCGTTGGCGGCGAAGGTGAAGCCGTCGTAGTCGAACGGCCGCGCGGTGCGCAGGTCGACCGTGGCGCCCAGCGAGCCTTCCTCGACGTCGGCCGAGGCGGTCTTGCGCACCACCATCTGGGTGAACAGGTCCGAGGCGAACACGTTGAAGTCGAAGCCGCGGCCGCGGTTGGTGCCGCCGCTCTGGTCGCTGGCGCCGACCGTGGTCAGCGCTTCCATGCCATTGATGCGCACGCGGGTGAAGTCCGGGCCGAGGCCGCGCACGGAGATGTTGCGGCCTTCGCCGGCGTCGCGGGTGATGACCACGCCGGGGATGCGCTGCAGCGATTCGGCCAGGTTGGTGTCCGGGAACTTGCCCACATCCTCGGCGACGATGGCGTCGACCATGCCCTTTTCGGCGCGCTTGATGTCCAGCGCCTTCTCCACGCTGGCGCGGTAACCGGTGACGACGACGGTGTCGAGCTCGGTGGTGGCATCGGCCGAGGCCGCGGCGGGCGGCGCGGCCGCCGGCGCTTCCTGTGCCTGCAGGGCACCGGCCTGCAGGGCCAGGCCGATCGACAGCGCGAGCAAGGTAACCGGTGTCTTCCGGCGTTCGGTACGTGATTGCATGTCCTCCCCTCCCAAGGGTTACATGACGGCGTGGAACTGCGGGCGTTGTCGCGAATGACACCGCTGGTCAAAACCAACGTTAACAGTTGCGAAACATCCCGGCATCTTGCAGCGCAACAGAGTGCCCGGCGACCCAAGGGTCTTTGCAGTCAATGAGATAGCGCAGGATCGCAACGTCGGCCAGTGCCGAAGCGCCTGCTGCCGCACAAAAATGACACCGCTAGTCACTTTTTCTGGTCGGCGTTTGCATTTCGCGGCATGCTTGGCGTCCCTTCGGCTGCCGGACCCGCTTGCCATGACCGTTTCCCGCATCGTCTGCTTCGGCGAACTGTTGCTGCGCCTGGGCGCGCCAGGCCACGAACGGCTGCTGCAGACGCCGCGGCTGGCGGTGCAGGTGGGCGGTGCCGAGGCCAACGTGGGCGTGGCGCTGGCGCATTTCGGCCACGCCGTCTCGGTGGTCAGCGTGCTGCCGGACAACCCGCTGGGCCAGGCCGCGGCCGGCGAACTGCGCCGGCATGGCGTGGACACCAGCGGGGTGCGCTTCGTACCCGGGCGCATGGGCCTGTACTTCCTCAGCACCGGCGCCGGGCACCGCCCCAGCGAGGTCACCTACGATCGCGCCGGCTCTGCCTTCGCGCTGGATGCGGGCGACCGGCACGACTGGCCGGCGCTGCTGCGGGGCGCGCAGTGGCTGCACCTGTCCGGGGTGACCCCGGCGCTGGGCGAACGCGGCGCGGCCGCGGCGCTGGCCGCCGCGCAGGCGGCACGCGCGGCCGGGGTGCGGGTGTCGTTCGACAGCAACTACCGCCCCAAGCTATGGGAGGCCTGGAACGGCGATGCGCCGGGCATCCTGCGCCAGCTGCTGGCGCAGGCGGACGTGCTGTTCGCCGACTACCGCGACCTGGAGGTGGTGCTGGGTCAGCGCTACCCGCAGGACAGCGTGCAGGCGCGGGTGGAAGCGGGCGCGCGCGACGCCTTCGCCGCATTCCCGCAGTTGCAGGCGATGGCCTGCACCCAGCGCGTGGCGCACAGCGTGGACCGGCACAGCCTGGGCGCGATGCTGCTGCGCCGCGACGGCAGCGTCGCGCAGGCGCCAGCCGAGGAGCTGAGCGGCATCGTCGACCGCATCGGCGGCGGCGACGCCTTCGCCGCCGGCGTGCTGCACGGGCTGAGCCGTGGCTGGGACGACACCGCCACGATCCGCTTCGGCCTGGCCGCCGGCTGCCTCAAGCACACGCTGCCGGGCGACGTGCTGGCGCTGAGCGAGGCCGAGGTGCAGGCGTGCGTGGGGGCGACGCGGTTCGATGTGAGGCGGTGAAGCCGGGAGTGGGGAATGGGGAGTGGGGAATCGTAAAAGCGCTGGCGCTGCGGGGTTTGCGTGCGGATTGGCGTTGCGGTGTGGCGGGGTTTTAGTCGTGGGGGTGTGCTGGCAATTCCAGCACCGCGGCTTCGGTTTTCGCGGCTGAAGCCCCTCCTACAGCAGATGCCGCGGGGATGGATGAGGTCTTTGTGGGAGGGACTTCAGTCCCGACGCGATTCGGTCGACGTGCCGCCACCGCTGCCTCGCCGTCACCGCAAAAGAAAACGGCCGACATCGCTGCCGGCCGCATGCTCTGTCCGGGATCCGGGATCAACACGACGCCCGAATCCCCACTCCCGAATCCCCGCTCCTCAGAGCTCCACGCAATCGAACTTGACGTCCGGGTCGACCTCGGCGTCGTAGTCCACGTCCTTGCGCTCGAAGCCGAACAGCTTGAGGAACTCGTGCTTGTAGCCGGCGTAGTCGGTGAGCTGGAACAGGTTCTCGGTGGTGACCTGCGGCCACAGCGCCTTGCAGGCGTCCTGTACGTCGTCGCGCAGTTCCCAGTCGTCCAGACGCAGGCGGTTCTCGTCGTCGGTGGCGGCGGGCTGGCCGTCTTCGCGGTACAGGCGTTCGCGGAACAGACGGTCGGCCTGTTCGATGGTGCCTTCGTGCAGGCCCTTTTCCTTCATGATCTTGTAGACCATGGAGATGTACAACGGCATCACCGGGATCGCCGCGCTGGCCTGGGTCACCACCGATTTCAGCACCGCCACGTTGGCCGCGCCACCGTGAGCCTGCAGGCGCGCGTGCAGGCGCTGCGCGGTCTGGTCGAGGTCGACCTTGGCCTTGCCCAGCGCGCCGTGCCAGTAGATCGGCCAGGTGATCTCGGTGCCGATGTAGCTGAAGGCGACAGTGCGCGCGCCCGGGGCGAGCACGCCGGCGGCGTCCAGCGCATCGATCCACAGTTCCCAGTCCTGGCCGCCCATCACGGTGACGGTGTCCTCGATCTCCTGCTCGGTGGCCGGCTCGATCGAGGCCTCGATGATCGCGTCCTTGTTGGTGTCGATGGCGGTGGCGGTGTAGGTCTGGCCGATCGGCTTGAGCGCCGAGCGCTTCACTTCGCCGGTGCCCGGCAGCTTGCGCACCGGCGAGGCCAGCGAATACACCACCAGGTCGACCTGGCCGCCCATGTCCTGCTTGATCAGTTCGATGACCTTGGCGCGCGCCTCGTCGGAGAACGCGTCGCCGTTGATCGACTTGCTGTACAGGCCGGCGGCCTTGGCCTGCGTGTCGAAGGCGGCGGCGTTGTACCAGCCGGCGGTGCCGGCCTTCTTCTCGCTGCCGGGCTTTTCGAAGAACACGCCGAGGGTGGCGGCGCCGAAGCCGAACGCGGCGGTGATGCGCGAGGCCAGGCCGTAGCCGCTGGACGCGCCGATCACCAGCACGTTCTTTGGCCCGTCGTGGCGCACGCCGCGCGCGCGCGTGGCGGCGATCTGCTCGAGCACGTTGCGCTCGCAGCCGAGCGGATGCGTGGTGGTGCAGATGAAACCGCGGACTTTCGGATGGATGATCAACGTGAATTCCTCGTCGGCACAATGCCCGCGGCATCTTAATGTCTGCGGCGGGTGTGCAGAAGTCCCGGTGGCAGCACACGGCGGGGTATGGAGCGTACTGCGGGCGTGCGCGCGCGTTCGGATGGGTCGCGTCGCGACTGAAGTCGCTCCCACAGGGGCGGCGTCGCGGCGGCGGATGTCGTGCTGGCTGGAGGGAAACAGCTGATCGGCGAGCCGCAATCGCGCCATCGGTTGTCGCGGCTGAAGCCGCTCCTGCGGCAGGCCGCGGCACGGCACGGTCGCACCGTTGTGGGAGGGACTTCAGTCCCGACGCGCTGCCGGTGGACGTCGCAGCGCCACCGCTGGTGCACGCATCAGATGATGCGCAGGGTGATCGCCTTGAGCACCGCGCGGGTGCGGTCGCGGGTGCCGAGCTTGTCGAGGATGGTGGAGACGTAGTTCTTCACCGTGCCCTCGGCCAGGAACAGGCTGCGCGCGATCTCCTTGTTGGAGTAGCCGCCGGCGAGCAGGCGCAGGATCGCCACTTCGCGTTCGTTGAAGGTGTCGCGCGGGGCGTCCTCGTCGCGGTAGCGGTAGCGCGCACGCACCGGGTCGGTGCTGACCGGCTGCAGCAGGGTCTCGCCGGCGGCCACGCGCGCGATCGCCTCGCGCAGGTCCTCCGGTGCGGCGTCCTTGAGCAAGAAGCCCTGCGCGCCGGCGGCGGTGGCGCGCAGCAGCAGATCGGATTCGTCGAAGGTGGTGAGCAGCAGCACCGGCGTGCGGTCGCCGCGCGCGCGCAACTGCTGCAGCGCCTGGATGCCATCCATGCCGGGCATGCGGATGTCGCTGAGCACCACGTCCACCGGCGTGGCCGCCACCACGTCGAGCAAGGCCTGGCCGTCGTCGGCCTCGCAGGCGACGACGATGCCCTGGGTCTGCAACAGCGCGCGCAGGCCGGCGCGCACCAGCACCTGGTCGTCGGCCAGGGCGATCCGCAGCGCGCTCACAGCGGCAGCCTCGCGCTCAGCTGCATGCCGCCGAGCGGCGTGCGGCCCAGTTCCAGGCGCCCGTGCAGCGCGGCCAGACGCTCGCGCATGCCGGCGATACCGTTGCCCTCGCGGATGCGCTCGGCGCGGTGGCCATCGTCCTCGATGTCCAGGCACAGCTGCTGCCGATCCTGGCCCAGGCGCACCCGCACATGTGCCGCGTCGGCGTGCCGGGCAGCGTTGGTCAGCGCTTCCTGCACCAGCCGCAGCAGGGTCTCGGCCAGGTGCGGATCGGTGATGCGCAGCGCCGGATCGATCTGCAACTGCAGTTGCGGCCGCGGGAACGGCGCGGCCAGGGCACACAGCGCGGTCTCCAGGTCCACGCCGCGGTCGTCGCGCAGCGACTGCACCACCGCGCGGATGTCGGCCAGCAGTTCGCCGGACAGTCGCTCCACCGTCGCCACCTCCGTGCGTTGCGCCAGCGCCGGATCGGCCAGCAGCAGGCGCAACTGGATGCGCAGGGCGGTGAGCTTGTGTCCGGCCACGTCGTGCAGTTCGCGCGCCAGGCGCAGGCGCTCGGCATCGCGGGTGCTGTCGGCGAGCAGCGCGCGGGTAGCCAGCAGGTCGGCGTTGACCCGCGCCAACGCCTCGCGCGCCAGCTCGGCGGTGCGCGCGTAGTGCGCGCTGAGGCCGGCGAAAGCATGGAAGCCGGCGTAGATCAGCGTGGTCAGCAGCGGATGCCTGATGCCGGCGGCGGACAGCGCCAGGAAGGTGCCCAGGTTGGCCAGCAGCGCCAGCGCCAGCACCGGCCGCGGCGGCCATTGCAGCGCCACCTGCGCGACCACCACCACCAGCAACACCGGCGCGGTGCCGACGTGCGGCTCCAGCCAGACCAGGGCCATCGCCGCGGCTGCCTCGACCCACAGCGCGACATCGCGCCAGCGCCCGGGCAGGTAGTGCGCGCCGAGCAGCGGCAGCAGGAACAGCGCCGCCGCAGTCCAGCGCCAGGCCACCAGCGCATGCGGCGCGAACTGGAACGACCACAGCACGGTGGCCACGGTCAGCAACCCGGCCAGGCGCTTGGGTTCGATCAGATCGCGCAGGAATCGAGTCATGCGACGGATGCTGACCGCGGGCCGACGCCGCGGCAATGGGGCGGGCGCAGAAAGTGACTTCCGGCAGGCGGACGGCATGACCAGCGGCCACTGCCGCGCCACCCCGATGGCGCCACACTGCGTCCATGCCCTGCCGGGTGCCGGACGATCGGCACGCAGGATGGGCCCGGTTCATCCACCCTGCCACGCAATGCGTGGTGCACGCCGCCACGAGGAACACCGTCATGCTCCTGACCCTGCGCCATCCGGATCTGCTGTTCATGCTGCTCGGCCTGGGCTGGGGCGCGTACGAGATGCTGCTCAGCCGCCGCCGTCGCGCCGCCGACGGCGGTGCGCGCGACCAGGGCACGCTGCGCCTGCTGTGGCGCGTGCTGTACGGCGCGGTGGCGCTGGGCGTGCTGCTGTCGCTGCTCGGCGTGTGGCGCTATGCGCCGCACCTGCGCGAACCGCTGCGCTGGTTGGCCTGCGCGCTGCTGGCCGGCGGGCTGGCGCTGCGGCTGTGGTCGATCCGGGTGCTGGCGCGCTGGTTCACCGTCGACGTGACCATCCAGGAAGGCCACCGCCTGGTCCGCCACGGGCCGTACCGCTATCTGCGGCATCCCTCGTACACCGGCGCGTTGCTGGCGTTCTACGGGCTGGCGCTGGGCATGGGCAACGTGCTGTCGCTGCTGGCGATCGTGCTGCCGGTGACCTGGGCGTTCCTGCGCCGCATCCGGGTCGAGGAAGCGATGCTGACCCAGGCCTTCCCCGAGGAGTATCCCGACTACGCCGCGCGCAGCTGGCGGCTGCTGCCGTGGGTGTGGTGAGGCCGCGCCGATGGGCACTGTCGACCTGCTGCTGGCCGCCCTGCACCACCTGGCGATGCTGCTGCTGATCGCCGCACTGGTGGCGGAATGGATCCTGCTGCGTGCGCCGCTGGACCACCGCCAACTGGCGCGGCTGGTCCGCGTCGACGCGCTGTACGGGCTGGCCGCGCTGCTGATCCTGGCGATCGGTGCCCTGCGCGTGCGCTACGGGCTCAAAGGCGCGGACTACTACCTGCACAACCCCTGGTTCTGGGCCAAGCTCGGCGCCTTCGCGACGATCGGCCTGCTCTCGCTGGTGCCGACGCTGCGCCTGCTGCGCTGGCGCCGGCAGGCGCGGCTGCAGCCGACGTGGGCGCCGGACACGGCACAGGTGCGCACGCTGCAGCGGTTGATCGGGGTGGAACTGGGCCTGTTGGCGGTGCTGGTGGTACTGGCTGCGGCGATGGCACGTTACGGTATACTCTGATTGGTATTACCAATTTTGGTGGCGCGCATCGCTGCAACCATTGACGTGGTGCGATACCAGGCGCCTAATGGCCACACCATTCGCGCTCCGCCAGTTTATTGGTATGACCACTAGTCTTAAAACTGCCGCCACCGCTGCAGCCGGCCAGTCCCCTGCCCGGCTCAGCGACCGGGTCGCCGCGCAGTTGCGCACGCTGATCGCGCAACGCGGCCTGGCGGTCGACGCGCGCCTGCCCGCCGAGCGGACCCTGGCCGCGGAACTGGGCGTCTCGCGCCCGGTGCTGCGCGAGGCCATCGCGCAACTCGCCAGCCAGGGGCTGCTGCGGGCCCGGGTGGGCGGCGGCACCTACGTGCAACGGCCACCGACCCCGGAGGACCAGGTGGTGGCGCCGCTGCAGCCGTTCCTGCCGTTGCTGCATGCCGACCCGGAGTACCGCTTCGACGTGCTGGAAGCGCGCCATGCGCTGGAAGGCGCCACCGCCTGGCATGCGGCGCTGCGCGCCACCGACGACGACCGCGCGCGCATCGAGGCGGCCTACGAGGCGCTGCTGCAGACCCATGCGCAGGCCGATGCGGCGGCGCAGGCGCACGCCGACGCCGATTTCCACCTGGCCATCGCCGAGGCCACCCACAACCGCGTGCTGCTGCAGGTGATGCGCGGGCTGTTCGACCTGCTGCAGGCCAACATCTCGCAGAGCCGGCAACAGCTGTTCGAATCGCCGCGCATCTTCTCCGCCCTGCTCGCCCAGCACCGCGCCCTGCGCGACGCGATCCTGGCCGGCGACCCCGAACGCGCCCGCGCCGCCGCGCACGCCCACCTGGAATTCGTGCACAGCGCGCTGCGCACCCTCGACGAGGACGATGCGCGCCGCGCCCGTGCCTCGCGCCTCCCCTCCTCTCCCTGACCGCCCTGCCCCCATGATCATTTCCGCCTCCACCGACTACCGTGCCGCCGCGCAGCGCCAGCTGCCGCCGTTCCTGTTCCACTACATCGACGGCGGCGCCTATGCCGAGCACACCCTGCGCCGCAACGTGTCCGACCTGAGCGACATCGCCCTGCGCCAGCGCGTGCTGCGCGACATGTCGGCGCTGGACCTGCACACCGAGCTGTTCGGCGAACGCCTGGCCTTGCCGGTGGCGCTGGGGCCGGTGGGCCTGACCGGCATGTACGCGCGCCGCGGCGAGGTGCAGGCGGCCAGGGCGGCGGCGGCCAAGGGCGTGCCGTTCACCCTGTCCACGGTGTCGGTGTGCCCGATCGAGGAAGTGGCGCCGGCGATCGACCGGCCGATGTGGTTCCAGCTGTACGTGCTCAAGGACCGCGGCTTCATGCGCAACGCGCTGGAGCGGGCAAAGGCCGCGGGCGTCACCACCCTGGTGTTCACCGTGGACATGCCGGTGCCGGGCGCGCGCTACCGCGACGCGCATTCGGGCATGAGCGGCCCCAACGCGCCGCTGCGGCGCATGCTGCAGGCCGTCACCCATCCGCGCTGGGCCTGGGACGTGGGCCTGCGTGGGCGCCCGCACGACCTGGGTAACATCTCCACGTACCGCGGCCATCCCACCGGGCTGGCCGACTACATCGGCTGGCTCGGCGCCAACTTCGATCCGTCGATTTCGTGGAAGGACCTGGAGTGGATCCGCGAGTTCTGGACCGGGCCGATGGTGATCAAGGGCATCCTCGATCCGGACGATGCGCGCGATGCGGTGCGGTTCGGCGCCGACGGCATCGTCGTTTCCAACCATGGCGGGCGCCAGCTCGACGGCGTGCTGTCCAGCGCGCGGGCGTTGCCGGCGATCGCCGATGCGGTGAAGGGCGAGCTGAAGATCCTGGCCGACTCCGGCGTGCGCAACGGCCTGGACGTGGTGCGCATGCTGGCGCTGGGCGCCGACACCGTGCTGCTCGGCCGCGCCTTCGTCTACGCGCTGGCCGCCGCCGGCCAGGCCGGCGTGGAGCATCTGCTGAGCCTGATCGAGAAGGAGATGCAGGTGGCGATGACCCTGACCGGCGCCAAATCGATCGCGGCGATTTCGCGCGAGTCGCTGGCACAGGTGATGCGCGAGGGGATGGTCTCGGCGTAAAGCGGTTGCGGCAGCCCTGGCACCGCCGCGACCGACCTGCCCTAGCCGGCCTTGCGTCGTGCCGGGGCCTTGCGCGCAGCCGGCTTGGCCTTCTTGGCCGCCGCCGGTTTGGCGCGCGTCGCCTTCTTGGCCTTGCCGGCCGCGCTCTTGGCCGGCTTGTCGCTCTTCTTCGCCGCGGTCTTGCGTACCGGCACGCGCTCGTCCTGTCTGGCCGGCGTGCGCTTCTTGGCCTCCAGGCTCTTCTGCAGCAGCGACATGAAGTCGACCACGTTGGTGGTGGCGTCCTCGCGCTGCGGCGCCTCGGCATCCTCGTCGACCTGGGTGGTGCCCTCCTGCGCCTTGATCCGCTTCTGGATCACCGCATGCAGCCGCTCGCGGAATTCGTCGTGGTAGGCGTCGGGGTCCCAGCGCCCGGACATCGAGTCGATCAGTTGCGCCGCCATCTCGGTTTCCTTGGCGCTGATCCGGTAGTCGGCGGCCTTGCCGCTGGGCAGGGTGTAGTCGTCCAGGTCGACCAGTTCCTGCGGGTAGCGCAGCAGGATCAGCACCAGCGCATCCTGCAGCGGCATCACCGCCGACAGATACTCGCGGGTGCGGATCACCACCCGCGCGATGCCGACCTTACCGGTGTTGCGCAGGGTCTCGCGCAGCAACACGTAGCCCTTCTCGGCCTTTTTGCCCGGCACCAGCACGTAGGGTTTCTCGAAATAGCGCAGGTCGATCTCGGCGGCGTCGACGAAGGCCTCCACTTCCACCGTCTCGTGGCTTTCCGGTGCGGCCGAGGCGATGTCCTGCTGCTCGACCACCACGTAGTTGCCCTTGCTGTACTCGTAGGCCTTGACGATGTCCTTCCACGGCACTTCCTCGCCGGTGTCGGCGTTGACCCGCTCGAAGCGGATCGGGCGCTTGTCGCGCGCATCGAGCATGCGGAAGTGCAGGTCGATCCGACGTTCGCCGGACATCAGCGACACCGGCACGTTGAGCAGGCCGAAGGACAGCGTGCCGGTCCAGATCGGGCGCGGCATCAGTGCGGCTCCACGCCGGCGGCCTGCGCCGGCAGATGATCCAGCGCCTGCCAGGCATCCTCGATCACCTGCCGCGCCTGGGTCCAGTCCAGCCGCGAGTCGCCACGCATCAGATCCCAGTGCGCGGCCAGTTCGTCTTCGGTCTCGGCACCCGCTCCGCGCGGCCAGCCGCGGGCATGGGTCTGCAGGGCGAAGGCATAGGCCGGGCACAGGTCGCGCCACGGCGTGCGGTGGCGGGCGCGGCGCTGGCGGTAGTCGGCCAGGCTGTAGCGGCGGTAGTCCGGTGCGTCGTGCGGGCGCGGTGCCGCACCACGGCGGCGCGGCGGCGAAGCGCTCGGCAAGGGATCCAGATGGGCGTTGAACAGCAGCGGGTCGGGGCGGTCGCTGGGGCGCATGGCAGGGCTCCGGGCGGCAACGGCGGCGGGGGGACGCGCAGCAGTAGCGCTGCGGCCGTTAGCGACCCGTGACCGATCCGTGGAGGATGCGCGATTCGCAATGGCTTCACCGCGCCGGCGGTGAACTGGACCTCCGCCATTCCCTGGAGGAACCGGACATGTCCACGCCTACCGATCCGTTGCGTCAGGCCGCGCCCATTCCCGGCGAACAGCGCGGCAAGCGCCAGACGCAGGACCGCGAAGACCGCGGCGCCGGCGACCGCCCCGAGACCATCGTCGAACACGAACCGCGCACCGGCGAGAACCGCCCTGCCCCGCAGGACACGCCGGCGCACTCCACGCCGGACACCGCGCACGGACGGCATGCCGACGCCAACCAGGACGAAGCCCTGGAAGAGACCTTCCCCGCCAGCGATCCGGTGTCGCCGTTCGTGCCGGCGAAGGCGCCGAAGGCGTCGTAGCGCATCGAAGTCTGGCGTCCTACCAGCATCGGTGTGGGAGTGACTTCAGGGCACCTCAAAAATCTCGACTGCAACATCAGCCGCGATGAGCGACATCATCGGCGCGTCCGACTGCACTGCAGTCGGGACTGAAGTCCCTCCCACAAGGAGGGGCGGAGGGCAGCGCTTCCATCGACACGATCGGAAACACGGTGCAGAGAAACGCGCTTCACCGCGTGCCTTCCGCCACTACACCTTCCCCGCCGCCTCCAGCGCGGCGTACTCGCTGTCGCTGAACAGCCGCGAGCGCACCAGGAAGCGCACGCCCTCGCCGTTCTCCAGGGAAAACATGCCGCCACGCCCGGGCACGACGTCGATGATCAGCTGGGTGTGCTTCCAGTAGGCGAACTGCGACGGGCTGATGTAGAACGGCGCCTGCCCGATCTCGCCCAGCAGCACGTCGCGGTCGCCGACGATGAAGTCGTCCTGCGGGTAGCACATCGGCGAGGAACCATCGCAGCAGCCGCCCGACTGATGGAACAGCAGCGCGCCGTGCCGCGCCCGCAGCTTGGCGATCAGCTGCAGGGCCGGCAGCGTCGCCAGCACCTGCGGCGGCAGCGCGTCAGCGGGCGCGGACGCGTCCATCAGGCGGCCATGTCCAGCACGATGCGGCCTTCGATCTTGCCGGCGTGCATGCGCGCGAACACGTCGTTGACGTTGTCCAGGGTGTCGGTGGCCACGGTCGCGGCGACCTTGCCCTGCTCGGCGAATTCCAGCGATTCCTGCAGGTCCAGGCGCGTGCCGACGATCGAGCCGCGCACGGTCACGCCGTTGAGCACCATGCCGAAGATGTCCAGCGGGAACTGGCCCGGCGGCAACCCGTTGAGCGAGACGGTGCCGCCGCGGCGGACCATGCCGATGGCCTGCTCGAACGCCTTCGGCGACACCGCGGTGACCAGCGCACCGTGCGCGCCACCGATTTCCTTCTTTAGGTACGCCACCGGATCGGTGGTGCGCGCGTTCACCGTCACCGTCGCGCCCAGGCGCGTGGCCAGCGCCAGCTTGGCGTCGTCCACGTCGACCGCGGCCACGTTCAGGCCCATCGCCTTGGCGTACTGCACGGCCATGTGGCCGAGACCGCCGATGCCGGAGATCACCACCCAGTTGCCGGGCTTGGTGTCGGTGACCTTCAGGCCCTTGTACACGGTGACGCCGGCGCACAGGATCGGCGCGACCTCGACGAAGCCGATGTTCTTCGGCAGGTGGCCGACGTAGTTGGCATTGGCCAGGGCATATTCGGCGAAGCCGCCGTTGACCGAGTAGCCGGTGTTCTGCTGCGCCTCGCACAGGGTTTCCCAGCCTCCCAGGCAATGCTCGCAATGGCCGCAGGCCGAGTACAGCCACGGAATGCCGACGCGATCGCCTTCCCTGACGTGGTCCACGCCGGCGCCGACTGCCACCACATGGCCCACGCCCTCGTGGCCGGGGATGAACGGCGGGTTCGGCTTCACCGGCCAGTCGCCCTCGGCCGCATGCAGGTCGGTATGGCACACGCCGCAGGCTTCGATCTTGACCAGGATGTCGCCGGCCTGCGGCCGCGGCACTGTCACTTCCTCGATCACCAATGGCTTGCCGAACTCACGCACCACGGCGGCTTTCATCGTCTTGTCCATCGCAACGCTCCTGAGAAAAACGGGTCCTGTCACCATCGCGCGACCGGCGACGGAGTGCCTTGATCCAGATCAGTTCGCAGGCGGACGACGGCACGCCGGCAGCGTGCCGCCGCCCTGCCCGGCGGGTCAGAAGAAGCCCAACGCCTTCGGCGAGTAGCTGACCAGCAGGTTCTTGGTCTGCTGGTAGTGGTCGAGCATCATCTTGTGGTTCTCGCGGCCGATGCCCGACTGCTTGTAGCCGCCGAACGCGGCATGCGCCGGATAGGCGTGGTAGCAGTTGGTCCACACCCGCCCGGCCTGGATCGCGCGGCCCATGCGGTACAGCCGCGCGGCATCGCGGCTCCACACGCCGGCACCCAGGCCATACAGCGTGTCGTTGGCGATCGCCAGCGCGTCCGCCTCGTCCTTGAAGGTGGTCACCGACACCACCGGGCCGAAGATCTCCTCCTGGAACACGCGCATCTTGTTATGCCCCTTGAACACCGTCGGCTTGACGTAGAAGCCGCCGGCCAGCTCGCCATCCAGCGCGTTGCGTTCGCCGCCGATCAGCACCTCGGCGCCTTCCTGCTTGCCGATGTCGATGTAGGACAGGATCTTCTCCAACTGCTCGCTGGAGGCCTGCGCGCCGACCATGGTATTGGGATCGAGCGGATTGCCCTGCTTGATCGCCGCCACCCGCTTGAGCACCTTCTCCATGAAGCGCTCGTAGATCGATTCCTGGATCAGCGCGCGCGACGGGCAGGTGCACACCTCGCCCTGATTGAAGGCGAACAGCACGAAGCCTTCCACCGCCTTGTCGAGGAAGTCGTCGTCCTCGGCCATCACGTCGGCGAAGAAGATGTTGGGCGACTTGCCGCCCAGCTCCAGCGTCACCGGGATCAGGTTTTGGCTGGCGTACTGCATGATCAGCCGGCCGGTGGTGGTCTCGCCGGTGAAGGCGATCTTGGCGATGCGCGGGTTGCTGGCCAGCGGCTTGCCCGCTTCCAGGCCGAAGCCGTTGACCACGTTGAGCACGCCCGGCGGCAGCAGATCGCCGATCACCTCCATCAGCACCAGGATCGAGGCCGGGGTCTGCTCGGCCGGCTTCATCACCACGCAGTTGCCCGCGGCCAGCGCCGGCGCCAGCTTCCAGCACGCCATCAACAGCGGGAAGTTCCACGGGATGATCTGGCCGACCACGCCGAGCGGTTCGTGGAAGTGGTAGGCGATGGTGTCGTGATCGATCTCGGAGATGCCGCCTTCCTGGGCGCGCACCGCGCCGGCGAAGTAGCGGAAGTGGTCCACGCACAGCGGCACGTCGGCGTTGAGCGTCTCGCGCACCGGCTTGCCGTTGTCCCAGGTCTCGGCATAGGCCAGCAGTTCCAGGTTCTGCTCGATACGGTCGGCGATCTTCAGCAGCACGTTGCTGCGCTCGGTGCTGGAGCTCTTGCCCCAGGCGTCCTTGGCGGCGTGCGCGGCGTCCAGCGCCGCCTCGATGTCCTCGGCGTTGGAGCGCGCCACCGAAGTGAACACCTTGCCGGTGATCGGCGTGCTGTTGTCGAAGTACTGCCCGCTCTTCGGCTCCACCCACTTGCCGCCGATGAAGTTGCCGTAGCGCGACTTGAAGATGGACTGTGGATCGGTGGCATGCGGCTTGGCGGTGCTGACGGCGTTCATGATGTTCTCCTTCGGCGGTCGGAAAGGACGGGCGGGGCCGTCCGGTAGCGGCATGTGCGCAAGTCCGATGCCAGGTTTTGCGTGCTGCGCCGCGTCACGCGGTCGCACCGCGACACACCGACGCACCCCCTGCGGTTTTGCTGCGTCGCGTCACGTCTGTCGATTGCGCTGCGTCGGCGGATGTGCTGTTTATCGGAACACCCGTATCACCAGGTGTCGCAATCTGCGACAGCGGAGCCGGACATGGCGCAGCACCCCTCGCAACACCAACTCGGCCAGGCCCGGCGGGCCTTCTTCGAACGCGGCGGCGCGCCGGTCGGGCAGGTGCCCGACACCATCCTGCAGTCGTGGCAGCGCTGCCAGCGCCTGGGCCTGGCCGCGGACGCGAAGCCCGCGATCGAACCACTGGAAGCCTCGCGCCTGCGCGCCCTGCGCGAGGCGCACGAGCGGCTGTGGCGGCTGGCACGCGCCGAACTGGAAGGCCTGGCCGGCGACGCCGCGGCCACCGGCAGCATCGTGCTGCTCACCGACGAGGCCGGCTGGATCCTCGACGCCGAAGGCAGCCCGCGCTTCCTCGACAAGGCGGGCAGGGTGGCGCTGATGCCCGGCGCATGCTGGAGCGAACCCCAGGTCGGCACCAACGCCATCGGCACCGCCATCGTCGAAAGCCGTTCGGTGGAAGTGCGTGGCGGCGAGCACTATTTCGCCCCGCACCAGATCCTCAGTTGCGCGGCGGTGCCGATCTTCGATCCGTACGGCACCCTGGCCGGCGTGCTCGACATCTCCGGCGACGCCAGCGTGCAGCACATGCATGCGCTGGCACTGGCGCGGATGGCGGTGGCCAACATCGAGCACCGCTACTTCGACGACGGCATCCCCGGCTGCGAACTGCTGCGCGTGCACCACGACCCGGCGCTGCTCGGCACGGCGCGCGAAGCGCTGCTGGCGTTCCGCAACGGCCGCCTGGTGGCGGCCAACCAGGCCGGGTTGCGGCTGTTCGGGCTGGAGCGCCACGAACTCGGCCGCGCGCCCTACGAAGCGCTGTTCGAAGAGCCGCTGTCGCGGCTGCGCCAGCAGGGCAGCGTGTTCGACCTGCAGGGGCGGGCGCTGCACGGACGCATCGACAGCCCGGCCGACGACCGTCCGCGGCGACGCCCGCAGCAGGCGCCGATCACCGTGACCGCGTCGTCGCGGCCTTCGGCGGCGGCGGCGTCCGACGCGCCGCTGTTCGACGCGGCGCAGGAACTGGCGCTGGAACGCGCGCGGCGCGTGCTCGATGCGCAACTGCCGGTGCTGGTGCAGGGCGAGACCGGCACCGGCAAGGAAGTGTTCGCGCGCGAATTGCATCGGCGCAGCGCCCGCGCCGGGCGCCCGTTCGTGGCGGTCAACTGCGCGGCGCTGCCGGAAGGGCTGATCGAAGCGGAACTGTTCGGCTACGAGGATGGCGCCTTCACCGGCGCGCGCAAGCACGGCAACCCGGGCCTGCTGCGCCAGGCCGACGGCGGCGTGCTGTTCTTGGACGAGATCGGCGACATGCCGCTGGCCTTGCAGCCGCGGCTGCTGCGCGTGCTGCAGGAACGCGAGTTGCTGCCGCTGGGCGGCGGCAAGCCGGTGAAGCTGGATTTCGCGCTGGTCTGCGCCACCCACCGCGACCTGGACGCGGCGATGGCCGAGCAGCGCTTCCGGCCCGATCTGTACTACCGCATCGCCCACCACTGCGTGCAGATTCCGGCACTGCGTGCGCATCCGGACCGACGCGCGCTCGTCGCCGAGCTGTGGACACGGCTTGGCCAGGGCAGGCGCCTGACCGAGGCGGCCCTGGCGACGCTGAGCGCCTACGCGTGGCCGGGCAATCTGCGCCAGCTGGTGGCGTGCCTGCGCACCCTGGTGGCGTTGAGCGAAGCGGATGCGCTGGTCGATGCCGATGCATTGCCGGCCTATCTGCCCGGCGTGCGCGCGGGAGAGCAGGGCAGCAACGGCGGCACCGCGATGCCGTTGCCCGATGCCGACCTCGACAGTCTCGCGCTCGGCGCCATGCGCCAGGCCCTGGATGCCT
This sequence comes from Xanthomonas sontii, assembly GCF_040529055.1. Classification (NCBI taxonomy): domain Bacteria; kingdom Pseudomonadati; phylum Pseudomonadota; class Gammaproteobacteria; order Lysobacterales; family Lysobacteraceae; genus Xanthomonas; species Xanthomonas sontii. Next base: position 791,314 of record NZ_CP132342.1, on the reverse strand, counting down.
GCAACGGCAACGTCTCGCAGGCCGCACGCCGGCTCGGCATCAGCCGCAGCACGCTGTACCGACGGCTGCAGTTGGGGACGCACTGAGGCGGCATATCGCCGGCTGCGCCTTGCGCGGTCGTCGACGTCGCACGTCTCGTAGGAGCGGCTGCAGCCGCGACACGGCGTTATCGGTCATGTCAGTCGCGGCTGACGCTGCTCCTACAGCGCAGCGCGGTTTCCACCGAACCGCAGCAACGCGCGTGGCTGGAGCGCCCTTTCGCCGCGACAGCCCTCCCACAGACCCCTCGTCGGTTGGAAACCGCTCTCGCATCCATGACCTCTTTCTGACCGAACACATCGCCCACGACTGCCGCGTCCGAACACGGCGAGCAGCGCGCGGTGCTGCCGGCGATGCTCCAGGCTCCTTCGTAACCATGGAGCTTCACATGCAACGCTTGCACGGCAAGATCGCGCTCATTACCGGCGCCAGTTCCGGCATCGGCCACGCCGCCGCGCACCTGTTCGCGCGGGAAGGCGCCTGCGTAGTACTGGGCGCGCGCCGCGGTGCGCTGCTGCAGACGCTCGCCGCGGAGATCGAGGACGCCGGCGGCCAGGCCGCGTGGCTGGCCGGCGACGTCCGCGAGGAGGCCTATGCGCAGGCGTTGGTGGCGCTGGCGAACACGCGCTTCGGCGGGCTGGACATCGGCTTCAACAACGCCGGCACCCTGGGCACGCTGGTGCCGACCACGCAACTGCAGGCGCAGGCCTGGCGCGACGCGCTCGATACCAATCTCAGCGGCGCATTCTTCGGCGCCAAGCATCAGATTCCGGCGATGCTGGCACGCGGCGGCGGGTCGCTGATCTTCACCTCGACCTTCGTCGGCCACACCGTCGGCTTCCCGTGCACCGCCGCCTATGCCGCCAGCAAGGCCGGCCTGATCGGCCTGACCCAGGCGCTGGCAGCGGAGTTCGGACCGCAGGCGATCCGGGTCAACGCCTTGCTGCCGGGCGGCACGCACACGCCGATGGCGGAGGCGATGAACGGCACGCCGGAAGCGCTGGCGCAGGTCGCGCAGTTGCATGCGCTCAAACGCCTGGCGCAGCCGGACGAACTGGCACGGGCCGCGCTGTTCCTGGCCTCGGACGAAGCCGCGTTCGTGACCGGCAGCGCGATGCTGGTCGACGGCGGGGTATCGATCATGCGCAGTTGACGCGGACGGCGGTCGCGATGTCGCCGCGCACGCTCGCCACCGCGGGCAATGCCCTGCCGCTGCCGACGTCGCGACAGCAGCGGCCGGGCATGCGATCGCTCAGTCGTAGCTGTTGTTCATGCACGGTGAGCTGACCGGCGTCAGCACACTGAAGCTGCTGGCGTACAGCGCGATGATGCAGGTCCCCGGCGCATCGCTCTGCACGTAGTTGCATTGCTTGCTGTTGCGGCTACGCGAGCTGCCGTCGCTCATCTGGAACGACAGGTTCCAGTAGTCGTTGGAGCCGGTCTGCGCCCGCAGCGGCACGGAGGCGATCGTGCCGCCCGGCGGCAGCGACGCCGAAGCGGCCGGATCCATGTAGTTGCCGCAGGTGTGCTTGACGCTGACGTTGTTGATCGTCTGGCCGGTGCAATTGACCACCGTGAAGGTGCCTTGGTACGGCGTGGCGCTGACGCCTTCGGCCAACGCGGGTTTGCTCTTGGTGCCGGCGTTGTCGCGGCTGTCGTCGGATGTGCTCATGGTGCGTCTCCTGGAGAGGCGTGGCGGTATGCGGGGGTGGCATTACGCTAGCGCCGCCGCGAAGAACGCCGCCAGCGTCCGCCGCCGGTTCGCGTAGACAGGTGCAGTGCGTTTGGTAGACGACTTGCAGGCGCGGCGCAGCGCGTAGACGCGCGGCACCTGGCGTTCGCTCATGCCAGGCGCGGCATCGCCTCCGCTGATTCATACGCGGCTGCCAGACGCCTTCTTCCGCAGTGCCGCTATCGCGTTCGCCTCGCGCTGCATCTGCGCCTCGCACTTGCTGTCGTTCGACAGGTGCAGATGCTGATGAACGCATCGACCGTCATCGGCGAACAGCTGCGGCAGGCCATCGCCGAGTGGTCGCCAGAACCAAGCAGGTGCGCAGCCGCCTCGCCACGCAGCCGCGAGCGAAAGCCTAGCCAGACCGGCAGGCGTTCGCGGCTAGTTGTGTAAACCCACCACGTTGTTCAGTGGAATTCGGGAGATGGGCGGTTTGTAGCCGAGGCTGGCGTGTGGTCGATGCCAGTTGTAATGATGCAGCCAGCCCGAGAAGGCGTTGGCGCGTTGCGTGGAGTCGATATAGGAGCGCGCATAAGCCCATTCTCGCAGGCTGGTCTGCACCAGCCGCTCGGCCTTGCCATTGGTGCGTGGCGTGTAGGGTCGGGTTCGCAGATGGCGCAGGCCGAGCCGTCGGACAAGGCGTCGAAAGCGGCGTGATTTGTAGCAGGCGCCGTTGTCGGTCAACACGCGCTCCAAGCGCACGCCCAGGCTGCGGTAGTAGCGAACCGCCTGCATCAGGGCCCTGCAGGCACTGAAACCGCGCTCATCGGGCTCGATGGTGCCGAAGGCCACGCGCGAGTGATCGTCGATGGCTAGGTGGACGTACTCCCAGCCAATGCCACGGGAGGTGACCGTCCGATCATCGGTCACGCGGTGGCCGGGCTGGCGGAAACGGGCCAGCTTCTTGATGTCCAGATGCAGCAGTTGGCCGGGTTGGGCGTATTCATAGCGATTGTCCGGCAGCGCCGGTTCCAGCTCGGCCAGCCGGTGCAGGCCGGCGCGGCGCAGCAACCGGGCGATGGTGCTCGGCGCCACAGGCAGCTGCTCGGCGATCTGCCGATACGTGTGGCGTGAACGGCGCAGCGCGATGACCTGATCCACCACGCCCCGAGGCGTGGCATGGGGGCAGTCGTGAGGCCGGGAGGTGCGGTCGCTCAGCCCTTGCGCCCCCTCTTCCTTGAAGCGCTTGAGCCATTTGTAGGCCGTTCGGACGCTCACACCGGCCGCATGCGCCGCTTCTTCCACGCGCAGCCCATGAACAAGGATGCGATCCACCAGCAGGGCTCGACCGCGAGGGCTCAAACGGGCATGTTTATGCAGGTTCATCCGGGGCTCCTGGGGCTGGGTTGGCTTGGTAACCCCCATCTTCCAGAGATGCCCCGGATGAACAACCTACTGAGAGATCACAGCTAGTGCGGCAAGTCCCACTGCAAGCCGACCGTGTAGCTGCGGTCGGGGCCCGGCTCGTAGTAACGCCCGTTGCCGTCGTTGACGATGACCGAGCCGATGTAGCGGCGATCGAACGCGTTGTCGATGCGCGCGAAGGTGCGCAGGGTGCCGTGCGCGGTGGTCCAGCGCCGCGCCGCTTCCAGGTTGAGCAGGGCGTAGCCGGGCGCGGCCTCGCTGGCCAGGTCGTTGACCACGGTGTCGCCGGCGGCCACGCCCTCCACCGCGAATTGCCAGGCGCGCGGCTGCCACTGCCAGCGCGCGAACAGTTGCTGCTGCGGCACGCCGGGCAGGCGCGTGCCGGCGGCCACCACCGCCGTCGGCGTCGCGCAGCCGCTGCTGGCGCAGGTCAGGTAGGCCTGGCGCACCGTCGCCTGCAGCCAGGTGTAGGCCACCTGCAGTTGCGCGCTGGCGCCCAGCGGCAGGGTCAGGCTGGTCTCGGCGCCCTGGCGGCGGGTGCGGCCGATGTTGCGGTAGGTGCTGCGGCCGTTGGTGTTGCTGGCCACCGCCAGCTCGTCCTCGGTGGTGGCGCGGAACAGCGCCGCGTCCCAACGGGCGCCGGCGGCGTTGCGCCACTTCGCGCCCAGTTCCAGGTTCTGGCTGCGCGCGGCGTCCAGGTCCAGCGCCAGGCCGGCGCCGCCGTCGCGGCGGTAGCCCAGCTCGTTGAAGGTCGGGGTCTCGAACCCGCGCCCGGCCGAGGCGTAGAGCCGCAGGTCGTCGGTGACGCGGAACACCAGCCCGGCCACCGGCGTGGTCGCGGCATAGTCGGTGCGGCCGCTGTCGTCGGGATTGCGGCCGACGATGTAGGCGTCGTTCGAGCGGAAACGCACCTGGCTGTGGCGCAGCCCGGCCAGCAGCGACCAGCGCTCGGCGAACTGCCACCAGGCCTGGGCGAACTGGTCCACGTTCTCCACCCGGTCCTGCTGGTCGCGGCGCAGCCGGCCCTTCACCCCGAGCGTGCTGCCGACGAAGTTCTCGTAGCCGGTGCGGTGCTGTTGCTGGCGGTCGGCATTGGTGCCGACGGTGAACTGGAACGGGCGGCCGCCCAGTTCGCCCTGCCAGGCCCAGCGCGCGTCGAGGCCGCCATAGTCGCCGTCCAGGTCGATCACACCGCCGGCATTGAGCGGGTTGCTCTGCGCGCCCACCGGGACCGAGAGGTATTGGGTGACGTCGCGGCGCCCGGCGTAGCCCATCAGCCGCCAGGTCTGCTGGTCCACCTGCTGGGTGAAGATCGCGCCGGCCTGCACCTGGCGGGTGGACTTGCGGGTGTCGAACTGGCCGGCGGCGGCGGTGGCCTGGCGCGGGTCGGCGGCGACCTGAGCGCGGCTCAGGCCCAGCGGATCCTGCGCATCGGGCGCCTCCAGCGCGTTGAGCAGCAGGTCCAGGCGCCGCCCGGGCGCCAGGTCGATGCCGATCTTGGCGTTGAAGGTGGTGCGCTGGGCGTGGCTGTGGTCGCGGTAACCGTCGGTGCTGAAATGGGTGGCCGCCAGGTTGTAGTGGACGTCCCCCTGCTGCCCCAGCGCCTGCGCGCTGAGGGCGGCGGTGCCGTGGCTGCCGATCGCACTGCGCAGCCGCCACGGATCGTCCGGCTGGCCGTCGGCGCTCCACAGCTGCACCACGCCGCCGGAAGAGTTGCCGTACAGCGCCGAGAACGGCCCGCGCAGCACCTCGACGCGCTCGCTGCCGAACAGGTTGAAGTTGGATAGCTGGCCCTGGCCGTCCGGCATCGTCGCCGGGATGCCGTCCAGCAGCAGGCGAACGCCGCGTACGCCGAACGCCGAGCGCGCGCCGAAGCCGCGGATCGACAGCTGGGTGTCCTGCGCATAGTTCTGGCGATCGCGCGCGAGCAGGCCGGGCACCCCGACCAGCGCCTCGGACGCCTGTATGCCGAGGCGGTCGCTGTCGCCCAGGCCGGTCGTGGTCAGCGACGCCGGCAGGTCGAAATCGGCCACGCCGCCGACGCGGGCGGCCTGGACCTGGAGCACTGGCAAGGTGGTGGCCGGATCCTCGCCGGGAGCGGCGTGGACCAGGGGCGACAGCGCCAGGGCGCAGGCCCCGCAGAGCAGGGCGGAGGGCAGGGAAGATGACATGGCCCATCATCGCCCAACTGCCGCCCGGCCGCACCCGGCCAAGCGCGGCAGCGTTTGTTAGGATGAGGTGTTTGACCGCGCCGGCTCCGGTCCTTCCGGCCCCCACCTCCGCCACCGAACGAGTACCGCCGTGTCCTTCTTTGCAAACGTGGAACAGGTCCCAGGCGACCCGATCCTGGGCCTGACCGAGGCCTACAACGCCGACTCCCGCCCGACCAAGGTCAACCTGGGCGTGGGCATCTACTACGACGAAAACGGCCGCATCCCGCTGCTGCGCGCGGTGCAGCAGATCGAGCAGCAGCTGGCGCAGGACGCCAGGCCGCGCGGCTACCTGCCGATCGACGGCCTGCCCGCCTACGACCTGGCCACGCAGAAACTGCTGTTCGGCGCCGAGTCGCCGCTGCTGGCCGCCGGCCGCGTCGCCACCTCGCAGACCGTCGGCGGCAGCGGTGCGCTGCGCGTGGGCGCGGACCTGCTGAAGAAGCTGCTGTCCACCTCGACCATCGCCATCAGCAACCCGAGCTGGGAGAACCACCGCGCCGTGTTCGGTGCCGCCGGCTTCGACGTGGTCGAGTACACCTATTTCGATCCGGCCAGCCACGGCCTGAATTTCGACGGCATGCTCGCCGACCTGCGCCAGCTCGCCCCCGGCAGCGTGGTGCTGCTGCACGCGTGCTGCCACAACCCGACCGGCGCCGACCTGAGCCAGGCGCAGTGGCGCACCGTGGCCGAGCTGCTGAAGGAACGCAACCTGTTCCCGTTCGTGGACATCGCCTACCAGGGCTTCGACAAGGGCATCGACGCCGACGCCTACGCGGTGCGCCTGCTGGCCGAGGTCGGCATCGACAACTACGTGGTCGCCAGTTCCTACTCCAAGTCGTTCTCGCTGTACGGCGAGCGCGTCGGCGCGCTGTCGGTGGTCTCGGCGAATGCTGCCGAGAGCAAGGCGGTGCAGTCGCAGGTCAAGCGCATCATCCGCACCATCTACTCCAGCCCGTCCACGCACGGCGCCGCGCTGGTCGCCGGGGTGCTCAACAGCCCGGAACTGCGCGCGATGTGGGAGCAGGAACTGACCGAGATGCGCGAGCGCATCCACGCCCTGCGCGCCGGCATGGTGCAGAAGCTGGCCGCCCTCGGCGCGCCGGAGTTCGGCTTCATCCAGCAGCAGGCCGGCATGTTCTCCTACTCGGGCCTGAGCAAGGCGCAGGTGGACCGGCTGCGCGAGGAGTTCGGCATCTACGCGGTCGGCACCGGCCGCATCTGCGTGGCCGCGCTGAGCCAGAAGAACCTGGACTACGTGACCCAGGCCGTGGCGACCGTGCACAAGGGCTGAGCCCTGCGGTCCCGCACCGAGCCGGAAGCGCCTGCGCTTCCGGCTTTTTTGTGCCTGCATGGGGGCCGTGTCGGCCCGCGCCGGCATGGTCGCGGAACACCGTTGATCGAAATCTGCGGCGCAACCCGCGACAATGGCGGCCCCCTTCTCACGCAAGGCCGTCCTGCCCATGTCGCGAACGTCGCTGACCCGCTTCCTGATCGAAGAACAGCATGCCGGGCGTATCGGCCCGGAGCTGCGCCAGCTCATCACGATCGTGTCCCGCGCCTGCAAGCGCATCTCCATCGCGGTCAGCAAGGGCGCCCTCGGCGGCGTGCTCGGCGATGCCGGCACCGGCAACGTGCAGGGCGAAGCGCAGAAGAAGCTGGACGTGCTCAGCAACGACATCCTGCTCGAAGCCAACGCCTGGGGCGGCCACCTCGCCGCCTGCGCCTCCGAAGAGATGGACCACTGCCAGCCGGTGCCCGACAAATACCCCAGCGGCGATTTCCTGCTGCTGTTCGATCCGCTGGACGGCAGCTCCAATATCGACGTCAACGTCTCGGTCGGCACCATCTTCTCGGTGCTGCGCGCGCCCCCAGGCACCGACAAGCCCGGCGACGAGCACTTCCTGCAGCCGGGCACCGCGCAGGTCGCCGCCGGCTACTGCATCTACGGCCCCAGCACGATGCTGGTGCTGACCCTGGGCCACGGCACCCACGCCTTCACCCTGGAGCGCGAGGAAGGCAGCTTCCTGCTGACCCAGGCCGACATGCGCATCCCCGAGGACACCGCCGAGTTCGCGATCAACATGTCCAACCAGCGCCATTGGGAAGCGCCGATGCAGCAGTACGTGGCCGACCTGCTGGCCGGCAGCGAGGGCGTGCGCGGCAAGAACTTCAACATGCGCTGGATCGCCAGCATGGTCGCCGACGTGCACCGCATCCTCACCCGCGGCGGCATCTTCATCTATCCCTGGGACAAGAAGGACCCGGGCAAGGCCGGCAAGCTGCGGCTGATGTACGAAGCCAACCCGATGGGCATGCTGGTGGAGCAGGCCGGCGGCGCCGCCAGCACCGGCCGCGCACGCATCCTCGGCCTGCAACCGGAGCAACTGCACCAGCGCGTGCCGGTGTTCCTGGGCTCGAAGAACGAAGTGGCCGAGGCGGTGCGGTATCACCTGGAGCACGACGCGGCAAATGGCTGAGCGGCGCCGCGGTCGGTGGCGCGGGCAGGACGTTGCCCCGTCTTCGCTCTCATCCGGCCGCTGTCTGCCGCGCAAGGCATCGCATAGGCGTTTTGCCTGATGCGAGGTGACGCCGTGGTACTTCAGGCGAGGAGCGAGCGGATCGGCGGCGTCGATGCCAATCGATTCCTCCAGATCTGTGAGACGCTGGGCTAGCCAGTCGCTGCGTGCACGCTGCCACGCAGCGCACATTGCAGCCACTCAGGTGTCAGGAGACCTAACATGCTCAAACGATGGCTTGCCGCCCTGCTAGCACTATTTGCCGCCGCTTCCCCGGCGGCAGCCGACTCGTGGCGGGAGGGAGGCCTCTACGCGACCAGTCGGCAGGAGGGTGGCTACGTATTGCTCAAGATCCTCAAGCTGGACGCGGATGGCGTACATGTGCGCGTCTACAGCAACGTCTACCCAGTGCCGCCCAAAGCGGTCGACACGTCCACCCTATATCTCGCTGGGGACAATCGACACGATGATGAACCCTTGGGCATGGGCCACCTCCCGATCTCCAGAGCCTCTTTCGCTGGCTGGGATCTTCATTTTGTCCAGCAGTCCTCGGTAACCGAGGAAGAACTCGAGGGTTACCGAATCTGGCAGGAAGCGCAGGGCGGCTATTTCTAGCACGGCCGCATGCGCTCCGCGTTGCGCCGGCAGTGGCGAACGACTCGGATGGAAATCGAACGGATCAGGCCGGCGGACACTGCACGATGGCTCGACTGCGGTAGGGTAGCGGCGTCCGGCGACAGCAGAGCGCGTTGATCGCCGGCGTTCGTTGCGTGCACCTGGTCGTCCCGGGCGGGAGGAACCCCATGAACCAGACCCTCGTCGTGTTGTTCTTCTTCGCCACCGCACCGGTCGCGCTGATGCCCACCGTCATCGCGCTGTTCACCCGCCACCGCTGGCGGCGGCGGATCGTGCTGGTCAACCTGGCGCTGTGGACGCTGCTGTTCTTCGCCGCCCGCAGCTTCACCCTGTACAACTCCAGCCGCTTCGAGCTGCCGACCCTGCTGGCGCTGGCGGTGTGGCTGGCGCTGCTGGGCATCGCGATCCGCGGCACGCCCGGGTCATCCAAGCGCTCCTAGCCACCGACAACGCCCGCACGCCTGTTCGGTGCGCGATGGGCGATCGCGGCGGCAGACCGCGCTCGGTGCACGTTTGCGGTGCCGCAGCGCTCACGACCCTTGCACGCCATCGCGACGTCAGGCCCATCGCGCCCGATCCACAGTGGCGTTTTACTGACGGAGTCGGACCATGTCCCTGCGCGCCTTCGGCCTGAACTGCTCGCTCAAGCGCGGCACTGCGCCCTCGTCCACCCAACGCCTGCTGGATCAGATCCTGCAGGCACTGGCCGCGCATGGCGTGCAGGGCGATTCGGCGCGTGTGGCCGACTTCGACGTGCGCCCCGGCGTACGTGCCGACGAAGGCGACGGCGATGCCTGGCCGCAGCTGCGCCAGCGCGTGCTGGACGCAGACATCGTCGTGCTGGCCACGCCGATCTGGGTCGGTCATCCCTCGAGCCTGGCGCAGCGCGTGCTGGAGCGCATGGATGCGTTCCTCGGCGAAATCGGCGACGACGGCGTCTATCCGACCTTCAACCGCGTGGCCATGGTCGCGGTGGTGGGCAACGAGGATGGCGCGCACAAGGTCAGTGCCGATCTCTACCAAGGGCTCACCGACTTCGGTTTCAGCGTCGCCGCCGGCAGCCCGCCGTACTGGGTCGGCGAGGCGATGGGCAGCACCGACTACCAGGACCTGAAGCAGACGCCGAAGGTGCTGGCCGACACCATCAAGACCGCCGCCAGCAACGCCGCGCACCTGGCGCGCCTGCTCAAGGCCAATCCGTACCCGCCGCCGCTGGCCTGAGCGTTCCGCCGCGTCCGAGCGCCAGTGGCACGGAGCCGCTGCGCTGCGGCTGCAACCCTGCGAAATCGCTGGTAAGGTCGCGCGATGTCCGACCTGCATCCCGATTTCATCGAAGTGTTCGATGGCGCCATGTCCCGCGAGGACTGCGCCGCCATCCTGCGCCGCCTGCGCGGCAGCACCCAGTTGCGGCCCGGCGAGGTCGGCAGCGGCGTGTTCCCCGAGCTCAAGCGCAGCCGCGACCTGCGCATCAGCGGCCTGGAACCGTGGCGCGACGTAGAACAGCGGCTGCAGCAGGCCGTGTTCGGCGGGCTACTCGGCTACCTGCGCAAGTACCCGCAGACCCTGATCTCGCCGCTGATGCTGCAGGTGCCCGGCGCCGACGGCCAGCCGCACCGGCTCGGCGCCGACGACTTCGCCCTGCTCGACGACGCCGCGCTGTCCAACCTGGCGCGCACCTGCCTGCGCCCGGGCGCGATCAACCTGCAGTGGTACGAAGCGGGCGAGGGCGGCTACCCGTACTGGCACTGCGAACTGTACCCGCGCGATCCGAGTGCCGAGACCCTGCACCGGCACCTGCTGTGGACCCTGTACCTCAACGACGATTTCGACGAGGGCGAGACCGAGTTCCTGTTCCAGCAGCGCAAGATCGTCCCGCGCGCCGGCAGCCTGCTGATCGCCCCGACCGCCTTCACCCACACCCACCGCGGCAACCGCCCGCAGCGCGGCGACAAGTTCATCGCGACGAGCTGGATCCTGTTCCAGTCGGCCCAGGCGCTTTACGGCAGGGAATAGGGAATGGGGAATAGGGAATGGGGATTGGTAAAAGCTGCTTTCTTGGTGGCTGAATTGCAGTGGCTGCGTCGGGCCGCCGCGACGCGCCGCTCTTGCTAATCCCCAATCCCGAATTCCGAATCCCTGCCCCATTACGAATCCCCAATCCCCAATCCCCGCTCAAAACAACACGCCCTGCGGCGACGGCGGGCGCGGCGGCAACGGTTTGACGAAGTGGCTGCAGTCCAGGCGGCGGCGCGGGGACTCGGCATAGCCCAGGCGCTTGTGCGCCAGGGCGAAGCGCCGCGCCAGCAGGTCGGCGTAGACCCCTTCGCCGCGCATGCGCTTGCCGAAGGTGCTGTCGTAGTCCTTGCCGCCGCGCAGTTGCTGCACCGTGCTCATCACGTGCGCGGCGCGATCGGGGTGGTGCGCCTGCAGCCAATCGCGGAACAGCGGCGCCACTTCGTGCGGCAGGCGCAGCAGCACGTAGCCGGCGGACTCGGCGCCGGCCTCGCGGGCCGCCTCCAGCACCGCTTCGAGGGCGTGATCGTTGATCCACGGGATCACCGGCGCCACCATCACCCCGACCGGCACGCCGGCCTCATGCAAGCTACGCATCGCCCGCAGCCGCGCGTGCGGCGCCGAGGCGCGCGGCTCCAGCTTGGCCGACAGCCGCGGGTCCAGCGAGGTCACCGAGAAGTGCACGCTGACCAGGTTGTCGCGGGCCAGCGGCGCCAGCAGGTCCAGGTCGCGCTCGACCAGCGCGTTCTTGGTGATCAGCGAGAACGGGTGGCGAGTCTCGGCGAAGACCTCGATCAGGCGCCGGGTCAGCTGTAGCTTGCGCTCGATCGGCTGGTAGGCGTCGGTGTTGATGCCCAGCGCGATCGGGCTGGGCACGTAGCCGGGCTTGGCCAGCTCCCGGCGCAGCAGCTCCGGGGCATTGGTCTTGGCGAACAGCCGCGTCTCGAAGTCCAGCCCCGGCGACAGGTTCAGATAGGCGTGGCTGGGGCGGGCGAAGCAGTAGCTGCAGCCGTGCTCGCAGCCGCGGTACGGGTTCACCGACTGCGCGAACCCCACGTCCGGCGACTGGTTGCGGCTGATGATGCTGCGCGCGGTCTCCTCGCTCACCTGGGTGCGCAGGCGCGGGGCGGCGAATTCCTCGCTGTCGTCGGGGTGCCAGCCGTCGTCCTCGGCCTGGCTGACGGTCCGTTCGAAGCGGCCCGGCAAATGGCTGCCGGCGCCGCGGCCCTTGATGGCGGTGCTCATCGGCATAGGCTACGCGCCGACCGTCTCGGCGGATGCGACGGCACCGACGGCGGCGCTGAATCTTTCAGGCCACGCAGTCAGCGTGGCTCGCCTCCGCCCGTTGCGCACGGCGGCGCAGCAGATCGACGTTCCACGGCGGGCCGGCGGCCTGTCGCTCTTCGGCGATGACGCTGCCATTCGCCGAACCGGGGCCTCGTCGCGGGCGCCCGCGAACGCCGTCGCCTTGGCGTCACTCGGTTGCCGCGAACGCCTGCTGTCATGCACCCGCAGTGCAGCGCAGGGTCGCAGAGCGGATGGCTGCCAGCGCGCCAGACAGCAAACCCACGCGATCCGGGCGGTCGCCGTGGTGCCGGGCCTGCATCGCTTTCGCCGCAACCTCCGCGCCACCCTCTAGAATCCGCCGATGCTCGTGATCGCGACTCTGCAGAACACCTGGGACCGGCTGACCGGCATCCCGCACATCGGCGCCTATCTGACCGTCGCCTACCTGCTGTACATCCTGTGGCTGAGCGGCTGGATCGTGCTGCAGAAGCGCGAGCCGGCGGCCACGCTGAGCTGGGTGCTGTCGCTGGGCGCCCTGCCCTACCTGGGCTTCGTCATCTACTACCTGCTGGGCCCGCAGAAGGTGAAGCGGCAGCGCCTGCGCCGCGGCCGCTCGCGCTCGGGCATGGAGCACTACAGCAGCGTGTGCCCACCCGACGCCGACTGCACCGAGCTGGCCAAGATCGCCCAGGCCACCACCGGCCTGGCGCCGAGTTCGGCCACCGCGGTGCAGTGGCTGGTCGACGGCGCCGCTACCTACGAGGCGATCCTGCGCGACATCGGCGCCGCGCAGCACCATGTGCACCTGGAGTACTACATCTTCAATCCCGACCGCACCGGCACGCGCATCCGCGACGCGCTGGTCGAGCGCGCCCGCGCCGGGGTGCGGGTGCGGCTGCTGCTGGATGCGGTCGGCTCCTCGCAGGTGCGCAAGCGCTTCCTGCGGCCGCTGCTGGAGGCCGGCGCCGAGGTCGCCTGGTTCCATCCCACCCAGTTGCTGCGGCCGTTCAAGTTCAAGCGGCCCTGGGTCAATCTGCGCACCCACCGCAAGATCGTGGTGATCGACGGCCGCATCGCCTTCACTGGGGGCATCAACGTCACCGACGAAGAGAACGAGGCGCTGCGCGCCGACGCCTACCGCGACCTGCACCTGCGCTGCGAGGGCCACGTGGTGCGCAGCCTGCAGCTGGTGTTCGTGGAGGACTGGCTGTACGCCACCCGCCAGGGCCGCGACGCCTTCGACATGGCGCGGATCTGGCCCAGCGACATGCCCAGCCGCGACGCCGGCAGCATCCAGGCACAGGTGCTGGTGTCGGGGCCGGATTCGTCGTGGGAAAGCATCCATCGCCTGCAGGTGGCGGCGATCCATGAGGCGCAGCGGCGGGTGTGGCTGGTCACGCCGTATTTCGTGCCGGGCGAGGCCGCGCGCATGGCGCTGACCTCGGCGGCGCTGGGCGGGCTGGACGTGCGCCTGCTGGTGCCCAAGCGCAGCGACTCGCGGCTGGTGACACTGGCGGCGCGCTCGTACTTCGACGAGCTGCTGCAGGCCGGCGTGCGTATCTACGAGTACGGCCCGCGCATGCTGCATACCAAGGCGCTGATCACCGACGAGGACCTGTGCCTGGTCGGCAGCGCCAACTTCGACAACCGCAGTTTCCGGCTCAATTTCGAGGTCGCCACGCTGTTCCGCGACCGTGGGCTGACCCGGCAGCTGGCCGAGCTGCTGGAAGGCGAGATGGCCGACGCGGTGCGCGTGCGCGACGACCGCAAGCGCTCGCTGTGGCGCTACCGGCTGCCGGAGGCGGTGGCGCGGCTGACCTCGCCGCTGCTGTAAGCGCGGCGCCCCGGCGCCGGGAGCGGCGCGCGCCGGCCGCCACGCCACGTGGAACCGGCACACCCGGCGGCGCTACACTGCGCCATCCTTGGGGAGATCGTCATGTACTGGCTCTTTCTGCCGCTCGCGCTGGGTGCTTTCGTTCTGGCGTTCACGACGCCGCACATGTGGTTGCTGGTGGTGAGCCTGCTGGCCGCGCTGGCCTTTCTGCTGGCCTGGGCGCGCGGCTGGTACGTGGCCAAGATCGGCGACGCCAGCCAGCGCGACGCGATGCCGATGATCGACCCGGCAGAACTGCGCCGCCTGCGCGAGCAGGCCGAGGCGCGCCGCGCCGCGGCCGCCGCCAGCGACGACGCCGCGGCACCGTAAGCGGTTCGCCGGCGATGACCAAGCTGAGCGTCAACGTCAACAAGATCGCGGTGCTGCGCAATTCGCGCGGCGGCGACCTGCCCAGCGTGCTCGACGCCGCGCGTGCCTGCCTGGACGCCGGCGCGCACGGCATCACCGTGCACCCGCGCCCGGACCGGCGCCACATCCATGCCGAGGACGTGCTGGCGCTGGCCGAGCTGACCCGCGAGCGCGGCGTCGAATTCAACATCGAGGGCAACCCGTTCGCGCCGCCGCGTCCCGGCTATCCGGGACTGATCGCGCTGTGCGCGCAGACGCGTCCGGCGCAGGCCACCCTGGTGCCCGACGGCGACGGCCAACTCACCTCCGACCACGGTTTCGACTTCGGCCGCGACAGCGACCGCCTGCGCCCTCTGATCGCTGAACTGAAGGCCCTGGGCTGCCGGGTCAGCCTGTTCGTCGATGCCGACAACCCGGATCTGGCGGTGGCGGCCGAACTGGGCGCCGACCGCATCGAGTTGTACACCGGTCCCTATGCCGCCGCGTGGGAGCAGGGCGACAGCGCCGCGGCCGCGCCGTTCGCTGATGCCGCACGCCGCGCGCAGGCGGCCGGGCTCGGCGTCAACGCGGGCCACGATCTGGCCCAGGCCAATCTCGGCGCGTTCCTGGCGACGGTCCCGGACGTGCTGGAAGTGTCGATCGGCCACGCGCTGATCGGCGAGGCGCTCTACGCCGGGCTCGACGCCACGGTGAAGGCCTATCTGGCGGTGCTGGCCGGGGCACGCTGAGCGAGGCGGCAGCGCGGCCTGGCTCCCTGGAACTTGCGGGCGTCGCGGGCGCAGCGATCGCGTGCAGCAAGGTTGTCGCGATCGGCGCAATCCGATCAACCTGGGCGTTCGCTGCCTCCCGCAAGCGGAAAGGCGCGAGTTCCCGACGCACGCGACGCCACCGGCAATGGTGGCGTCGCACCACAGACCGCCTGTTACTGCACGAAACCGATGCGCTGGACGTCGGCGTTCTTGGCCGCCGCCAGCACCTTGGCCATGGCCTCGTAGTCGGCGTCCGGGCTGGCATTGATGCGCAGTTCGGGCGGATTGCCGGCCGCCTGCGCCATCGCCTCCTGCAGCCGCGGCTGTAGATCGCGCAAGGCCAGCGGCGCGGCATTCCAGAACAACTGGCCACTGGCGTCCAGGCGCAACTGGATCGGGTCCGGTGGCGGCAAGGGCCTGGAAAGTGCCGGCGTCCGCTGCGGCAGGTCCATGGCGATCGTCCGCGTCAGCATCGGCGCGGTGACGATGAAGATGATCAACAGCACCAGCATCACATCGACCAGCGGGGTGACATTGATCTCCGCCAGCGGTCCCCGATTCCCTGCAGCACTGAACGCCATGGCCAGCCTCCTGTGGGTGTTGTGGTGTCGCGCCACCAGCCTACACCCGCGGCGCGGCGGTGTGCGAGGGGCGGCGACAGGCGGGCAGGCTCGGAGTGGTCCCGCATCGGACTGCTCAGGCCGAGAGGCGAGCAGGCGAGCGCGAAGCACGCCCGGCCAGGCGGACGACGCGACGCGCGACACGCAGGACCGCAGGCCGGCATCGTCGCAACGGGCAGGGCAGCCAACCATGCACGCATAAAAAAACGCCACCGTTGCCGGTGGCGTTTGCAGTCGCGTCATGACTGAGGTGTTGCGGTGAAACGGATTACGGTGAAACTTATTGCTGCACGAAGCCGATCTTCTTCATGTCCGAGTTCTTGGCGGCGGCCAGCACCTTGGCCATCACTTCGTACTCGGAATCCGGATTGGCATCGATTCGCAGTTCCGGCTGGTTGGTCGGATCGCGCTGGACTTCGTTTTCCATCATCTGCGGGAGCGCACTCACCGCCACCGGGCTGTTGTTCCAGAACACCTGGTTCGACGCATCGATCCGCAGATCGATCGGCGGCGGCGGATCGCGCAACTGCGGCGGCGGGTTGATGACTCGCTGCGGCAGATCCACGTCGATCGGGTACGTCATGATCGGCGCGGTCACGATGAAGATGATCAACAGCACCAGCATCACGTCGACCAGCGGCGTGACGTTGATGTCGGCCATGGGACCACGGCCGCCTCCTGAGCTGAACGCCATGGCTCAGTTCCCCTTCTCTTTGGTCGCAACGAAGCCGACGTCCAGCATGCCCTGACTCTGCGCGATCTTGGTGATCTCGTTGATCGTGCGCATCTTGGTGGTGCGGTCGCCACGCAGGTTGAGCGGCGGCTGCGGGGTCTGCTGTGCAGCGGTCGAGAAGCGCGATTCCAGGGCTTCCTTGGAAATCGGCTCATCGTTCCAGTACAGCGACCCGTCCTCCTTGACCGCCAGGGTGATCGGATTCGAACGCTTGTCGTCCTTGTCCGGATCCTGCTTCAAGTTGGCTTGGGGCAGTTCCACCTTGACCTTGTGGGACATCAGCGGTGCCGTGATGATGAAGATGATCAGCAGCACCAGCATCACGTCCACGAGGGGCGTGACGTTGATGTCGGCCATGGGGCCGCCGCTGTTACCACTACTGAAAGCCATAACGGGCTCCGTTAACGTTGCGTGGACGACTTAGCCGGGATCAGCGAACGCGCGAACCGGTGGCGAAGAAGTCGTGCAGGTCGTGAGCGAAGGTGTCGAACTTGGCGATCACCGAGCTGTTGACCTTGCTGAAGAAGTTGAAGGCGAACACGGCCGGGATCGCGACGAACAGACCGATCGCGGTCATGATCAGCGCTTCACCGACCGGGCCGGCCACGGCGTCGATCGAGGCGGAGCCGGTGGCACCGATCTTGATCAGCGCACCGTAGATGCCCCACACCGTACCCAGCAGACCGACGAACGGCGCGGTCGCACCGACGGTCGCCAGCAGGGTCATGCCCGACTGCAGCTTGGTGCTTTCGCGGGTCACGGCCTGACGCAGGGCGCGGTCGACGAACTCCGAACGGCTCAGGGTCTCGCCCAGGCCCGTGCCGGTGCCGGCTTCGGCGCGCTGGTGGTGCGCGGCGGCCTGCGCGGCGTCCAGGGCGATCTTCGAGAACGGCTCGGAGGCCGGCTGCTCTTCCATCGCACGGATGGCGTCCTGGGCGTTCGGGGTGTCCCAGAACAGGCTGGTGACGCGGTCGGCCTGGCTCTTCAGACGGGTGGCGCGGAAGATGTTGATGATCGTCCAGTACCAGGACGAGGCGGACATGATGATCAGGGTGATGAGCACCACCCAGGAGACGGCGAAGTCACCCGGCTTGGAGGTCATTTCGGTGATCAGGTGCTCGAAGCCCATCTGCGACAGGGCGTTCGATGCGTTGTTGCCCCCCGCAGCAGCGGCGATGAAAATTTCCTGCAGCATGACGCTTACCTTTGTTGTGTGTGGTGGTGATGAGGGTGGTGCAAAGAGTAGACAGGGTCTGCGGACCGGCGGTGCGCCGGTCCGCGCAACCTTTGTATCAGTTCAGCGCGAAGTTGACCGGGACGCGGACGCGGCCGGCGGTCTTCTGTCCATTGACGACAGCGGCATTGAACCGCCACTTGCGCGCTGCTTCCATGGCGGCGCGGTCCAGGTCGCGGTTGCGGCTGGATTTCTCGACGGCAACGTTCGTGACGTTACCACTGGCATCGACATCGATGATCAGGATCACCTCGCCCTGCGCGCCCGACCGGAATGCAGCCGGCGGGTACTTCGGCGGGTTCATGTTCTTCGACGAGATATCGACGCTAGCGCTGATGTCCGAGGGTGCGGCCGGCGGCGCGGGCGGCGACGGCGGCGTGGCCACGTCGTTCGGGCGCGGCTCCGGCACGTCGATCACCGGGGCTTCCGGCGGCGGCGGCAGCGGGGTCGGCTTCGGCGGCGCGAGGTTCTTCACCGGCGGCGGCGGAGTTTCCGGCGGCTTCGGCGGCGGCGGCGGCGGCGGGGGAGGCGGCGGCGGTGCGTCCACCAGGGTGACCATGATGTTGCGTTCCTTCTCCGCCACCGCCTTGGGCGCAACGGCCGGAATCAGCAGCAACATCAGCGCCGCAAGATGCAGCGCGATTACGAAGGCAATACCGATGATGCGCGGCCAGCTGAGGCCGGAGGCGTCATCTTTGTCGTACTGCCGATGGATGACCAGTTGTTCCGTCATGCGCCAATGACTCAATTAAAGGGGGGCGGATTCCGCGGTGGAGCGGAACCCAAGTTCACGCGGCAATGACACCGCAGGAACCTCCAAGCTTATACCAATCCCTGTTACCTGCACTACTTTCAGCACTGGTCTTCGGGGGCTTTTTTTGCGTGCTACTTCAGGTTGATGATCTTCTTGGCGTCTTCCGGCTTTTTGACGCCCTTGGCCAGTGCCTGCTGCGCGGCCTGCTTGGCCTCGGCAACGCGGCCTTCCGAATGCAGCACCTTGGCCAGGTTGAGATAGGTTTCGCCATCCTTGGACAGCGGCGCCGCCTTCTGCCAGTTCTCGATCGCCTGCGGCAGCTGGTCGGTGTAGTAGTACGACTGCGCCAACGCCAGGTAGGTCTGGTAGTCCGGCTTCAGAATGCCCTTCTGCATGCCTTCGTTGATGACCGCGATGACGTCCTTTTCGTGGCCGTCGGTGTTGGCGTAGATCGAGTACAGCTGCTTGTATTCCTTCTCGTCGGTCAGCTGACCGGCGGCACGCAGCTTGTCCATCACCGCCGCGGCCTTGTCCATCTGGTCGGCCTGCATGTACATGCTGGCCAGGTTGAGCTGGGCCTTCTTGTCGTTGGGCGACTTGGCGGCCAGCGCCTCGGCGGCCTTGACCGCTTCACCGGTCTGGCCGGCTTCGGCGTAGGACGCCATCAGCAGCTGGTTCCAGCTGTCCTTCGGCTCCGGCGACGCGGCGATCGCCTGCTTCAGCGCCGGGATCGCTTCCTGGTAGCGCTGCGCCTGGTACAGCGCCTGGCCCTTGAGGATCAGGTCTTCCGGGCGGGTCGACTTGGTTTCGGCGAGGAACTTGTCGAGGGTGGCCAGGCCTTCGGCGGTCTGCTCGTCCTGCAGCTGCAGCTGCGCCAGCATCAGCATCGACTGGTAGTGGCCGTTGTTGTCCAGGCCGTTGAACTGGATCGCCTGCTTCAGGTACGCCTGCGCGGCCTTGCTGTCGTCGAGGTTGTAGGCGGCCTGGGCGGCCAGCTGCGCGGCGACCGACTTGTCGTACTCGTTGGCGCCGCTGTTGGCCAGGATCTCATCGGCCTGGGCGCGCACCGCCGCGTAGTCCTCGCCCTTGTTGTAGGTGTCGATCAGTTTCTGCAGCTTGCTGCCGAGCTTGGACGACGGCTTGCCGGTCGGCTCCTTGCGCTCGGCATTGGGGAACAGCACCGCCGCCTTCTCGTTCTTCGCATTGCGCGAGGAGCGGTGGTCGGTGCGATCGCTCTGCGCAGCGGCATCGGTCACCACCGCGCCACCGAGGGCGGCGGCGATCACCAGGGACAACAACGCTTGCTTGCGAATGCGGAATTTCATGGGTCACCTCGGTGGAAACCGCCCGGAGCGGCACGGAAGACGGAGCGGCCATTCCTCGGCCGAGCCAGCAAACCTATCAGAAACCTGTACGCCGTGAAAACGTTTTTGGATGCGTTTTCTGTGACAGTGCCGGCGACGGACACGGGGACGACGGACGACTCAGCCGCACTTGGGCGTCCTGCCGGCGCTGCGCGCCTGCGCATACACCGGTTCCAGCGCGGCGACGTCGCGCTGCAGCTCGCCGATGCGGGCACTCGGATCGGGGTGGGTGGACAGCCACTGCGGCGGACGTGCGCCGCCGGCGGCCATCATGTTCTTCCACAGATCCACCGCCTGCGCGGGGTCGAATCCGGCCTGCGCCATCAGGCGCTGGCCGACGACATCCGCTTCGGTTTCCTGCTGGCGCGAACCGGGCAGCAGGAACAGGGTCTGCGCGGTCATGCCGCCGACCTGGCCGACGGTGTCGGCCGCGCCCTGACCGTAGCGGGCACCGGCCAACGCGCCAATCACGCTCAGGCCTGCCTGCGCACCGAGCTGGCGGGTGATGCGTTCTTCGTGATGACGCGAGATGACGTGGCCGATCTCGTGGCCGAGCACGGCGGCGAGCTGGTCCTGGTTCTTGGCCACGCTGAAGATGCCGCTGTTGACCCCGACCTTGCCGCCGGGCAGGGCGAACGCGTTGGGTTCCTTGTCGTTGAACAGCGCGGTTTCCCAGCCGGTGCCGCGCCATTGCTCTGGCAACTGCGCGACCAGGGTGTTGACCACGCAGCGCACGTAGGCGTTGCGCTTGGGATCGGTGTCCAGCTGTTCCTTGGCCTTGGCTTCGGCGAACGCCTGCGCGCCCATCTGGTCGAGTTGTTGTTGCGAGATGCCGCCCACGACCTGGGTGCGCCCGGTTGGCGATGTCGTCGTCGCACACGCTGCCAGCAGCATCGCCAGCGATGCGCCAAGTACCACTTGCTTCATACGGTCCCCCCTCCTAACACGCGTCGCAGTGTGGGGGGCCGCGTCTTAACATTTCGTCAAACAAACCTTCAGGTTGCGCCAAACCAGTAGAGTCCGGCGACCGCGATTGCGTTGTTGAGGCCATGCGCGGCGATCGACGCCCACAAGGTGCCGGTACGCTTGTACAGCCAGGCGAACGCCGCGCCCATGCCGCCGTAGACCAGCCACAGTTGCGCGGTGGCGGCCAGGCTGTTGCCGGTGGTCCCCGGTACTTCGTGCACCAGGGCGAAGGCGGCGCCGCTGAGCAGCATGCCCAACTGCGGCCGGCCTGCGTCCCACAGCCGCCCGAACAGCACGCGGCGGAACAGCAGTTCCTCGTAGGCCGGGGCGATCACGATCGCGAACACGCACAGGAACAGCGGCATCTGCGCCATTGCGTCCTGCATCAACGGCAGGTTGGTCGGCACCGGCTTGATGCCGATCTGCGCCGCCAGCGCGGAGATCGTCGCGCTGCCGACGAACACCCCGACCGCGACCAGTAGCACCCAGCCCCAGGTCGCGGGTGCGCGCGCCGCGTGCCAGGAGGCGCGGCGCTCGGCGGCACTGGCCGGACGCCGCAGGAAGTACAGCAGCAGCGCCGCGGACAGGGTGCTGACCAAAGCGATCAGCAACTGCGCCAGCGCCCCCGGCTGGCCGACCTGCTGCGCGACCAGCGCGGCCAGGCGATCGGCAGGCACGCCCTGCGCCTTCAGTTCCATCGCCAGCTGGAAGCCGCGGATCACGCCCCAGACCAGGCCGCACAGCACGCTCACCGCCAGCAGCACCACCGCCGCCAGCAGCACGTCGAGGAAGAAACCGAGGATCGGCCGGCGCGGGCGGGCCGGCGGCGCGGAAGGCAACGGCAGCGGGGTGGCGGGCAACGGCGGTGCGGTCATCGCGATCCTGTGCGGAAGCGGGCGGAAGGCACAGCGGGACGCCCGCCCTGGCGCACGCCAGGGCGGGGACCGCCAGGGTCAGATATCGAGGTTGGCGACCTTCAGCGCGTTTTCTTCGATGAAGTCGCGGCGCGGTTCGACCACGTCGCCCATCAGCGTGCTGAAGATCTGGTCGGCGGCGACCGCGTCCTCGATGCGCACCTGCAGCAGGCGACGCGTATCCGGGTTCACCGTGGTCTCCCACAGCTGCTCGGCGTTCATTTCGCCCAGGCCCTTGAAGCGCTGGATCTGGCGGCCCTTCTTGGCCTCCTCGAACAGCCAGGCGTAGGCCTGGGCGAAGCTGGTGATGGCCTGGGTCTTGTTGCCGCGCACGATCTGCGCGCCCTCGCGCACCAGCCCATGCAACTCCCGCGCGATCTCGCGCAGCGGCCGCAGCTCGCCGCTCTCGAACACCGCCATCGGCACCACATAGGTGGTCTCCTCGCCCATGTGCCGGCGCTCCACCAGCAGGGTGGCCGGGCGCTGCGCGTTGGACGCCTGGAAACGCAGGCTGTAGCGCGCCGAGCCCAGGCTGCCGCGGTTGAGCACCGCCTGCAGCGCGTCCAGGCTCGGATGCGTCTCGCCCTCGCTCTCGAGCTGGGCCACGTCCAGCGGCGGCAGGTCGATCAGCGCGCTCAGCAGCGCCGGGTCGTAGCGGTGCGCATTGCGCGCCACCGCCTCGTTGGCGCTGGCGAACAGCAGCAGCAGCTTCTCCAGCGCCGCACCGGTGATCGGTGGCTCGTTGCTGGCCGGAACCAGCGCCGCGCCTTCGACCGCGCTGCTGGCCAGGTAGGCGTTGAGCGCGTTGTCGTCCTTCAGGTACAGCTCCTGCTTGCCCTGCTTGAGCCGGTACAGCGGCGGCAGGCCGATGTAGACGTAGCCGCGCTCGATCAACTCCGGCATCTGCCGGTAGAAGAAGGTCAGCAGCAGGGTACGGATGTGCGCGCCGTCGACGTCGGCGTCGGTCATGATGATGATGCGGTGGTAGCGCAGCTTGTCCGGGTTGTACTCGTCGCGGCCGATGCCGGTGCCCAGCGCGGTGATCAGCGTGCCGACCTGGTCGGAGGACAGCATGCGGTCGAAGCGCGCGCGCTCGACGTTGAGGATCTTGCCGCGCAGCGGCAGCACCGCCTGGTTCTTGCGGTTGCGGCCCTGCTTGGCCGAGCCGCCTGCCGAGTCGCCCTCGACGATGAACAGCTCCGACAGCGCCGGATCCTTTTCCTGGCAGTCGGCCAGCTTGCCGGGCAGGCCGGCGATGTCCAGCGCGCCCTTGCGACGGGTGAGGTCTCTTGCCTTGCGCGCGGCCTCACGGGCGCGGGCGGCATCGACGATCTTGCCGGCGATGGCCTTGGCCTCGTTGGGGTTCTCCTGCAGGAACTCCTCCAGGCGCGCGCCGAAGGCGTTTTCCACGGCCGGGCGCACGTCGGAGCTGACCAGCTTCTCCTTGGTCTGGCTGGAGAAGCTCGGGTCGGGCACCTTCACCGACAGCACCGCGATCATGCCTTCGCGCATGTCGTCGCCGGTCAGGTTGATCTTGGCCTGCTTGGCGATGCCGTTCTGCTCGATGTAGGTATTGAGCACGCGGGTCAACGCGCCGCGGAAGCCGGCCAGGTGGGTGCCGCCGTCCTTCTGCGGGATGTTGTTGGTGAAGCAGTACATCGTCTCCTGGTAGGAGTCGGTCCACTGCAGCGCCACGTCCACGGTGATGCCGTTGTGCTCGCCGGTGACCGAGATCACATTCGGGTGCAGCGGGGTCTTCAGCTGCGCGAGGTGCTCGACGAAGCTGCGGATGCCGCCCTCGTAGTGGAAGTCGTCGCGACGCCCCTCGCCGCGCTCGTCGGCGAGCACGATCTTGACCCCGGAATTGAGGAAGGACAGCTCGCGCAGGCGCCGGGCCAGGATGTCGTAGTGGAACTCCACGTTGTTGTGGAAGGCCACCACCGATGGCCAGAAGCGCACGGTGGTGCCGCGCTGGGTGGTCTCGCCAAGCTTGACCAGCGGCGCGACGGCCGCGCCGTTGCTGAATTCCTGCTGGTAGTGCGAGCCGCCCTGGAACACGTCCAGCAGCAGCTTCTCCGACAGCGCGTTGACCACGCTGACGCCCACGCCGTGCAGGCCGCCGGACACCTTGTAGCTGTTGTCGTCGAACTTGCCGCCGGCGTGCAGGACGGTCATCACCACTTCGGCGGCGGAGACCTCGCGGCCGAGCTTGGCGCTCATCTGCGCGTGCTTGCCGACCGGGATGCCGCGGCCGTTGTCCGACACCGAGACCGAACCATCGGCGTGGATCGTCACCGCGACGTGGTCGGCATGCCCGGCCAGGGCTTCGTCGATGGAGTTGTCGACGACCTCGAACACCATGTGATGCAGACCGGTGCCGTCATGGACGTCGCCGATGTACATGCCGGGCCGCTTGCGGACCGCCTCCAGGCCTTCCAGGGCGGTGATGCTGTTGGCGTCGTAGTTGCCGTTGCTGGGCGGGGTGTTCTGTTCGTCGGTCATGCGGGTGCCGTAGGCTCCACGAGGCGGCGAAGACAGGCCGGGGCCGGTTCGCGCCGCTGGATAGGGGATTGGCGGAAATTATAGCAGCCCGGGCCGCCGGACCCGCGGCGGCCTAGGAAACGGCCAGGATCTGGCCATGTTCCACGTGGAACCGGGCGATCGGCAGGCTGACGTCGGCCAGCGCCTGCGGGGTCTCGGTGGCAGTGACGAAGACCTGCGCCGGCCCGCCACGCAGGCGCTCCAGCACCCGGGCCTGGTGGTGGCGGTCCAGCTCCGAGCCCAGATCGTCCAAGGCGATCACCGGCCATTCGCCGCGCTGCTCGGCGTAGTCCTCGGCCTGCGCCAGCAGGCAGGCCAGGGCGGTGAGCTTGGCCTGGCCGCGGGAGAGCGCATCACGGCCGGGAATCTCGGCAAAGCTGAGGCTCCAGTCGGCCCGGTGCGGACCGGCAGAGGTATAGCCGAGCTGACGGTCGCGTTCGCGGTTGAGCAGTAGCGCGTCGGCCAGCGACACCTCCTGGCGGCGCCAGCCGGGCGCGAACTGCAGATGTGAGATACCCAGCGCCGGCGCCAGATCCGGGGCGAGGGCAAGCAGGCGCTGGAGCAACCTGTCCAGGTAGTCCTGGCGGCGCGAGGTCAACGGCTCGCCAGACTCGGAGAGCTCGTGATCCCAGGCATCGAGCGCCGCGCCGCTGCCGCCGCTCTTGAGCAACGCATTGCGCTGCTTGAGCGCGCGAGCATAGCGTCGCCACAGGGACAGGAAGTCAGGTTCCACGTGGAACAAGCCCCAATCGACGAAGCGACGCCGTGGCTCGCCGCCGCCGCTGACCAGCAGGTGGCTGCCCGGCTCGAAGGTCACCACCGCCAGCGCCGCACACAGGGTGCCGAGATGGGCGACGTCCTCGCCGTCGAGGCGGCCACGCCATTCCTGACCGCTGTGGCGCAGTCCGGCGCGGCGCCGGCGTGTCGCGCCGGCTTCAGCCGACTGCTCCTGCCATTCGACGAACACGTCCAGTGCGTCCTGGCCCTGGCTGACCAGCCCATCGCGCACGCGACCACGGAAGCTGCGGCCATACGCCATCAGGTGCATCGCCTCGAGCACCGTGGTCTTGCCGGCGCCGTTGTCGCCGGTGATCAGGTTCAGTCCAGGCGCGGGCGCCAGCTCGAGCGCCGCGAACCGGCGCAGGTGGTGGAAGTCGAGACGGGAGACGTGCATGCGGGGATAGAGGCGAAGGCGCTCGCACCGGGCGCACGCAGATCGGGGCTTGGGGTAGGGCGGCAGCATACCCAAAACGGCTGATGGGCGCTGTCAGGACGGCCGCGCTCGGGAAACTGGCAGCGCTGCCTGCCAGCAACCTCTGCATGATTGGGAGGACGGACTCCCGCGGGACGGTGGAGGCGTGGGTAAGAGGGTCGGCCAGGCGATCACAGGCACGTTGTCTTGCCGCACGGCCTCCTGGCGCTTCGATAATGGTGTGATCCCGCCGAGGTGCCGGAGCCCGTCTCTTTGCAGACACAGTCACGGCCGATGCGTCTTGGCCGGGTAATGCAAGGGTGCAAGCTGCGCGGGCCTCCCGTGGCAACGGATCCCTCTCAGTGCGGGAGCGTTGATCTTGGAGCCCAACAAAAAGAAAACCCGGCACGAAGGCCGGGTCGCTTTCGCACGTGTTCCACGTGGAACACGAACGGGAACCGTCAGAGACGCAGCGGCATCACCACGTGACGCGAGCGGGCGCTGCTGGCTTCCCGGACCAGCGCCGACGAGTTGGCGTCGCGCAGCTGGATCACCACGAACTCCTCGCGCAGCGCGGACAGCGCGTCGAGCAGGTAGTTCACGTTGAAGCCGATCGCCAGGTCGCTGACCTTGGTGTCCGCTTCCACTTCTTCCTGCGCTTCTTCCTGTTCCGGGTTATGCGCGCTGATCTTCAGCTGGCCCGGCGAGACTTCCACGCGCACGCCGCGGTACTTCTCGTTGGACAGGATCGCCGCACGCTGCAGTGCTGCGCGCAGGATCTCGCGATCCAGCTTGACCTCGCGGTCGGCACCGATCGGGATCACCGCTTCGTAATCGGGGAAGCGGCCGTCGATCAGCTTGGAGGTGAAGGTGACATCGTCGCGCTTGACCCGCACGTGCGCACGACCGACTTCCAGCTCGACTTCGCGCTCGCCGCCTTCCAGCAGGCGCTGCAGCTCGGTCACGCCCTTGCGCGGCACGATGATCTGGCGCTTGGCGCCGCCGGCGTTCTCCAGCTCGGTCTCGCACAGCGCCAGGCGATGGCCGTCGGTGGCCACGCAGCGCAGGGTCTGGTCGCGCAGGTCGAACAGCAGGCCGTTGAGGTAGTAGCGCACGTCCTGCTGCGCCATCGCGAACGCGGTGCGCTCGATCAGTTCCTTCAACGCGGCTTCCGGCACCACCACGCGCTCGGTGGCTTCCACTTCGTCGACCGACGGGAAGTCGTTGGCCGGTAGCGTGGCCAGGGTGAAGCGGCTACGCCCGGTCTGTACGGTGATCTTGTCGCCGGACTGCGAGACGGTGACCTTGCTGCCATCGGGCAGGGCGCGCACGATCTCGAACAGCTTGCGCGCCGGGATCGTGGTTTCGCCGTCCTGGGCATCGTCGACCGCAATGCGCGAGACCATTTCCACTTCCAGATCGGTACCGGTCAGCGACAGCTGGCCACCCTGCACCTGCACCAGGAAGTTGGCCAGAACCGGCAAGGTCTGGCGGCGTTCGACCACATTGACGACTTGCGCCAATGGCTTGAGGAAGGCTTCGCGCTGCAGTGTGAAACGCATGTGGTTCCGTGCCCCTATGCTTTAAAAGATGTGGAATAAATCAAAAGCTTGGTGGTGATGGTAGAGCTAAATTCGGTGCAAATGTAGCTCAAACCACTGAAAACAAA
The DNA here is from genome assembly GCF_040529055.1 of Xanthomonas sontii. Classification (NCBI taxonomy): domain Bacteria; kingdom Pseudomonadati; phylum Pseudomonadota; class Gammaproteobacteria; order Lysobacterales; family Lysobacteraceae; genus Xanthomonas; species Xanthomonas sontii. The sequence continues at coordinate 764,535 of NZ_CP132342.1, read as the reverse complement.
AGATTTTTAGCGCCATCAATCCCGTGTACTACTGTCCCGGAACTGGTGGGGAAACCTGTGGATAGTTTTGCCGTCGCCGCCGCGTCGCGCTTTATCCACAGTTTCTCCCGGATTTGTCGCGAAGTCATGCACCGATTTATCCGGCGTCGGCCACCCGGGCCGCCGCACTACTCGCTGAGCTTGCGGATCAGCTTGTCCCAGTCTTCGCGGAGCTTGCCGTCGGTTTCCATCAGGTGCTTGATCTGCCGGCAGGCGTGCAACACGGTGGTGTGGTCGCGCCCGGCGAACGCATCGCCGATCTCCGGCAGGCTGTGTTCGGTCAGTTCCTTGGTCAGCGCCATCGCCACCTGCCGCGGCCGCGCCAGCGAGCGCGTGCGCCGCTTGGACAGCAGATCCTTGATCTGCAGGCCGTAGTAGTCGGCCACGGTCTTCTGGATGTTGGGGATGCCGATCGCCTGCTGCTGCGCACGGAGCAGGTCGCGCAGGGTTTCCTGGGCGAACTCGGTGGTGATCGCGCGGCCGGTGAAGTTGGCGCGCGCCGCCAGCGTGTTGAGCGCGCCTTCCAGGTCGCGCACGTTCGAGCGCATCTTCTTGGCGATCAGGAACGCCACGTCGTCGGGGATCTCCGCGCCGCGCTCGCGCGCCTTGGCCAGCACGATCGCCGCGCGGGTCTCGAAATCGGGTGGATCGATCGCCACCGACAGGCCCCAGGCCAGGCGCGACTTCAGCCGTGGCTCCAGGCCCTCGACCTCGCGCGGGTAGCGGTCGCAGGTCAGGATGATCTGCTGGCGGCCGTCGAACAGCGCGTTGAAGGTGTGGAAGAACTCTTCCTGGGTGCGGTCCTTGCCGGCGAAGAACTGGATGTCGTCGATCAGCAGCGCGTCCACCTGCTGGAACTGGCGCTTGAACTGGTCCATGGTCTTGTCCTGCAGCGCACGGATCATCGCGCTGAAGAACTGTTCCGAGCGCAGGTACATCACCCGCGCGTTCGGATTCTGCTCGCGCATGGCGTTGCCGGCGGCGAACATCAGGTGGGTCTTGCCCAGGCCGGTGCCGCCGTACAGCAGCAGCGGGTTGTGCGCACGGTCGCCGGGCTTCTGCGCGGCCTGCACCGCCGCGGCCAGGCCGAGCTGGTTGCTGCGGCCTTCGACGAAGTTGGCGAAGGTGTAGTGCGAATCGAGGTTGCCGGCGAACGGCTCCAGCAACGGCGGCGCCGGCGTGCGTGCGGCCGCGGTCTCGCTGGGCGGGGCGGCCGCCGGTTCCGGCGCACGCGGGCGCGAGCCGACCTGCAGCAGCACCTCGCCGCTGCCGGCGAAGTAGGTCAGCAGTTCGCGGATGCGCGGCAGGTAGCGCTCGCGCACCTGCTCGACGATGAAGGCGTTCGGGGCGTACAGCACCATGCTGTTGTCATGGCGCTGTTCGGCTTGCAGCGGTTTCAACCAAGTGTGAACGTCCTCGGCTGGAAATTCGGCTTCCAGACGTTCCAGGCAACGGGGCCAAGCATCCATCAGATCTAAATTCGTCGATAGACCGGGCATGAAGGGCGCGCTCGGGCGCGGCGCATTCGGCCGGTGGGAGAGGAAAGCGGATGGATCAGACTACCACCGGCGCGCAGGGTCGGGAATGGTTTTCCCACGGCTATTCACAGATCCATCCACAGGCCTGGCGTGGCCGGCCTGTGCCGTCGTCAATACAGGGAGTTGACCGCGGCGTGAGTGGTCCTATAGAATTTCCGGTTCTTTCCGCCCCATTCAGATCAGAGCGCCCCGATGGCCACCAAGCGCACCTTCCAGCCCAGCAACCTCAAGCGCAAGCGCGACCACGGCTTCCGTGCCCGTATGGCCACCGCCGACGGCCGCAAGATCCTGGCCCGTCGCCGCGCCAAGGGCCGCAAGCGCCTGAGCGCTTGATTGCTTCGCCGCCCCAGGCGGCGCCTGCAATCCGGACCGTGAATCATCCCGACCCGCGTAGGCGATTTCCTCGCTCTGCGCGGGTTCGCACGTCTGCGGAATACCGCGTCGTGTTCGATGCCGCGCGCCGCTGTTCCGAGCCGCTGATGAGCCTGCACTGGCGCAGTGCGCCGCACCCGGCGCGGCTGGGTCTGGCGGTGTCGCGCAAGGTCGACAAGCGCGCGGTCGTGCGCAATCGCATCAAGCGCGTGCTGCGCGACGCCACGCGGCAGTTGTTGCCGTGGCTGAAGCCCGGCGACTACGTGGTGGTGGCGCGCAGCGCCGCCGCCCAGGCCAGCGGCGAGCAGCTGCGCCAGGCCTATCTGCGCCTGCTGCGTCGCGCCGGCGCATTGCCGGCCCCGGCCGCGGACGGCACAATGCCGCCGCCCGATCGTCCTTCTTCCCCCACATCCACGTCAGAACCTGCTTCTGGCTGAGCCGAGCTTGCCTGTCCGATGAACCAGACCCGCCTTTTCCTGATTTTCGCCTGGCTGATGGTCGCGGCGCTGCTGTGGATGGAGTGGAACAAGGAACACGCGCCGAACGCCACCGCGGCGACGGTCGCGGCAGCGACCACGGTGCCGCCGGCGCAGGACGCCGATGCCGGCGCCACGCATGCCCCGGCCGTTCCGCAGGCCACGGTGCCCGGCACCGCGCCGGCCAGCACCACGCCCGAGACCGCCGCGGCCAGCGCCGCGCCGCGGGTCACCGTCACCACCGACGTGCTGCGCCTGACCCTGGACGGTCGCAGCGTGTTCGACGCCGACCTGTTGCTGTTCCCGCAGACCAAGCAGCCGGGCAGCCCGCCGGTGCAGCTGCTGACCGAGGACGCGGCGCATCCGTACACCGCCACCAGCGGCTGGGTCGGCGAGCACAACTCGCCGTCGCCGGGCCCGGGCGGCTTCCGCCCCGAACACCCGGGCCAGGAGTACGTGCTGGCCAAGGGCCAGGACAGCCTGCAGGTGCCGTTCGTGTGGAATGGTCCGGATGGCGTGACCATTCGTCGCGTGTACACCCTGCAGCGCGGCCATTACGCCGTGCAGGTGCGCGACGAGGTCGTCAACCACGGCAGCAAGCCGTGGCAGGGCTACGTGTTCCGCAAGCTGAGCCGGGTGCCGACCATCGTCAGCCGCGGCATGACCAACCCGGATTCCTTCAGCTTCAACGGCGCCACCTGGTTTAGCCCGGCCGACGGCTACCAGCGCCGCGCGTTCAAGGACTATCTGGACGACGGCCCGCTGAACCAGACGGTCAAGGGTGGCTGGATCGCGCTGTTGCAGCACCACTTCTTCACCAGCTGGATTCCGCAGAACGACCAGGATTCCCTGTTCGTGCTGTCCAACGACGGCCCGCGGCATGTGGTCGAAGCGCGCGGCCCCGGTTTCACAGTGGCGCCGGGCGCCAGCGCCAGCACCGAAGCGCGACTGTGGGTGGGCCCGAAGCTGGTCAATCTCATCGCCAAAGAGCAGGTGAAGGGGCTGGATCGCGTGGTCGATTACAGCCGTTACACCTTGCCCGCGCTGCTCGGCCAGGGCCTGTTCTGGATCCTCAGCCACCTGCACAGCCTGCTCGGCAACTGGGGCTGGTCGATCGTCGGCCTGGTGGTGCTGCTGAAGCTGATGCTGTATCCGCTGTCGGCCGCGCAGTACAAGAGCATGGCCAAGATGCGCAAGTTCCAGCCGCGCATCCAGCAGCTCAAGGAGCGCTACGGCGACGACAAGCAGAAGTTCCAGACGGCGATGATGGAGCTGTACAAGAAGGAGAAGATCAACCCGATGGGCGGCTGCCTGCCGGTGCTGATCCAGATGCCGATCTTCTTCGCGCTGTACTGGGTGCTGGTGGAGTCGGTGGAACTGCGCCAGGCGCCGTGGTTCGCCTGGATCCAGGACCTGACCGCGCGCGATCCCTATTTCATCCTGCCGGTGATCAACGTGGCGGTGATGTGGCTGACGCAGAAGCTGACGCCGTCGCCGGGCATGGATCCGGTGCAGGCCAAGATGATGCAGTTCATGCCGCTGGTGTTCGGCGTGATGATGGCCTTCGTGCCGTCCGGTCTGGTGCTGTACTGGGTCACCAACGGTTCGCTGGGCCTGTTGCAGCAGTGGTGGATGACCAAGCGCCACGGCGAACCGGCCACTGCCGGTGGTGGCGGCAGCGGCAAGCCGCCGGCCAAGGCCAAGAAGTAAACCCGACAACGCCCGCCCTCCGGCGGGCGTTGCGCATGCGGCCGGGGAAGGCGCCGGCGTCTGCGCTGTTCCCGTAGCGCCTTGCTCGCGAGTCCGTGGTCATGCGCAAGCGCCATCGTCCGTTGTCGCCGTCCGTCGCCGTGATCGGCCTGCTCGCCTTGGCGCTGGCCGCGTGCCAGCGCACGCCTGCCGACAGCGCGGCGACGCCGTCCAAGCCCGCGACATCGGCGCCGGCGATCGCCATTCCAGGCTCTCCCGCATTGCAGGCCCAGGCGACGACGCTGCTGCAAGGCCTGCAGGCGCAGCTGGCGGCGCAGCGCAAGATCATCGTGTTGCTGGCCGACGAGGCCAAGCAGTCGCCCGCCGACCGACAGACCTCCAGCAGCGTCGGCCAGCAGCTGTTCCACGAGGGCCTGGAGCGCCGCGAGGCGCTGGCCAAGCAGTTCGATGCGCTGCTGGCGCTGCCCGACCCGCAGCGCTTCGCCGCGGTCGGCAGCCTGCTCGACTACGTCGAATCGGCTCCGGACCTGTACGACGCCGACCGCCTGGCATTCCGCGAGATTCTCGCCGACTGGCAGGTGCGCATCGGCAAGGACTCCTCGCTGCCGGCGATCAAGCTGCACCAGCGCATCGGCGAAGACCTGGAAGCGCTCGACGAGATCGAACGCACCTACAACCGCGAGATCACCGCGATCTTCAGCCGCTTCGACCGTACCCGCGCGATCGTGCAGAAGCGCGAGAAGTGGGAGGACTACGTCGCCCACCTGGGCACGCTGTACACGCGCGAGGCGATCCTGCGCGACTACGGCGTGATCACCCCGTACCCGATGTCGATGAAGGACAGCGACCGCGAGGTGTTCGGCCGCGACCTGCCGCCGAAGACCGTGGTGCTGAGTTTCGACGACGGCCCGCATCGCGAGTACACCGACGAGATCGTCGCCATCCTCAAGCGCTACGACGTGCCGGCCACGTTCTTCGAAGTCGGCCGCAACCTGGGCAAGCTGGAGCCGGATGGCAAGGTCGACCTGTCGCCGCTGGCCAGCGTCAGCCGCAGCCTGATGGAGCAGGGCTACACCGTCGGCAACCACAGCCTGACCCACGCGCAACTGTCCAAGGAAACCGGCGCCGCGCTACGCAGCCAGATCCTCGACACCGACCGCATGCTGCGCGCGGTCGACGCCAAGCGTGCGCCGCTGTTCCGCTTCCCATACGGCGCGCGCAACGCCGAGGGCATGCAGATCCTCGGCGAGGCCGGGCTGAAGTCGGTGATGTGGAACGTGGATTCGCTGGACTGGGCCGACCCGGTGCCGGAGTCGATCGTACAGCGCGTGCTCGAGCAGGTCGGCCGCGAGCAACGCGGCATCCTGTTGTTCCACGACATCCACGAACGCACCGTCAAGGCGCTGCCGCAGATCCTGGACCGGCTCAGCGCCGACGGTTACCAGTTCGCCGCCTGGAACGGGCGCGACTTCAGCGTGGCGCGCGCGGCCAGCAATGCCGCCGCACCGCCGGTGACCAGCGGCTACGACAAGTCGTGGGCCATCGTCATCGGCATCGACGACTACGCGCACTGGCCCAAGCTGCAGTACGCGGCCAACGATGCGCAGGCCATCGCGCAGACGCTGACCGGCAGCTTCGGTTTCCCGTCGTCGCAGGTGATCGTGCTGAAGAACCAGGAGGCGACCCGCAACAACATCCTGGCCGCTTTCCACGATCGCCTCGCACACGGCGGCGTCGGCAAGAACGACCGCGTGTTCGTGTTCTTCGCCGGCCACGGTGCGACCCGCAAGCTGGCCTCCGGCCGCGACCTCGGCTACATCGTGCCCGCCGACTCGGATCCGGCGCAGTTCGCCACCGACGCGATTCCGATGACCGAGATCCAGGACATCGCCGAAAGCCTGGAAGCCAAGCACGTGCTGTTCGTGATGGACGCGTGCTACAGCGGCCTGGGCCTGACCCGCGGCGGCGGCACCAGCGCCTACCTGCGCGAGAACGCGCGGCGCATCGCCCGGCAGATGCTCACCGCCGGCGGCGCCGACCAGCAGGTCGCCGACAGCGGCCCCAATGGCCATTCGGTGTTCACCTGGGTGCTGCTGCAGGCGCTGTCGGGCAAGGCCGATCTCAACGGCGACGGCCTGATCACCGGCACCGAGCTGGCCGCCTACGTGGCGCCGGCGGTGTCGAGCATCTCGCAGCAGACGCCCGCGTTCGGCAGCCTGCCCGGTTCGCAGGGCGGTGAGTTCGTGCTGCAGGTACCGGAGGGCGAGGAATTCCTCACCGCCAGCACCCAGCAGCTGTCCTCGGCGGCGATCGCGATGAACGACCGCGTCGATGCGGCGGCGCCGGCATCGACCGCGACCCCGAACGCCGGCGCCAGCAGCGCCGACGCACCGCCCGCTGCGTCCAAGCCGGCGGTGGTGGTCAAGGACCTGCAGGGTGGCGAACGCCCGTTGGCGGTGCCGGCCGCGGCCGGCCCGGTGTCCGACCGCCAGCGTGCGCAGCGCGCCAACGATCGCGGCCTGCAGCTGTACAAGGAGAAGCGCTACGACGAGGCCGAAGCGCAGTTCACCGAGGCGCTGAAGCTGCGCCCGGACTTCGCGCTGGCGGCCAACAACCTGGGCTTCATCTACTATCGTCAGGGCAAGTACGCGCAGGCCGTGCGCTGGCTGGAGAACACGCTGAAGATCGATCCCTCGCGCGCGGTGGCCTACGTCAACCTGGGCGACGCCTACCGCCAGCTCGGCGATGCGGCCAAGGCCAAGCACGCCTTCCAGACCTACCTGGAGCTGCAACCCAACGGAGCGTCGGCCGCCTACGTCCGCGGCCAGCTGCAAACGCTGTGATCCATCGCGCCGCCGAACCTGTCGCCTTCGCCATGCCGTCTTCCGCCACCGAGACCATCGCCGCCATCGCCACCGCTCCCGGCGCCGGTGGCGTCGGCGTGGTCCGCGTGTCCGGTCCGGCGGCGGCGGCCATCGCCGAGGGGCTGGGCCTGGGCACGTTGGTGCCGCGCAGCGCGCGCTACGCGCGTTTTCGCGACGCGCATGGCGAGATCGTGGACGACGGTATCGCGCTCTGGTTTCCGGCACCGCGCAGCTTCACCGGCGAGGACGTGCTGGAACTGCAGGCGCACGGCAGCCCGGTGCTGCTGCGGCACCTGGTGGCACGCTGCTGCGAACTCGGCGCGCGGCCGGCACGCCCGGGCGAGTTCAGCGAGCGCGCCTTCCTCAACCGCAAGCTGGACCTGGCCCAGGCCGAGGCGATCGCCGACCTGATCGCCGCCGGCGACCTGCGCGCGGCACGCGCGGCACGGCGCTCGCTGGACGGGGTGTTTTCGCGTCGCGTCGACGACCTGGCCGAACAGCTGATCCGACTGCGCATCCACATCGAAGCGGCGATCGATTTCGCCGACGAGGCGCTGGACACGCTGGGCGGCGAGCAGGTCCGCGCCGGCCTGGCGCAGGCGCGCACCGACCTGGCGCAGTTGCGTGCCGACGCCGAACGCGGCCGGCGCCTGCGCGATGGCCTGCACGCGGTGCTGGTCGGCCCACCGAATGCCGGCAAGAGTTCGCTGCTCAACGCGCTGGCCGGCAGCGACCGCGCCATCGTCACCGACATCGCCGGCACCACCCGCGACACCTTGCACGAGACCGTGCGCCTGGACGGCGTGGAACTGACCCTGGTCGACACCGCCGGCCTGCGCGAGGGTGGCGATGCGATCGAGCGCGAGGGCATGCGCCGCGCGCGCCAGGAACTGCAGCGCGCCGACCTGGCGCTGATCGTGCTGGATGCGCGCGACGCCGAGGCCGGCCAGGCCGCGATCGCCGATGCCATCGCCGATGTGCCGCAGCGCCTGTGGATCCACAACAAGAGCGACCTGCTCGCCGCCGTGCCCGCGGCCAGCGCCGAGCGCGTCTACGTTTCTGCGGCTACCGGCAGCGGGCTGGAGCAGTTGCACGCGCAGTTGCGCGCGATCGCCGGTGCCGCGGCCGGCGAGGGTAGCGACGGCGAGTTCTCCGCGCGCGCCCGCCACGTCGACGCGCTGCAGCGCGCCGCGACGCATGCCGACGCGGCGGCGGTCGAACTGCAGTACGAACGCCTGGAACTGGCCGCCGAAGAGTTGCGCCTGGCCCATGCCGCGCTCGGCGAGATCGTCGGCACGCTCAGTGCCGACGACCTGCTCGGGCGGATCTTCTCCAGCTTCTGCATCGGGAAGTGAGGTGGCGTACAGGGACATCCACTGATGTCTGCTGATGTAGCGCTAAGCTGCGTAAATAGAGGGATTTTTTTCTACTGAGTGGTTCGGTGATACAGTCAAAGCCATCCATTTTCATGTCCAAGTTTGGTTCCAAGTCGCTGGGTTCTTGCTTCTCCTCCCTCTACTTGACGAGGCAGTCCACCAGGTGGCGATTGGGGAGTCGCCAGCAAAAGAAACAGCAGGAGAACGTGGCCGGCGCGGAAGACGCCACCATGGCCGATTTCGCTGACCGCTTCTTCAAGGCACTCAAACCACTCGCTGCTAGCAGCTGCGTCTGGGTGTAGCCAGACCGTGGCACCCTGGCCAAACCATTCGCCAACAATGCGTAGCCAGGCGCTGAAGGTGCCCTAGCATGGGCAGGAGATTCCCGCCTTCACCATCCATGCCCTGCGGCGCACGCCGTCGGGGTAATGATCAACAACTGGTTGACAACTGCCTTGCATGCTCGAGTTAGCCGTGCTCGTTGCGCAAAGCACGCATGGCCTGCTCTGCGCTCAGGAAGCGGATTGTCAAACGCGATTTAATAGGGCATTTACCCTACTAAGTACCTTTTTAAAGGGTACAATTGCCATATTTTTCCAGCCTGGGCCTGTCGCCCCATGCGCTCGCTTACTGCCGAGTACCTTGCTGCGCTTCGCTTCGACGGCACCCAGGCGACCACACTGCGTGCATTGGGCGAGTATCAGGGCAAACAAAAACTTTACGCTGCCCAATCTCCGGAAGCCCTCAAAGGCCTGCGCCAGATCGCGATGATCGAATTCACCGAATCATCCAACCGATTGGAAGGCGTTGTCGTGGCTCCCTCACGGCTGAGGTCACTGGTCATCCGAAATGCGGCGCCGAAGAGCCGCTTCGAACAGGAGATCGCTGGCTACCGCGATGCCTTGGCGTTGATCCATGAATCGGCCGCGCACATGCCCTTCAACGAAGGTGTGGTGCTGCAATTGCACACCGCGCTGTACCGCTACATGCCGCAGGAGGACGGGCGTTTGACGGCCACCAACAACGACACTATCGAGCGCCACACGGATGGCACGTTGCGGGGGCGCTTCCAGCCGGTCGCTGCGCACTTGGCGCCGATTGCCTTGGCCGACCTGACAGGGCGCTACGCTAACGCATTGGACCAGCACCTGGCCGACCCACTGGTGCTGGTGCCACTGGCAGTGCTCGACTTTCTGTGCATCCATCCTTTCACCCATGGCAATGGCCGCATGTCCCGCCTACTGACCGGGCTACTGCTCTACCACTTCGACTATGCGGTGGGCCGCTACATCAGCTTGGAACGCATCTTCGACGACACCAAGGAACGCTACGAAGAGATGCTGGAAGCCAGCTCGCTGGCTTGGCACCGGGGGCGGCACGACGTCAAACCGTGGCTCGACTACTTTTGGGGGGAATTGCTGCGGGCGTATTGTGAGTTCGAGGAACGCGTCGGCACCATCGACCATGGGCGTGGTAGCAAGGGCGATCGGGTGCGGGCGGAAGTGCTTGGACGCAGCCTGCCGTTCTCGATTTCGGAGATCGACGAGGCTTGCCCGGGCGTAAGCCGGGACATGGTGCGGCTGGTGTTGAGGGTGATGAAATCGGAGGCGTTGATCGAATCGACTGGCAAGGGGCGAGGTGCGAAATGGGCCAAGCGGGTGTAAGGGGAGCACGATGGAACTGATCGACAACATCAGCCGCTTGCTGGGTGATGATCTCAAGCAAGCCATTCGGCCAGGGGCGCGGCTGAAGATCGCGGCCTCGTGCTTTTCAATGTATGCCTACGAGGCCTTGAAGTCCGAACTGGAAAAGATCGATGAACTGAACTTCATCTTCACCTCTCCCACTTTTGTGGCCGACGAAGTCACAGACAAGATCCGCAAGGAACGCCGCGGGTTCCACATCCCCAAGCTGGAGCGGGAGCGCAGCCTGTACGGTAGCGAATTCGAAATCCAGTTGCGCAACCAACTCACCCAAAGGGCGGTTGCCCGGGAATGCGCCGACTGGCTACGACGCAAGGCCAAATTCAGAAGCAATCGCAGCAAAGCTCCCATGCAGCAGTTCGCTTGCGTGCAGTCGGGCAGCGCCGACACGGCCTACACGCCTCTACATGGCTTTACCGCCGTCGACCTGGGCTACCAACAGGGCAATGCCGTGTCCAACCTGGTCAACAAGATGGACGAACCCAACTTCACGGCCACCTACCTGAGCCTGTTCGATCAAATCTGGAACGATCCGGAAAAGCTGGAAGACGTCACTGCGCAAATCTGCGACCACGTCGCCTCGGTCTATCAGGAAAACGCGCCCGAGAGCATCTATTTTCTGGTGCTCTACAACATCTTCAACGAGTTCCTTGATGACGTCGACGAAGACGTTCTGCCTAACGACCGCACCGGCTATCAGGACACGCTGATCTGGAACAAGCTCTTCAACTACCAGAAGGACGCGGCCACCGGCATCATCAACAAGCTGGAAACCTACAGCGGCTGCATCCTTGCCGACAGCGTCGGCCTCGGCAAGACCTTCACCGCGCTCGCTGTAGTCAAGTATTACGAACTGCGCAACAAGTCCGTCCTGGTGTTGTGTCCCAAGAAGCTGGCCGACAATTGGCTCAATTACAACCGCAACCTCAAGACCAACCCTTTCGCCAAGGATCGCTTCGGCTACGACGTTCTGGCCCACACCGACCTGAGCCGTACCAGCGGCGAATCGTTCGGCACGCCGCTCAACCGCATCAACTGGGGCAACTACGATCTCGTCGTCATCGACGAGTCGCACAATTTCCGCAACAACGACGCTTACAAGGACAAGGAAACCCGCTACCAGAAGCTCATGAATAAGGTCATCCGCGAAGGCGTGAAGACCAAGGTATTGATGCTCTCTGCGACGCCGGTCAACAACCGCTTCACGGATCTGAGAAACCAGCTCGCGCTCGCCTACGAAGGCGACTCGGAAAACCTCAACAAGAAGCTGCGCACCAGCAAATCGGTGGAAGAGGTTTTCCGCAACGCGCAGAAAGCGTTCAACGCCTGGTCGAAGCTGCCGCCGGAGCAACGCACGCCACGCGCCATTCTGGATGCGCTGGACTTCGACTTCTTTGAGCTGCTGGACAGCGTCACCATCGCGCGCTCACGCAGGCATATCCAGACTTTCTACGACACCAAGGACATTGGCCATTTCCCCGAGCGCCGAAAGCCCTTGTCGTTCCATTGCGCACTGACAACGCGCGATGACGTGATGGGTTTCAACGAGATTTTCGAGCTGCTGACCAAGCTGCTCCTGGCGGTGTACGGGCCGGCCAAATACATCCTTGCCAGTAAGCGCCAGCAATACATCGAACGCTACAACGCCCAATCCGGCGACGAAAAAGGCAACCTGAGCCTCGAAGGCCGGGAAAGCGGCCTGCAACGCTTGATGACGGTCAACCTGCTCAAGCGGCTGGAAAGCTCCGTCCAATCCTTCAGGCTCACGCTGCAATCCCTGCAAGCCAACCACCAGAACACGTTGGCGCAGATCGCGGCCTTTAGGCAGACCGGTAGCGCTGCCAGCGTGGATGACATGGCCAGCGTGCTGGAAGTCCTTGATGCAGAAGAAGATGACTTGCTCGATGAACTCGAACAAGGCAGCGATACCGGTGGCAAGCTCAAGATCAGCTTGGCAGACATGGACTTGCCCTCGTGGGAACATGACCTGAAAGCCGATCTCGCCCACATCGAAGCCCTGTTGACCTCGATGTCGAGGATCACGCCCGAGGACGATGCCAAGCTCCAGCATCTCAAGGGCCATGTGCTGGGCAAGATCACCAACCCCATGAACCCCGGTAACAAGAAGATCCTGATCTTCACCGCCTTCGCCGATACCGCCGACTACCTGTACGCCAATCTGGCTCCCGCATTGCAGGCCCTGCAACTGCATACCGGCAAGGTGACAGGCAGCGATCGCCCCAAGTCCACCTTGCCCAAAGCGTATGACTTCCAGGAACTGCTGACGCTGTTCTCCCCTCGCTCGAAAGAAAAGGCCGTCGTTTTGCCGAATGAGCCTGCGGAAATCGACGTGCTCATCGGCACGGACTGCATCTCCGAAGGCCAGAACCTTCAGGACTGCGACTACCTCATCAACTACGACATCCACTGGAACCCGGTGCGCATCATCCAGCGCTTCGGGCGCGTGGATCGCATCGGCTCACCCAACACCAGCATCCAGTTGGCGAACTACTGGCCGGACATCTCGCTGGACGAATACATCAACCTCAAGGAGCGCGTCGAAAACCGGATGATGATCGTGGATGTCACCGCCACCGGAGACGACAATGTCATCTCCGCGCAAGCCAACGACATGTCCTACCGCAAGGAACAACTGCGCCGCCTGCAGGAAGAAGTCATCGAACTGGAAGACCTGAAAACCGGTGTCTCCATCACCGATCTTGGCCTCAACGATTTCCGCATGGATTTGCTGAACTACGTGAAGGCCCACGGCGACCTGGGCAAGTCACCTAACGGACTGCACGCCGTCGTCCCCGCGAACCCTGAGCTCGGCCTCGCCCCCGGCGTCATCTTCACGCTACGCAACCGCAACGCAGGCGTGAATCCGCCCGCCCACCTGCCACAGCACAACCGGCTGCACCCTTACTACCTCGTTTACATCAACCGCGAGGGTGAGGTTGTTCACGACTACACCGAGGTCAAGCGCCTGCTCGATCTGGTGCGCCTGTGCTGCAAAGGGCGAGCGGCACCGATTGCTGAAGTCTGCCAACGCTTCAACAGAGCCACCGCCGATGGCCGCAAGATGCAGCCGTATTCCGAGCTGCTGAACAAGGCTATCCGTTCGATGATCGAGGTGAAGGAAGAGAAGGACCTCGACAGCCTGTTCACTGGAGGCAAGACCACGGCGCTCACGCACACCATCAACGGGTTGGACGACTTCGAGCTGATCGCCTTTCTTGTGATACAGGAGGCCGGATGAGTCAGCCTAGCCCCGCGCACCAGCATCAGGCCTTCATCGCTTACCCGGCGCAGGCCGCTTTTGGTCGCGCGCTGCCCAAAAGCAAGGTATACGAGCACAGTGGCGCGACAAACCGCCTCAAAGATTTGTTCGTCAAGCACGTCGAGCAGATCGTCTGGGCATTCAAGCTTGCGCCGGAGACGATTCGCCTGCCTGCGCGGCCCGGCGTGCCAGAAATTCAGGTGTTCAATCTTCAGCTCAAGACGCCGGAACTGCATCGTGACGTGCTGCGTTGCATTGACGAGGCCATTCCGTTCCCCATCGTGTTCGAGCTGGCTTTCGATGGCAGGACGCAGATCATCGCCGCCTACAAACGCCGGAATGACGCCGATGCGAGCCGCTGGGTGGTATCGGACTACTTTGCGTCCGACTGGCTGCCGGTCGGCAGCCAGCGGACCGTCATGCCCGTAGCGCTGCATCTGGGCGGCTTGTACGAACAGTTGCTGCAGCGTCTGATCCCTCTATCCTTGCGCCCGCAGGAAACGCTTGCAGAACTAGTGGCGCGCGTGGAGCAGGTGCAGGCCAAGCAACGTGAAGTGGAAAGAACAGCAGCGAGGCTGGCGAAGGAAAAGCAATTCAACCGCAAGGTGGAGATAAACGTCGAATTACGAAGACTGAAAAATGAAGTTGATCGGCTTATGGTGGATAAAAAAAAGATCACTTGACGTGCCAGCGCCCAGAATTCAAAGGAGGTTTCAATGGATATCAGTTTCTTCCGCGAAAATGTGACAGGCGCCTATCTGGAGGCGGAGGTTAACCCCAGCGCGGTTGATAAATTTGAGGCTGCCTACCAGCAAATCACCGGAATGATCCCCGTTGTTGGCGAGGGATATCAGCATCAGCCAAATAAATGGGGGGCTGAGTGTCGTGTTTATTTCAACTGCGACAGTGATCTCAGTGATGAATTCTCTGTTTTAGAAATTGAAGTGGAAGAAGGTGCGCGTCCCTACAAACAAGAATGGCGATTCCGCGTCAACAATAATGAATTCTTCTGGGCATTGATCCGCGCAGGATACAGGCTTGAAAAAAAATAAAGCCTAATAATATTAGAGAGAAAGTTTTATGGATAATCTGAAAATGCACTCGCCAAACATTGCAGAAGAGAACATTGCCCGCCTCCGGAAGATGTTCCCTCATTGCGTGACAGAAACGCGCGACGATACTGGCAACCTAAGAAAATCCATTGATTTCGATAGGCTACGACAAGAGCTCTCTCCCGTTGTCGTAGACGGAGTGCAAGAGCGATATCATTTGAATTGGCCCGGTAAACGTGAGGCGGTGCTGGTCGCAAATGCACCAATAGCAAAGACGTTACGACCTATCCGAGAGGAAAGTGTAGACTTTGACACGACGAGAAACTTATTTATCGAAGGGGACAATCTTGATGCATTGAAATTACTGCAGGAGACTTACCTGGGTCGGATAAAAATGATCTACATCGATCCACCCTATAACACTGGCAGTGATTTCATTTATGAAGATGATTTCGCCCAGGATGCGGAAAAATACCTGCTCTCATCCAATCAGAAAGATGGTGAGGGTAACAGGCTTGGTGTAAATACTTCAACAAACGGCCGATTTCATTCGGATTGGCTGAGCATGATGCTACCGCGCCTTCGGTTGGCGCGACATCTGCTGCATGATGATGGAGTTATCTTCATTTCCATTGACGACTCAGAGGCGGCGAATCTTAAGCTGCTCTGTGACGAGATTTTTGGCGCTCACAATTTCTACTGTAACTTTGTTTGGAAGCGTCGCAGTGGTGCAATGGATTCAGTGGACAACACAAGCGTGGATCACGAATATGTGCTTTGCTACGGAAAAAACAAGGGAAGACTAGCAGGTATAGAGCGAACCTATGCAGGCTACACGAACCCTGACAATGATCCGCGAGGTCCTTGGAAGGCTGACAACCTCAGTGCGGGAAAAGCAGGGGGGGATGTCTACTACGCTATAAAAGACCCCGCCACTGGAAATGAATTCTTGCCGCCTCAAGGCCGTTATTGGCCCTACAGTCGGAAGACTATGGCAGAGAAAATTTCAGAAGGCAGAGTGATATTTCCTGCCGCCTCATCGGGACGCCCTATGCTGAAGCGATTCCAGAATGAGGCAAAATTTGACACAGTCCCTGTATCGACCTGGATGGTTTCGAGGACGGATGACAAAGTTTCAAACTCGTTGATCGCCCCATCTAACACGCAGGCCACCCGGGAGCTTCAAGGTATATTCGATGCAAAAATTTTCCCGCATCCAAAATCTACACAGCTCATTGAATCCTTAGCATCTCAGTGCCTCTCAGGTGACGACGAGATTGTTCTCGATTTTTTTTCAGGTTCCGGAACGACCGCGCATGCAGTCTTGTCTCGAAATGCGGCTTGCAGTACGAACACGAAATTCATCCTCGTGCAGCTACCTGAGGCATGTCCGCCAGAAAGTGTGGCGGCGAATGCAGGATTTACATCCATTGCAGATATCGCAAGAGAGAGAATTCGGCGGGCAGGAGATCAACTCAGGAATTCTAATGTAAGGATAGATGTCGGCTTTCGGAGCCTCAGAGTCGACACATCTAACATGGCTGATGTCTACTACGCGCCCGATGCGCTGGACAAAGCCAACCTCGACCTGTTCGTGGACAACATCAAGCCCGACCGCACGGCGGAAGACCTGCTGTTTCAGGTCATGCTGGACTGGGGCGTTGACCTCGCCCTGCCCATCGAGCAGAAGGCCATCCAGGGCAAGGATGTGTTCTTCGTGGACGGCAATGCGCTTGCCGCCTGCTTCGATGCGCATGGCGGCGTGGACGAAGCCTTCGTCAAGGAACTGGCCACGCACAGGCCCTTGCGCGTGGTGTTCCGCGACGCGGGGTTCAAGAGCAGCGCCGTCAAGATCAATGTGGAGCAGATCTTCAAGCTCTTGTCGCCCTCCACAGAAGTGAAGAGCATCTGAGGGGGCGCAGATGAGTAAAGATGAATTGATGGCCAGCCCCACCGGCTATGCCGACTGGCTGGCTGAGCTCAAGCAGCGCATCCATGCCGCCCAGCAACGCGCCACGCTTGCGGTCAATCGCGAGCTGGTGTTGCTGTACTGGCATATCGGCCAGGACATTCTGGCGCGCCAGGCCAGCCAGGGGTGGGGCAGCAAGGTGGTGGACAGGCTGGCACGCGATCTGTGCAACGCCTTTCCGGACATGAAAGGCTTCTCCCCGCGCAACCTCAAGTACATGCGGGCCTTTGCCGAGGCGTGGCCCGATGGCGAATTTGTGCAAGCGGCGCTTGCACAATTGCCTTGGTATCATCAGTTGGCGCTGCTGGACAAGCTCCAGACCGCCGAGGAGCGGCAATGGTACGCCGCGCAGGCGCTGGAGAACGGCTGGTCGCGCAACGTGCTGGTGATGCAGATCGAATCCGGCTTGCGCCAGCGTACAGGCGCGGCCATCACCAACTTCGGCCAGCGCCTGCCCAGGCCGCAGTCGGATCTGGCCCGCGAGTCACTGAAAGACCCATACCGCCTGGACTTTCTCGGTCTGGGCAAGGAGGCGCAGGAACGTGCCATCGAGGATGCGCTGGTCAAGCACGTCACCCAGTTCCTGATGGAGCTAGGTGCGGGCTTTGCTTTCGTCGGACAGCAGGTGCATGTGGAAGTGGGCGACAAGGATTTCTACATCGACCTGTTGTTCTACCACCTGAAGTTGCGCTGCTATGTGGTGGTGGAACTGAAAGCCGGCGAGTTCCAGCCCGAATACGCAGGCAAGCTCAATTTCTACCTCAGCGCGGTGGACAGCCAGTTCAGGCACCCCAGCGACAACCCCAGCCTGGGCCTGTTGCTATGCAAGAACCGCGACAAGGTGGTGGCAGAGTACGCCTTGCGCGACATGAACAAGCCCATCGGCGTTGCGGAGTATCAACTGGTGCAGGCTTTGCCCAAGGAACTGCAAACAGACTTGCCTCGTATCGAGGATATCGAGAGTGAACTGCGGGATGCAGATGATGCGCCCGGGGAGGCGCAGGCATGAAGCTGAAATTCAAGACCCAGGCCTACCAGACGGCCGCCGTGCAGGCAGTGGTGGATTGCTTCAAGGGGCAGGCGCCGCATCACGGTGGCATTCGCTATCGCCTTGATCCCGGCACCCGCAAGGCGGCACCGGCCAGCCCCCAGGGCGCGCTGGCGCTGGAGGCCGCGCGGGATGCGGCGGCAGAGCAGGAGGCGGCTTTCCGCAACGCCGACCTCACCCTGTCGGAGCTGGCTCTGCTGGACAACATCCACGCCGTGCAGCGGGGGCAGAACCTGCCGTTGTCGGATGCGCTGGTCAAGACCAAGGTGGCCAATATCAATCTCGACATCGAGATGGAAACCGGCACGGGCAAGACCTACTGCTACATCAAGACCATCTTCGAGCTGAACAAGCTATACGGCTGGAGCAAGTTCATCATCGTCGTGCCCAGCATCGCCATCCGCGAGGGCGTGGCCAAGTCGCTGGACATCACCGCCGAGCACTTTCTGGAGACGTATCACAAGAAGGCGCGCTTCTTCATCTACAACTCCAAGCAACTGCATCACCTGGAGAGCTTCTCGTCGGACGCGGGCATCAACGTGATGGTGATCAACGTGCAGGCTTTCGCCTCGCGCGGGGCGGAAAACCGCCGTATCTACGACGTGCTGGACGATTTCCAGTCGCGCAAGCCCATCGACGTGATCAGCGCCAACCGGCCGATCATGATTCTGGATGAGCCGCAGAAGATGGAAGGTGCAGCCACGCTGAAATCGCTGGAAGAATTCAAGGCGCTAGCGGTGCTGCGCTACTCGGCCACCCACAAGACCACCCACAACAAGATTCATCGGCTGGATGCGCTGGACGCCTACAACCAGAAGCTGGTGAAGAAGATCGCTGTGCGCGGCATCGCGGTGAAGGGGCTGGCAGGCACGGCGGGCTATCTGTACCTGCAATCCATCGAGATTTCCAGCAAGAAGCCGCCCGAGGCGCGCGTCGAGTTCGAGCAGAAGCTGGCGGGCGGCAACATCAAGCGCGTGGTGAGAAAACTCGGCAAGGGCGACAACCTGTTCGAGCTGTCGGGTGGACTGGATCAATACCGCGACCACGTGGTCGCGGACATCAACGCCAACACCGACACCCTGAGCTTTACCAATGGCGTGGAGCTGACGGTCGGCGACGCCACCGGCGACGTAACCGAGGCAGCATTGCGCCGTATCCAGATTCGTGAGGCCATCAAGGCGCACTTCGACAAGGAGCAGGCGCTGTTCCATCAGGATGTGAAGGTGCTGACCCTGTTCTTCATCGACGAGGTGGCCAAGTACCGCGACTACGCGCAGGCGGATGAAAAAGGCGAATACGCCCGCATCTTTGAAGAGGAGTACACGCAGTACCTCAATGAGGTGCTCGACCTGGACGAGACGGCCTACGTCAAATACCTGGAGGGCATTGCAACAGAAAAAACCCACAGCGGCTACTTCTCTATCGACAAGAAGAGCAAGCGGCAGGTGGACTCGGCGGTTGCCGCGCGCGGCGAGAATGCGGGGCTGTCCGATGACGTGGATGCCTACGACCTGATCCTGAAGGATAAAGAGCGCCTGCTTTCGCTCGCCGAGCCGGTGCGTTTCATCTTCTCACACTCGGCCTTGCGCGAAGGCTGGGACAACCCGAACGTGTTCGTCATCTGCACGCTCAAGCACAGCGACAACACCATCTCCCGTCGCCAGGAGGTGGGACGCGGCTTGCGGCTGTCGGTCAACCAGAATGGTGACCGGATGGATCAACCGGCCACGGTGCACGATGTGAACGTGCTGACGGTAGTGGCCAGCGAGAGCTACAAGGATTTCGTGACCGCGCTGCAGAAGGACATCAGCGAGTCGCTGTCGGAACGTCCGCGCGTGGCGGATAAGGCATTCTTTACTGGCAAGATGGTGACCACGGCCACCGGCTCAGTGACTGTCACAGAAGATCAAGCGACCGACATCGAGTTCTACCTGATTCAGAACGGCTATGTCGACAAAAAGCGCAACATCACCGAGAAATACCATCAGGCCAAGAAGAACGGCACGCTGGCTGCGCTGCCGGATGAACTCGCTCCCTTGGGCGACCAAGTGTTCACGCTTGTGGATAGCGTCTTCAGCGAAAGTCAGTTGCCCGACATCAGCGACGACCGCCGCCCGAAGAAGAATCCGCTCAACGCCAACTTCGAAAAGCAGGAGTTCAAGGCGCTGTGGAACCGCATCAACCGAAAGGCGGCCTACAGTGTTGATTTCGACTCGGACGAGCTGGTGCAAAAGGCGGTCAAGGAGCTGGACGCGGCCCTGCGCGTAACCCCGCTGCAATACGCCATCCAGGCTGGCGAACAGATCGACCAGGTGACCCGCGAGGCGCTCCAGCGTGGCGATGGTTTCAAGGTTTCCGAAACAAAGACCGAGTACAACAAACAGTCGATCCATTCAGCGGTCAAGTACGACCTGATCGGCAAGCTGGCCGAAGGCACGCAATTGACCCGCCGGACGGTGGCGGAAATCCTCAAGGGCATCAACGTCGCGGTCTTTGCGCAGTTCAAGAGGAACCCAGAGAGCTTCATCGCCGAGGCCACACGGCTCATCAACGAACAGAAGGCGACGGTCATCATCGAGCATCTGGCCTATGACCCGGTCGAGGACAAGTTCGATCTGGACATCTTCACAGCCGGGCAGACCAAGCAGGACTTCAGCAGGGCCGGGCACAAGCTGCAACGGCACATCTACGACTACGTGCTGACCGACTCGAACATCGAGCGCGACTTCGTGAAAGAACTGGATACGGCCAATGAAGTGGTGGTCTATGCCAAGCTGCCGCGCGGCTTCCTGATTCCCACGCCCGTGGGTGACTACAACCCGGACTGGGCGATCAGCTTCAAGGAAGGTACGGTCAAGCACATCTACTTCGTTGCCGAAACCAAAGGCTCTATGTCATCCATGGAACTGCGCGAAATCGAGAAAACCAAGATCAAATGCGCCCGCAAGTTTTTTGATGAGATAAATCGCCGCTATGCCCCGGAGAACGTCAGATATGACGTGGTGGATAGCTTTGGCAAGCTGATGGAAGTCGTGAAGTAGAGGCCGCTGATCTTCCGAGATAGATAGCCGTGACTTGCAGACGTTCGTGCCCAAGTTCTGTACTGATGATTTTTCGTGCTGCGGTATCCTGGGCTCGGTGTGCGTCGATCAGCGCTCTGACGGGAGGTCCACCTGCTGTTGGTGCGGACACTCCGTCAGTGCCTCATACCGCATCTGCGGCATACCGATGCCGCAGCCCGTGCATGTTGCTCAGACCTGCTGCCTTGCATTGCCCATCGTAAACGGGCCGCTGCTGGATGTAGGTCTTGTTCGCGGGGATCAGCGAGCCCAATCCTGCCAGCCGGTGTACTTCGTCCAGCACCGTCCCCTGCTGCGGTGTCATGATCGGTACCGTGCGGCCACGTCCGCCCTTGACCTATGCGCCTTTGATGGCGATGTGATCGCCACGGTCGACATAGTGCGGTTGAAACTTGATGGGCTCTTCACACCGCTCAGGTCGCCCATTGGCACACCACAATTGGTAACGGGAGAGCGAGAAGCGTCCAGGGATGGCCGTCTGCCGCTACCAAGGAACACGCTTGGTTTCTGGGTCCAAGAATAGGACCAAGCGCATTGAGTGGCTTCCAGAACGCTATTGAAAATCGATGGAATGCAGCAGAAACGCTACTTCGCATCGGCAAAGTAGCGTGTCGCTACGCCCTGCTTACGCCGCCAACGCCGCGCGCTGCTCCTGCAGCCACTGTTCGAACGGCAGCGGCGCCTGCCCGGTCAGCGCCTGGTAGTCGCCGGTGACGGTGGCGACGCGGCCGGCGGCGGTGTTGGTGTCGAACGAAGCATAGATGCGCGCGACCGGTTCGGGCAGGCCTGTGCCGACCATGCCCTGCACCAGGCCTTCGACCGGTACTGGCACCACCTGGATCTGCACGTCCAGCACCTGCGCGACCAGCGCGGCGATCTCGGCGGTGGTGTAGGCGCGCGCGCCGCTGAGGGTGAGCGTGCGCTTGCCGTCGCCGCCGGCCAGGGCGACCGCGGCGGCGCGGGCCAGGTCGTCGCGCGCGATATGGGCGATGCCGCCGTCGCCGGCCGCGCTGTACCACTGGCCCGAGGCCAGCACCGACGGCAGGCTCATGAACAGGTTTTCGAAGTACCAGTGGTTGCGCAGCACGGTCCAGGCGGGCAGGGCGCTGGCGGCCAGGCTGTCTTCGGTACCGGCATGGTCGGTGGCCAGCATCAGCGGCGAGTCGTGCGGTTCCGGGCAGGAGGTGTAGACCAGGTGGCCGACGCCGGCACGCTCGGCGGCGGCGATCGCGGCCTGGTGCTGCTGCAGGCGGTGGCCGGGGCGGTCCAGTGCGTCGGTGCTGATCAGCAGCACGCGGCCGGCGCCACGGAACGCAGTGTCGAGCGAGGTGGCGTCGTCGAAATCGCCGTGGCGCACGTCCACGCCACGCGCGGCCCAGGCGGCCAGGCGGTCGGGTTGGCGGGTCATCGCCACCACCCGCGACGTCGCCACCTTGAGGGTGTCGAGCAGGTGCGCGAGCACGCGCTGGCCGAAGTGGCCGCCGGCGCCGGTGACGAGCAGGGAATCGGAAGATGCGGACATGACAGGTCTCCTGAGGAAGGGCGGCGTCGCAGGACGCCATGGTCTGGAAAAGGAACCTGGTCTATCCTAGAGACCCTGGCCGACCTGTAAAGACGGCACTTTTTCCGCCCCTGATTACCCCGAGGTAACCACCATGGACACCGTCGTACCGCCGGTCGCTGCCTGCGACGCGCTGTTGAGCCAGCAGTTGCAGGACTACCAGCGTGCCGGCATGGCCATCGACCAGTGCCCGGTGCGCGACGTGCTGGCGCAGATCGGCGACAAGTGGAGCACCCTGTTCGTGATGCTGCTGGCCGAACGCCCGCACCGCTTCGGCGAACTGCGCCGCGCGGTGCCGGACATCTCCCAGCGCATGCTGACCCAGACCCTGCGCGACCTGCAGCGCGAAGGGCTGGTCGCCCGCGAGGTGCTGCCGACCGTGCCGCCCGGCGTGGAGTACCGGCTCACCCCACTGGGGCAATCGTTGAGCGTGGTGCTGGCGCCGCTGGTGCGCTGGGCCGCCGACCATCATGCGGAGATCCGCAGCGCACGTGCTGCGTTCGAGGCCGATGCACCGGCGCGGGCGGCGGGCGCCGCGTACGGTTGACGCGTCCCGTACGAGCGGCTTCACCGAGAACGCCCGGTCGCGGCGGAAGCCGCTCCTTACGGACATTCCCGCATTACCCGCCACCCCGACGGCCGCAAACGCCCGAATTCGGCAACCGCGGATCAGCTCTCCGCAACCACCCGCGCGCTGTAGCTGTCGCCGTCGCGCTGCACCCGTACCGGTCCGCCGAACACCGCCGACAACGGCGCATCGGCCAGCAGTTCCTCGCGCGCGCCGTCGGCGTACACCTGGCCCTCGCGCAACAGGATCACCCGTGCGATTTCCGGCACGATCTCTTCGATGTGGTGGGTGACCAGCACCAGGGTGATGCCTTGACGGGCGAGGTCGCGCATCGTCGCCAGCAGGTGCTCGCGCGCGACCAGGTCCAGGCCGGTGCTGGGTTCGTCCAGCAGCAGTGCCTGCGGCCGATTGACCAGGGCGCGCGCGATCAGCACGCGCCGGGTCTCGCCGGCCGACAGCTCGGCATAAGGACGCCGCAGCAACGGCAGCGCGTGCGCGGCCTGCAGCGCCTCGCGCGCGCGGTCGCGCATCGCATCGGTCACTTCGCGGTGCGGCGGCACCACGTAGCTGGCGAAGAACCCGGACAGCACCGCGCTTTCCACGTCCAGCCCGGGCATGTCGGCGAGATTGACGCTGAGGTCGCCGGTGACGATGCCCAACTGGCTGCGCAGCCGATCCACCTGCCAGCGGCTCTGGCCGAGCACCCGCACCGCCGGTTCCTCGCCGGCGCGCGCCAGCGGATACAGCTCGCGGGTGATGAGCTTGATGAACGAGGATTTGCCGCAGCCGTTCGGGCCGAGGATCGCGGTGTGCTGGCCAAGCGCGATGCGCAGGCTCAGCGAATGCAGTACGCGGACCTGGCCGCGGACGACGCTGGCGCGATCGAGTTCGATCAACGGCGTGGCCGCTGGCACGGGGGTTGCTTGGGAAGAGGCGGCTGACATGGAACCGAAACCGTTCTGTGATCGGAAGCGCTTGGCGGCTGAATACCATACGCGAGCGCCGGGTGAAGTTTGCGCCCGCAACCCCCATCATGTCGTCATCCCCTCACGCCGTCTTACGCTCTGGAGCTTCTGGCAATGTTCGACGCGATCCTCGACTTCCTCGGCAACGGCCTGCTCGGCGTCGGCTGGTGGGGCATGCTGGCCGTGCTGCTGCTGTTCACCCAGCTCACCATCTTCGCGGTGACGCTGTACCTGCACCGCAGCCAGGCGCACCGCGGCGTGGACTTCCATCCGCTGCTGTCGCACTTCTTCCGCTTCTGGACCTGGTTCACCACCTCGATGATCACCAAGGAGTGGGTGGCGATCCATCGCAAGCACCACGCCAAGGTGGAGACCGAGGAAGACCCGCACAGCCCGCGGACCAAGGGCATCGCCCGTGTGTTCTGGCGCGGCGTGGAGCTGTACCGCGAAGCGCGCACCCAGCGCGGCGACATCGAGCAGTACGGCAAGGGCGCACCGGACGACTGGATCGAGCGGCACCTGTACACCCCGTACGCGAACCTGGGGCCGGTGGCGCTGTTCGTGGTCAACTTCGCACTGTTCGGCCTGCCCGGCATCGCGCTGTGGGCGCTGCAGATGGCCTGGATCCCGTTCTGGGCCGCCGGCGTGATCAACGGCCTGGGCCACTGGTGGGGCTACCGCAACTTCGAGTCCGCCGACACCTCCACCAATCTGACCCCGTGGGCGCTGTGGATCGGTGGCGAAGAACTGCACAACAACCACCATGCCTTCCCGAGCTCGGCGCGTTTCTCGATGCGCCGTTGGGAACTGGACATCGGCTGGATCGCGATCCGCGCGCTGGCCGCGCTGCGCCTGGCCAAGATCCTGCGCGTGGCGCCGACCCTGGACGTGCGCCCGAACATCGCCGTGCCCGACGCCGACACCCTGCGCGCGCTGCTGTCGCATCGCTTCCAGGCGATGACCGATTACCAGCGCAACGTGTTCACGCCCGCGCTCAAGGAAGAAGCTACTCAGGCCGGCGCCAAGCTGCGCAAGCTGCTGCCGCGGCGCCTGCGCAAGGGCCTGGTCGACGATGGCCGCTGGCTCAAGCCCGACGCGCGCGAACAGCTGCAGCACTGGGTGGCGCAGCGGCCGCGCATGCGCACGCTGGTCGAGCATCGCGCCCGCCTGGCGGCCCTGCTGGAAGCGCGCACCCATGACGCCAGCGAACGCCTCAAGCACCTGCAGGCCTGGTGCCATGACGCCGAAGCCAGCGGCATCGCCGCGCTGCAGGCCTACGCCGCGCGGCTGAAGGGCTACGCCCTGGCATGAGCCGCGGCGCACCGCGTCCCCTGCCGCACGAACGCCGCCTTGTGCGGCGTTCGTCGTTGATGGCCGGGCTGACGCTGGGCATCGCGTGCGTCGCGACCGTGGCCGGCATCGGCGATGTGCAGGCGCAGGCGATCGACAGCACCGCCGGCTACCTGCAGCGCATGGACCGAGACGGCGACGGCCGCGTCAGCCTGGACGAATACCTGGCCTGGATGAGCTACGCCTTCGACGCGCGCGACCGCGACCACGACGGCGTCCTCAGCCCCGCCGAACTGCCCGGCGGTCGTGGCCCGCCGATCACCCGCGCACAGCACCTGGCCACCCTGACCGCCCGCTTTCGCAAGCAGGACACCAACGGCGACGGCTACCTCAGCGCGCGGGAGTTGGCGGCGCCGCCGCAGTAGGGGATAGCTCTGATGGTACGGCTTCTATTGCCGAGCTGGTTGCGCAAACCGATGCATCCCATCGATCTGAGCATCGCCATCGTCGATATGCATACATCTCGATGCAGCCTGCCTGGCGGATAGTGATGCCTGTAGGCACGGCTTAGTCACGGCGCCGGCTTAGGAGATTCTGGTTGCAGGCTCCTTTCCCTGACTAGATAACGGCGCTTTGGACCAGCGCTTTCCTGTTCGAGACCACAGGAAGTAAGTCGCCACAATCTCCAACACCTGCCACCACCAATATGCGCCACCCGTATGCGCATTCATCACAGACACCACAAAATGCAAGAAAATCAGCGCCGGCAGGCACAGGAAGACGGCGATAACAAAGTGGGACCATGTCTGCGCCTTACTGAGCGAAAAGGCAAGATAAAAACATAGCGTTATTCCTGGAAAGAAAATCAGGTAGCGAAAATAGTCTCCAATGGGTGCATTATTAAATAAGTGCCTGTTAGCAAAAAAACTATCTAGGCCGATAACAAAAAAAAGCAAGAAAGAAAGAACCACGGGAATCCACTTTAGGATATTCATTAACTACCATCCTGTCTCGCATTCGTTGTCGCGGGAAGCGCCAAAGGGCGTTTTCCCAATAATTTCTTGTAGGATCCCTTCAGATCCATCACCAACCTGCGGAACATAATTTGGATATACTCCTCTTGGCCACAAGGAGCCCCCATAAAAGAGGGGGCTAATTCCCGCCTCCTGAAAAACTTTATAGTGGTATTCATCGATGAAGTTGCCATACGGCTCTCTTACAACACGGCCTTGCTCGTCACGAATTGAATAACGCCTGTCTTCACGAGCTAAGCCATTTCTAATTTTTGTTAATATAACACTTGCTGAGTCGGATGTCCGATTTGTAGCCCATGCATGAATAATGCCAGCTCTTATTGCCTCGTTAATGACTAGGTTTTCACCCTTGCATGTTCTGGCTGCTCGTTTGTAGTAAAGAGATCCAGTTTGTCTATAAAGAGATTCATAGTAGCTGCATATAGATTTATCGCCTGGCCCATCAAAATCCCACTTCTTAAGACCTTTGGGGTCGTAATTATTTAGTGGATATGAATCCACATAAGAAAAAGTCGAAATGCCACCTTCTAGCCCAATCGGATCACTCTGCACATACCGGCCAGTGCCAGGCTCATAGTCGCGGAAATAATTCTGGTTGAGTCCACTCAACGCATCGTAGCGCTGCCCAGGAAAGCGCATGTCGAACACGAAGGCCGTGCCGTCCTTGTCCGGATCCTGGTCCGGCGCGGTGGTGCCGAAGGCTTCGCCCTTCAGATCCCAGCGCCAGATCGCCACGTCGCGAACCGGATCGATCACCGCGCGCGGCGTGCCCAGGTGGTCCGCCTGCACGTAGCGTAGCGTGGTCTTTGCCAGCACGCCGACCGGCAGATCGTCCAGCCAGATCGCCTGCTGCACGACGGCGCCGTTGTTGTCGTAGTCGCCCAGCCAGTGACCGCTCTCGTCGTAGAGGGTGTAGGTATTGGTCTTGCCCACTCGTCGTACCTGCTCGCCACGGCCGTTGTAGGCGTAGTTCGCCACGGTGGTGCCACTGCGCTTGACCTGTGTCAGCCGGCCGTTGGCGCCGTATACGTACTGCACGGCCGTGCCGCCGATCGCGGTGGTGTTGCCGGCCGCGTCATAGTTGCGTGCGGTACCGGCCACGCTGCTCAAACGGTGGCTGGTGGTCGGATAGCTGTAGGTCTGCGTGGCGGTGTTGACCTTGGCACTCAGGCGGTTGCCGGTGGCATCGTAGGTGTAGCCGTCGATCACCGTATCGGTCGGACCATCCTTGAACGCGGTCAGCCGGCCCAGCGGGTCGTAGTCCAGTTTGATCACCGGCGCGGTATTGCCGGGCGCGGTCAGCGCGCTGAGGTTGCCGACCGGGTCGAAGGCGAAGCCCACCGCCAGGCCATCGCTGCGGGTGTCGTTGACCGCCAACGGGCGATAGTCCTGGTCCAGCACGCGCTGCATCGGACGGCCGTTGCCGTAGGTCCACCCGGCCACCGGGCCGAACGGGTAGTAGGTGGCCTGGTTCAGCAGCACCTGGCGGGTGCCGCCAGGCGGGGTCACGCCGACCTCGGTGGTCTGGCCCTGGGCGTTGCGCACGTAGTCCACCACCGCGCCATCCGGGTAAGTGAGGCGGCTCAGCTGCCCGGCCTTGGTGTAGGCGTAGCGGACCACGAACACCTTGCCGTTGGTGGTCTGCACCTTGCGCACCAGATCGCCGAAGCGGTCGTAACAGTAGTCGGTGCTGCCGCTGCCGTCCTGCATCCGGGTCAGGCGGCTGACGCCATATGTCTCGCCGCTGGCGCAGGTGGTCTGGCTGACGCCGTAGGTGTAGCTGACGTTGAGGCTGGTGGTCGGATAGGTGACCTGGGTCAGCCGGTTCAGCGCGTCATAGCCGTAGCTGGTCTTGATGTTGCGCGCATCGGTCTGGGTGGCGCGGTTGCCTGCGCTGTCGTAGGTGTACGTGGTGCTGCCGGTGTCCGGGCTGGTGAGCTTGTTCAGGTCGCCCAGGCCGTTGTAGGCGTAGGTGGTGTCCAGGCCCTTGGGATCGGTGACCTTGGTCAGGTTGTCCAGGGCGTCGTAGCCGAAGGTGGTCTCGGCGGCGATGCCGCCCACGTCCTGCAGCGTGCGCGCCAGGCGGTTGAGCGGGTCGTAGTCGTTCTGGGTGGCATGACCGAGCGCGTCGGTGACGGTCTTGGTGTTGCCGTTGCCGTCGTAGCCAAAGTCGGTCGGATCGCCCTGCGCGGTGGCCTGCGTCGCGAGTTGGCCAAGCTGGTTGTACACCCGCGAGAGGGTGCGCTTGAGCGTGCCCGAGGCGTCCTTGGTGTCCTCCTTGGACCGGTTGCCGGCATTGTCCAGGGTGTAGTGGATGGTGTTGCCGGCGTTGTCGGCGATATCGGTCAGCCGGTGCGCCGCATCGTAGGTGAAGCGGGTGAACGCGCCATCGGGTTGCGTCACCTGCTTGACCAGACCAGTCGGCCAGTAGTCGATGGCGGTGATGCGATCGTCGCTCTCGCTGCTGTCGTCGGCTCCGCGCACCTTGCTGGCGGTCAGCCAGCCGCGCGGGTGATAGGTGTAGTCGGTGACCACGCCATTGGCGTCCTTCGCCGACAACACGCGCCCGGCGCCGTCATAGGCCAGGTACTCGGTGACCTGACCCAGCGCATTGGTCACCTTCCACAGGTCGCCCTTGCGGTGTGGGCAGGTGGTCGGGGAGGTAGCGCAGGTGCTGTCGTCGGTGGCGTAGTAAGTGAAGCGAGTGATGTCGTTGACGTCGGTACGCGCGCCGTCGACCGACTTGGGCAGGCCCAGGATCGGGCAGGTGCTGTCGGTCGCCGCCACGTCCGCCGCTTCGCAATAGCTGTAGGTAACAGTGCGCTGCTTGCCTGAAGCCGTGTCGCTGCTCGTCATCTGCACCGGCTGCAGGCGATCGTTATAGCTGTAGGACACGGTGCGCCCGCCGGTCTGCACCGACAGCAGGCATTTGCTGCCAGCCGCCGTCCGCGTTGTCGTCGTGCGCTCCTGCGGTTGCCCGACCGCCTCGCGTACGGTGTGGATGTTCACCGCGACACCGTTCTCGGTCGCTTCGGCGTAGCTGTGCTGGGTCTGGATACCACGGCGATCGGTGACGCTGCTCAGCCGGCGGCGGAAGTCGCTGGACTGATCGTTGTAGCTGTACTGCAGCGTGCCGTCGGTCCTGGCGACGGTGGCGACCTTCGGCGAGGCACCACCCGCCTCGGTCATCGTGTAATCGTTGACATCGCCCAGCGCATCGGTGACGCGAGTGCCGGCAGCCGAGTAAGCCAGGGTGATGCCGTCGATACCGGCGGCGTGCTGGCTGGAGATCGCACGGCCAACCTCGTCGTAGGCGAAGGTGCTGAAGCGCTGGCCGTCCTCCGTGGTCACACCGGTCAGATGGCGCGGGAACCGCGTGTCCTCATAGTGGTAGATCCGGCTCTTGCCGTCGGCATAGGTGACGCTCGCCAGGCGCTGCTGGTCGTAGCCGTAGCTGGCCAGCTGCACCCCAGCTGAGACGATGCCGGTGATGAGCGCGTCGTCGTTGTCGTCGGCATACACCAGTTCGATGGAGCGCCCCTGCAGCGACGCGATGCTTTGCAAGCGCCCACGTGTGTTGTAGCCGTACACCCACCCGCTGCCATCCTCGGCCATGCGCGAGACCAGCTTGCCTTTGGCATCGAAGGTGTAGATGGCATCCTGGCGATACAGGATCCATTGGTCGCCGTTGGCGACGATGCGCTCGTCCGAGGCGTTGGCCGCGCGATACTCGGCTCCCATCTTGCGGAACGGAACGGCATAGCCGCTACCCTCGATCAGGCCCAGCGTATCGCCCTGGATGGTCAGGTGCAGACTGTGCGAGAAGGTCCAGCCAGGGCCGAAACCACCGGTATTCAGTGCGATACCCGAGTGGTAGTAGCGTGTCAGGGTGATCCAGCCCAGATCCAGGTCGCGCTCGGCCTGGAATTTCTCGCCGGTCTTGACGTCGCAGGGGTTGCCGACCATGCCGGAGTGGCCGCTGCTGTTCTGACCGCTGCCCTGATCTCCACCACACTGAGGCTGAATTGTCGTAATCGTTGCTGTGATAACTTCGTTAACACACGCATTCTGTTCCGGCTCCCAATGCATGTATGGGTTCGGGCAAGTCGATATTTTATAAAGTTGAAAATTCCCTGAATAAGGCGTGCACGACCCATCGCGACCATCAAACGTTGAGCCAGTGTATTGATAGTCACCCAGCTCTAGGGCCTTGTTTTCTGAGGAGTAAGGATACCAGTCGCTCACTCTAACGAAAATGGACGATGCGCAAGGAGGACTATGACCTTGATTTACCGATGCAACCATCTTTTTTACAAGGTCTTCTTCGGTATCGGCGCTCAGCCCATTGATTCCCCAGAACTGGAGCTTCCGTTCTTTTTTGCCCATCCAGTACGTTATAGAAGTCTCACCCTTTTCAGAAAGGGAGGTCGACTTTATTTCTGTCACGTATTGATACGCATCGGGCGCATCAGATGGTCCTGGGATGGTCCGAATAGCCGCTTCCGCCTGAAATTGTGTGTCGTAGGGTCCATATGAATTTCCCGCTGTATCGCGGACCAGGAACTGCTGCTTTTTCCCTTCGGTCGCGGCGAACACCGAGCCCGCAAACAGGGCGAGCAGCGTCAGAACCATCGCAAAGCGTAGAGCGCCAGAAGAGTTGCGAGTGCCGTGAAGCGTGATCATTGTGCGTCCTTGCAAAAAGTTCATCGACTCAGCCGAGTCAGGATCGGGCGGCTGCGCGTCCAGCCAGATGCCGATTGGCACGCAACAGAGCGAAGCCGGCGGCAGCAAAAGGGACGGCGGAAAATATCTGGGAAGTCCTAGGGAGGGGCACCAAGCATCGGGCAGGTTGTCTCATCCCTGAGCGAAGCAATATAGCGAACGGAAACCACACGTTGCGCATACGACAATCCTTGTCATCAAGGTGCGTGATGCTAGACAAGGGCGAGGCAGCCTGCAACCAGCGCCATCGGGGATCCCACACTTTTCCCAAAGGCGCCCCACACCACCGTCATCTTGCCCACCTTGGGCGGCTCGGCGACATGGCCGACAGGGGATAGACGACCCTGGTGCTACAGTTGGCGATCATCTCGTCCGCCGACTGTCCGCGACTGCGTCCATGCCCGAACTCCCCGAAGTCGAAACCACCCGGCGCGGTCTGGAGCCGCATCTGTCTGGGCGGCGCATCCATGGGGTGATCCTGCGGCGGCCGGATCTGCGCTGGCCGATTCCGCCGGAGGTGGCCGAGCAGTTGCCGGGGCAGCGCATCGACGGCATTCGCCGGCGCGCGAAGTACTTGTTGCTGGATACCGCGGTCGGCAGTGCGCTGCTGCATCTGGGCATGTCCGGCAGCTTGCGCGTGCTGCCGGGCGATACGCCGCCGCGGGCGCACGACCACGTCGACATCAGCCTGGAAGACGGCCGGGTGCTCCGCTTCAACGACCCGCGCCGGTTCGGCTGCCTGCTGTGGCAGGCGCCGGGCGAGACCCATCCGCTGCTCGCCGAGTTGGGGCCGGAGCCGCTGTCGGATGCGTTCGACGGCGATCATCTGTTCCGGCTCAGCCGCGGCCGCACTGCGCCGGTCAAGACCTTCCTGATGGATCAGCGCATCGTGGTCGGGGTGGGCAACATCTACGCGGCCGAGAGCCTGTTCCAGGCGGGCATCAGTCCGCTGCGCGAGGCCGGCGACGTCTCGCGTTCCCGTTACGCACGCCTGGCCGAGGCAGCCAAGGCGATCCTGGGCTATGCGATCCAGCGCGGCGGCACGACCTTGCGCGATTTCATCAGCCCGGATGGGGCGCCGGGCTACTTCGAGCAGGAGCTGTCGGTCTACGGCCGCGAGGGCGAGGCCTGCAAGCGTTGCGGACGCACGCTGCGCCACGCCAGCATCGGCCAACGCGCCAGCGTCTGGTGTGGCCACTGCCAGCGCTGAGCAACGAACGCGATCGCGCTGCAAGCACCGGCGAAGGCGGTCCGGCGTCCGCAGGGACACCGGCAGCACCGCGCTTTTTGCAGCGTCTCGGCATGATGGGCCGTCGCGACCGCGAGCGCGATTCAGCCGCGACGGGCCTTGCCGGTAACGGGTCTGCTCAAGCGCACATGTCGCTGGGCTTCTCGGTGGGCCTTGTCGCGTCGTTAGCGGCTCCAGAAGATGCCTTGCCCACTCGGGCATAGCGACGCCGATGTGGTCGGGTCGGCAACTGTCTCGGCCGGGGCCCGCCCGCCCACCTCCAGCACGTCTGCGTCCGGGGCCCGCACCCACGGGCACCATCCATCACCGCCACCTTCGGCGCCGCTTGTCTATGATGGGCGTCCTTTTCCGTTTCGATCCCGGCCATGCAACGACGCGATTTCCTCAAGAACGCCGCCGCCGCCTTCGCCGCCATGGGCTTGCCGGCGATGCCGATGCTCGGCCAGGCGGCCCCTGCGGTGGGCCTGCGCCGCCTGGGCAAGCCGCAGCCGTTCGACTACGCCTGGCTCAAGGGCCACGCGCGGGCCATGGCGGATGCGCCGTACCAGAGCCACAAGCGGGCGCTGCCGGCGCCGGTGGAGGGCTTGACCTGGGACCAGTACCAGTCGATCCGCTACCGCCAGGACCATGCGTTATGGGCGGCCGAGCAGGGCCCGAAATTCCAGGCCAAGTTCTTCCACCTGGGGCTGTACTTCAAGACCCCGGTGCACATGTTCGACCTGGTCGACGGGCAGGCGCAGGAACTGGCCTACGACAGCGCGGCGTTCGATTACGGCAGCAGCGGGCTGAAGGGCAAGCCGCTGCCGAAGGAACTGGGCTTCGCCGGTTTCCGCCTCAACACCAAGCAGGACACCGAGCGCGACTTCGCCGCCTTCCTCGGCGCCAGCTACTTCCGTGCGGTGGGTAAGGAGGGCCAGTACGGTCAGTCGGCGCGCGGGTTGGCGATCGATACCGGCACCGGCGGCCCGGAGGAATTCCCGGACTTCATCGCCTACTGGCTGGAGCAGCCCAAGGCCGGCTCGGACACGGTGGTGGTGTACGCGCTGCTGGATTCGCCCAGCGTGGCCGGTGCCTACCGCTTCGCGATCACCAATGGCGACGTGCTGCTGATGGACATCGACAGCGCGCTGTATCCGCGCAAGACCATCGAGCGCCTGGGCCTGGGGCCGTGCACCAGCATGTACCAGGTGGGCGAGAACGACCGCCGCATGGATTGGGACTGGCGCCCGGAGATCCACGACACCGACGGCCTGGCGATGTGGACCGGCGGCGGCGAGTGGATCTGGCGGCCGCTGTGCAATCCGCCGCACCTGCGCTTCAACATGTTCGTCGACGAGAACCCGCGCGGTTTCGGCCTGCTGCAGCGCGACCGCAACTTCGATCATTACCAGGACGACGGCGTGTTCTACGAGAAGCGCCCGTGCCTGTGGGTGGAGCCGAAGCAGGGCTGGGGCAAGGGCTCGGTGCAACTGGTGGAGATCCCCACCGTCGACGAGACCTTCGACAACATCGTCGCGTTCTGGAATCCGCAGGACAAGCCGCAGCCCGGACAGGAGCTGCTGTTCGGCTACCGCCTGTACTGGGGCGCACAGGCGCCGGCGTCCTCGCCGCTGGCGCACTGCGTGGCCACCCGCACCGGCCTGGGCGGCGTGGTCGGGCAGAAGCGGCATTACTTCTCGTGGCGCTTCGCGGTGGATTTCGTCGGCGGCGAACTGGCCAAGCTGGGCAAGGAGAAGGACGCCAAGGTCGAGGCGGTGCTGCAGCTCAACCGCGGCCGCACCGAGATCGTCTCGGCGCGGCCGTTGCACGAGATCTCCGGCTACCGCGCGATGTTCGACGTGGTGCCGCCGGACGACGGCACCGAGCAGATCGACATCCGCCTGTACCTGCGCAGCGGCGAGCGCCCGCTCACCGAGACCTGGCTGTACCAGTGGACGCCGCCGCCGGCGGCCGAGCGCAAGTTGTATTGAGCGCAACCGCGCGCGCTGCCTGCCGGGCAGCGTGCGTGTGCTTGGATCGGGCATTGCGCTCGCATTTCAGTCCTGGCGCAGCCGGGTGTGCGAGCTTGGTGCGCATCGCGCGTCGCGGCTGAAGTCGCTCTCACAGGAGCGCACAGGCCCGGCACTGAGCTGCTGTGGGAGGGACTTCAGTCCCGACGCGGGAATGGCGCCGCGTTCAGTGCTTGCCCGGCTCCTGCGGCGGCGTTGGCGGTGCGCCTTCCGTGCTGATGTCCTCGACATCGCCGATGTCGACCCGGCCCGGGGTGCGGCCGTCCCACACCTGATCCTGCAGCTTCCAGTACGCGCTCGGCTCCCAGAACTGCTTGGCGTAGAACACTTCCGGATCGATGCTGCCGCCACGCGGGCCGTTGATCGACAGCGGGCCGGCCGCGCCGGAGTGGCCGAGCAGGCCGCCGGTGCTGCGCATCGCTTCGCGCCGCAGGACCGCTTCCTGGCGCGGCTTGGCGACCTGATCGCCGTAGTCGGCGAGCATCGACTTGTCGAGCTTGGCCGCGCGCTTGCGCTCGTCCGGAGTCAGCTGGTTCCAGTACTCCATCTTGCGTGCGCCGAACTGGTCGTAGCCGCGCTCGGCGGCCAGCGCCATCCACAGGAAGCCCATCGTATGGTCGGCGGCGCCGCCCTGGCCCTCCCAGTACATTTCGCCCAGCCGCGCCTGCGACGGCTTGTCGGCATAGCGTGCGGCCAGTTGGTACTGCTTCCTGGCCTCGGCGTACTCGCCCTTCTTGTCGGCGCGGATGCCGGCGCGGCGATAGAACAGGTCCAGGTGCGCCTCGAGGAAGCCGTCGGTGAGCACCTGCGCCGGGATGTCCTGGAAGGTGTGGTCGCCCGGGGCCGCAGCGGCGGGGCCGGGCAGGGCCAGCAGCAGGGCACAGGCCAGTGCGGTGCCGCTGCCGGCAAAAAATCCTTTGAACGAAAGCATGTTCCTCATCCCATGAGTGAGCGATCGGCGCGATTCTAGGCATGCCGCCTGGGCGCGCTCCATAGACTGATGGCATAGGAACAGACGCGTGTACGGCACACGTCAGCCACGGTTCATCGCATCGTGGCGCGACGCACCAGCGCGGTGCGTCAGGGGTGACATCCGGGTTACAGCGGCAGCGCAATCTGCAGCGGATCGATGCGCCCTTCGCCGCGCATGATCTTCTTGAACTCGGGGCGGCTGACCGAAACGTAGCGTTCGTTGCCGCCGATCTCCACCTGCGGGCCGTCCTGTACCGCGTGGCCGTTCTCGTCGACGCGCACGGTCATCGTCGCCTTGCTGCCGGTGTGGCAGATGGTCTTGATCTCCTGCAGTTCGTCGGCCCATGCCAGCAGGTACTGGCTGCCCTCGAACAGCTCGCCGCGGAAATCGGTGCGCAGGCCGTAGCACAGCACCGGGATGCGCAGCCGGTCGACCACTTCGCTGAGTTGCCAGACCTGGGCGCGGCTGAGGAACTGCGCTTCGTCCACCAGCACGCAATGCAGCGGCCCGTGGCTGGCGATGTCGGCCTCGAGGGTGGCCAGCAGATCGGTCTCGGCGACGAAGGGCATGCCGTCGGCGCGCAGGCCGATGCGCGAGGCGACCACGCCGCTGCCGGCGCGATGGTCCAGCCGCGGCGTCAGGATCGCCGTGCGCATGCCGCGCTCGCGGTAGTTGTGCGCCGACTGCAGCAGCGTGGTGGTCTTGCCGGCGTTCATCGCCGAATAGTAGAAATACAGTTTCGCCATGCCGTCGATTCTAGCGCGGCGGCCGCGCGCCCCGGCCGCCGGGCGGTTCGCGAACCGGTTCAGCGCCGGCGCGGCGGTGGGGCGTCGGCGCCGGCCGGTGCCCGTTACAATGCGCGGCCAAGGGAAGTCTTCATGCACGGTCTCAATCCTCCCCAACGCGCCGCGGTCCTGCATTGCGAGGGTCCGTTGCTGGTGCTGGCCGGCGCCGGCAGCGGCAAGACCCGCGTGATCGTGGAAAAGATCGCGCACCTGATCGCCAGCGGCCGTTACCCGGCCAAGCGCATCGCCGCGATCACCTTCACCAACAAGTCGGCCAAGGAAATGCGCGAGCGCGTGGCCAAGCGCATCCGCAGCGAGGCCGCCGACGGCCTGACCATCTGCACCTTCCACGCCCTGGGGCTGAAGTTCCTGCAGATCGAACACGCGGCGGTGGGCCTGAAGCGCGGCTTCTCGATCTTCGACGCCGACGATGCCGCCGCGCAGATCAAGGATCTGATGCCCGGCGCCAAGCCCGATGCCATCGAGGACGCCAAGAACCTGATTTCGCGCGCCAAGAACGCCGGGCTGTCGCCGGAGCAGGCGATGGCGGCGGCCCGCAGCAACCGCGAGCAGGAGGCGGCCAGCCTGTACGAGCGCTACCAGGCGCGGTTGAGCACTTTCAACGCGGTGGACTTCGACGACCTGATCCGCCTGCCGGTGCAGGTGCTGGAGGAGAACGAGGACATCGTGATGGCCTGGCGCGAGCGCATCGGCTATCTGCTGGTGGACGAGAGCCAGGACACCAACGATGCGCAGTACCGGTTGCTGAAGATGCTGGCCGGCCCGCGCGGCAACTTCACCTGCGTGGGCGACGACGACCAGAGCATCTACGCCTGGCGCGGCGCCAATCCGGAGAACCTGATGCAGATGGGCCGCGACTACCCGGCCCTGCAGATCATCAAGCTGGAGCAGAACTACCGCTGCTCCAACCGCGTGCTGCGCGCGGCCAACGCCCTGATCGCGCACAACCCGCACGAGCATCTGAAGACGCTGTGGAGCGATCAGGCCGATGGCGAGCGCATCCGCGTGTGGGAGTGCCGCGACAGCGAGCACGAGGCGGAGAAGGTGGCCGCCGAGATCGCCTACCTGGGCACCGCCAAGCAGGTGCCGTGGAGCGATTTCTGCATCCTGTTCCGCGGCAATTTCCAGTCGCGGCCGTTGGAAAAGGCGCTGCAGATGGCCAGCGTGCCGTATCACATCACCGGCGGCACCGCGTTCCTGGAGCGGCAGGAGGTCAAGGACGTGCTGTCGTGGCTGCGCCTGCTGGTCAATCCCGACGACGACGCGGCGTTCCTGCGCGCGGTGCAGGCGCCCAAGCGCGAGGTCGGCGCGACCTCGCTGGCCAAGCTGGCAGAACTGGCCTCGGCCAAGCACCTGCCGATGTCGCGCGCGGCCGAGTCGGTGGGCGCGCTGCAGCAGTTGCCGCCGCGCGCAGCCAACGGCCTGAGCGACTTCGTCGATATCCTGCACGAACTGCGCACGGCCTCGACCACGCTGTCCTCGGCCGACGTGGTGCGCCAGCTCGCCGAACAATCCGGGCTGATCCGCGAACTGCGCAGCCAGTGCAAGGACGAAGCGAGTTTCCAGCGCCGCCGCGGCAACCTGGAGGAACTGGCCAAGTGGTTCGAGGGCGGACCGCGCGGCGCCACCGTCGGCGACCTGGCCGCGCAACTGGCGCTGCTGTCGCGCAACGACAAGGACGACGGCGGCAACCAGGTGCGGATGATGACCATGCACGCGTCCAAGGGCCTGGAGTTCCGCTACGTGTTCATCGTGGGCTGCGAGGACGGCGTGCTGCCGCACGAGGTCAGCCTGGAAGAGGGCAACCTGCAGGAGGAGCGGCGTCTGCTGTACGTGGGCATCACCCGCGCCAAGGAGCAGCTGTGGATGAGCTACAGCAAGCTCACCCGCAAGTTCGGCGAGCATATCCGGCTCAAGCCCAGCCGCTTCTTCGACGAGATCCCGGCCGAGGAAATGCAGCGCGACGGCGCCGACCCGGTAGCCGACGCAGCGCGCAAGAAGGAGCGCGCGAATGCGGGGTTGGCGGCGATCCAGGCGTTGTTTGATTAGAAGCCGGGAATAGGGATTTGGGAATGGGGATTCGCAACGGCGGTTTTGCGTCGCGCCGCGGGTGATACGCAGGGATACGCCAGCTGTTCCCTTCTCCCCTCGGGATAAGGTGCCCCGAAGGGGCGGATGAGGGTACGGGCGAAGCCTCGTGTGCCCACACTCCGCGAGTCGCTTCGCGCCGCACCCTCACCCCAACCCCTCTCCCGGAGGGAGAGGGGCTAGTCGGCTGTTCCTTCTCCCTTCGGGACCACGGCCCCCTTTTTGGGGGAAGGTGCTCCGCACGGGCGGATGAGGGTCAGGCGCAGCCTCGTGCACTGACACTCCGCAGGTCGTTTCGCGCCGGACCCTCACCCCAACCCCTCTCCCGACGGGAGAGAGGCTTAGCGCGGGCGCGTGCACACGCTTGTTGTGAAGGACGCAAGCAAATGCGCCTGCAGGGGCTTGCGGACAGCAGTGAGCTTGCACTGTGGGAGGGACTTCAGTCCCGACGCATTGCGCTGCGCCGAAGTCATTGGCGCAGCGCATTGCCGCAGGAGCTCCACCCGCAAAACGAGAACGGGCCGCGCAAGGCGGCCCGTCTCCGGTTCGACGCGTCTGCTGCTTACGCCGACAGGTGTTCGATCGCCGCGACGCTGCCGAGGCGGTCGCCCAGGCGCTTGAGCAGGGCCAGGCGGTTGCGGCGCAGCGCCGGGTCGTCGGCGTTGACCATCACGCCATCGAAGAACGCGTCCACCTGCGGGCGCAGCCGCGCCAGGAAGTTCAGCACGGTCACGTAGTCGTGCTGGCGCAGCGCGCCGTCGGTCTCGGCGATCGCCGCTTCCACCGCCTCGGCCAGCGCGCGCTCGGCCGGCTCGCGCAGCAGGCCCGCGTCGACCTGTGCCGGAATCTCGCCCTCGGCCTTGCGCAGGATGTTGCGGATGCGCTTGTTGGCCGCGGCCAGCGCCTCGGCCTCCGGCAACGCGGCAAAGGTGCCGATCGCGTCGATGCGGCGGTCGAAGTCGTACAGCGAGCGAGGTTGTAGCTCTGCTACCGCATTAAAATGAGACGTAGGAACGCCCTTATCGCCGTAATATCCCTTTAGACGATCAAGGATGAACAGGTATAGGTCAGAGATTGTTTGATGCATTTCTCCGTCTTTGTCGTTGGGCTCAATGCCCGCGACTGCT
Source organism: Xanthomonas sontii (assembly GCF_040529055.1). Classification (NCBI taxonomy): domain Bacteria; kingdom Pseudomonadati; phylum Pseudomonadota; class Gammaproteobacteria; order Lysobacterales; family Lysobacteraceae; genus Xanthomonas; species Xanthomonas sontii. Next base: position 725,636 of record NZ_CP132342.1, on the reverse strand, counting down.
CGAACGATCTCGTCTTGTAAGGCGATTGAAAATCCTTGTTGATGCAACTCCTGCACAGACGAAGCAAACCTAAGTGCGGCAGGCTTGATGTTTTCTAAGCCAATTGCTGCGTAAGCAGCAACCACCGCACGAATCAATAGCATCACTAGACTGATATCGAACCCACTCTCAATCACCGTCCGCGCCAACCCCAGCGCATTGCGCCGCAGCGCGAACGGATCCTTGTTGCCCGTGGGCTTCAACCCCGCGGCAAACCCGCCGGCCAGCGTATCCAGACGTTCGGCGATCGCCAGCACCTTGCCCAGCGGCGACAGCGCGATGTCGTCGCCGGCGAAGCGCGGCTGGTAGGCCTCGTCGATCGCCAGGGCGATCTCGCTGGGCTCGCCGGCGGCGACGGCGTAGTGGCGGCCGGCGATGCCCTGCAGTTCCGGGAATTCGTTGACCATGCGCGACTGCAGGTCGTTCTTGCTCAGTTCGGCGGCGCGGCGCGCCTGTGCCGGGTCCACGCCGACCTGCGCGGCGATCGCCTCGGCCAGCGCGGCCACGCGCTGCACCTTGTCGGCGATGCTGCCGAGCTTGGCCTGGTAGGTGACGCTGACCAGGCCGGCGCCCATCGCCTCCAGGCCCTGCTTGAGGTCTTCGTCGAAGAAGAACTTGGCGTCGGCGAAGCGCGGGCGGATCACCCGCTCGTAGCCCTTGGCCACTTCGGCCACATCGCGCGAGACGATGTTGGCGATGCCGATGAAATGCTCGGTGAGCTTGCCGCCGGTATCGAGCACCGGGAAGAACTTCTGGTTGCTCTCCATGGTCTCGATCAGCGCTTCCTGCGGCACCGCCAGGAACGCCGGCTCGAACCTGCACAGCACCGCCGATGGCCATTCGACCAGGTTCACCACCTGCTCCAGGTTGTCGGCGGCGATGCGCGCGCTGCCGCCGGCTTCGCGCGCGGCCTGCTCGACCTCGGCGACGATGCGCGCGCGGCGCACGTCCGGGTCCACCAGCACCTGCGCAGCCTGCAGCGCGGCCACGTAGTCGCCCGGCTGCGCCAGCGGCACCGGCGCGTCGTGCAGGAAGCGGTGGCCGCGGCTGTCGCGGCCGGCCTCCACGCCGAACAGCGGCATCGGCACCACCTCGCTGCCGAACAGCAGCACCAGCCACTGCACCGGCCGCGCGAAGCCATAGTCGTGATCGCCCCAGCGCATCGGCTTGGGGATTGGCATCGCCGCGATCGCCTCGCGCAGGATCTCCGGCAGCAGCGTGGCGGTGCGCGCGCCCGGGTTCACCGCACGGTGCACGAAGCGCTCGCCCTTGGCGTCGCTGGTGCGCTCCAGCGCGGTCCAGTCGATCCCGGCCTTGGCGGCGAACCCCTGCAGCGCCTTGGTCGGCTGGCCATCCGCGTCCAGCGCGATGTTGAGGTAGGGGCCGAGCACTTCCGCGCGCTGCTCCGGCTGTTCGACGGCCACGCCCGGCAGCAGCACCGCCAGCCGGCGCGGCGTGGACAGCGGCTTGGCGTCGCCGCGCTCGACCGCGATGCCGCGCTTCTCCAGCCCGGCGATCACGCCGTCGAACAGCGCCTGGGCCAGGCCCGGCAATGCCTTGACCGGCAGTTCCTCGGTGCCCAGTTCGATCAGCAGGGGAAGGTGTTGGCTCATGTGTCGGACCTTGCTAGCGGTTTCTCCCTTCTCCCTGCGGGAGAAGGTGCCCCGAAGGGGCGGATTGAGGGTGCGGCGGAGCGTTGCGGCTTTGGGGGCGGTGAGGTTTATCCGCGAGGACGTACCCTCACCCCAACTCCTCTCTCCCGCGGGGACTTCCTTCGGTCGCCGGGGGGAGAGGGGCTTGCATCACTTCTTGACGCCGGGGAAGCCCAGCTTCTCGCGCTGCGCGTAGTAGGCCTTGGCCACCGCCTGCGCCAGCGCACGCACGCGCAGGATGTAGCGCTGGCGCTCGGTCACCGAGATCGCGCGGCGTGCGTCGAGCAGGTTGAAGGCGTGGCTGGCCTTGGTCACCTGCTCGTAGGCCGGCAGCGGCAGGCCGACCTCGACCAGCGCCTGCGCTTCCTGCTCGCACGCGTCGAAACGGTGGAACAGTTCGGCCACGTTGGCGTGCTCGAAGTTGTACGCGCTCTGCTCAACTTCGTTCTGGTGGTAGACGTCGCCGTAGGTGACCGGCGTGCCATCGGGGCCGTAGGTCCACACCAGGTCGTAGACGTTGTCGCAGTTCTGCAGGTACATGCACAGCCGCTCGAGACCGTAGGTGATCTCGCCCAGCACCGGCTTGCACTCCAGGCCGCCGGCCTGCTGGAAGTAGGTGAACTGGGTGACTTCCATGCCGTTGAGCCACACCTCCCAGCCCAGGCCCCAGGCGCCGAGCGTCGGCGATTCCCAGTTGTCCTCGACGAAGCGCAGGTCGTGCACCAGCGGATCGATGCCCAGTGCCTTGAGCGAATCCAGGTACAGCTGCTGGATGTTGTCCGGGTTCGGCTTCATCGCCACCTGGTACTGGTAGTAGCGCTGCAGGCGGTTCGGGTTCTCGCCGTAGCGGCCGTCGGTGGGGCGCCGGCTCGGCTGCACGTAGGCCGCGTTCCACGGCTCCGGCCCGAGCGCGCGCAGGAACGTGGCCGGATGGAAGGTGCCGGCGCCCACTTCCAGGTCCAACGGTTGGATCAGCACGCAGCCGTGCTGCGCCCAGAACTGGTTGAGGGTCTGGATCAGACCCTGGAACGTGATCGGAACGGACCGGGAAACGGACATCTCGCAGGGGGCCGGTTGAGGGGTGCGCTAGTATAGCGACCGACTCGCGGGGACTTCCGCGTACCGGACCTGGACCATGGATTCGCGCCCTGCCGCGCCGCCCGCGTCGTCGCCCGCCGATCCCACCGTGGCGTTGCCGCCGGGCCGGTTGAGCTTCGAGCGCGTGGCCGCCGCATTGCTCGCCGACGGCCTGGTCGCGCCGGCCGAACGCGGCCGCGTGCAGTTCTCGGCGCAGACCGCGCGCACCGCCAGCGACGTGCATCCGCTGGTGCTGCTGTCCAACCTGAAACTGGCCGCCACCCGCCCGCCCGGCAGCGAACTGAGCCTGGAACGGCTGACCGAGTGGCTGGCGCAGCGCTGCGGCCTGCGTTACCTGCGCATCGATCCGACCCGGGTCGACGTGGCCGCGGTCACCGGCGTGGTCTCGCACGCCTATGCGCGCCGCCACCGGATCCTGCCGCTTGCCCTGCAGCCCGAGCGTCTGCTGGTGGCCACCAGCGAACCGCTGGCGCTGGACTGGCTCGGCGACGTGCAGCACCTGGCGCGGCGCCGCATCGAGGTGGTGGTGGTCAACCCGCTGGACCTGCATCGCTACACGATGGAGTTCTTCGGCGTGACCCGCTCGGTGCGCGGCGCCAAGGACGGGCGCACCGAACAGAGCAGCGGCCTGCCCAGCTTCGAGCAGCTGGTGGAACTGGGCCGCGGCGGCGACGTCAACGCCGACGACCACCACATCGTGCACATCGTCGACTGGCTGCTGCAGTACGCCTACGAGCAGCGCGCCAGCGACATCCACCTGGAGCCGCGGCGCGAGGCCGGGCGCATGCGCTTCCGCATCGACGGCGTGCTGCACAAGGTGCTGGAAGTACCGCCGGCGGTGATGACCGCCATCGTCAGCCGCATCAAGGTGCTCGGGCGCATGGACCTGGCCGAGCGGCGGCGCCCGCAGGACGGGCGCATCAAGACCCGTTCGCCGGGCGGGCGCGAGACCGAGATGCGCCTGTCGACCATGCCCACCGCCTTCGGCGAGAAGTGCGTCATGCGCATCTTCGACCCGGATGCCGCGTTCAAGAGCGTGGACCAGCTCGGCTTCAGCCCGCAGGAAGCGGCCGGCTGGAACGCGCTGGTGGAGCGCCCGCACGGCATCGTGCTGGTCACCGGCCCCACCGGCTCGGGCAAGACCACCACGCTGTACTCCACGCTCAAGCGTCTGGCCACGCCGGACGTGAACGTGTGCAGCGTGGAAGATCCGATCGAGATGATCGCCACCGAGTTCAACCAGATGCAGGTGCAGGCCAACATCGACCTGGACTTCGCCAGCGGCGTGCGCACCCTGCTGCGGCAGGACCCGGACATCATCATGATCGGCGAAATCCGCGACCTGGAAACCGCGCAGATGGCGGTGCAGGCCTCGCTGACCGGCCACCTGGTGCTGTCGACCCTGCACACCAACGATGCGCCCTCGGCGATCACCCGCCTGCTCGACCTGGGCGTGCCGCACTACCTGGTCGCCTCCACCCTCAACGGCGTGCTGGCGCAGCGCCTGGTGCGCACCCTGTGCGGCCACTGCAAGCGCCCGCACACGCTGGAAGCGCACGAATGGGACGCGCTGCGCGAACCGGGCGAGGCCTTGTCCGAGGCGCTGCAAGCCTACGCCCCGGTCGGCTGCCTGGAATGCCGTCGCACCGGCTACCTGGGCCGCGTGGGCCTGTACGAACTGCTGCCGGTGACCCCGCGCCTGCGCACCCTGATCCGCGCCGACATGGACCTGGCCGGCTTCAGCCGCGCCGCCCAGGACGAGGGTGTGCGCACGCTGCGCCGCGCCGGCCTGGAAAAGGTGGCCGCCGGGCTGACCACCATCGAGGAAGTGCTGTCGGTGCTGCCGCCGCGCGAGTGAGCGGGCGGGAGGCGTGGTTGGCGTTGGCCTTTTCGTGCGGCGGCTGGCCCACCGATATCGTTTGCGAGGGCGTCTCACCGCAGGCCGGATGCGTTTCTGCCAATCCCCAATCCCGATGCTCCCATCCGGGCTCCATCATCGCGATGGCTGGCGCACTTGTAGGAGCGGCTTCAGCCGCGACGTGGCGTTCCCGGGAACGCCACGTCGCGGCTGAAGCCGCTCCTACATGGCCACGGCGCGTCCCGCCAAGCCACACGACAGGCCATGATGCGCGCCGCCCACGCGCCGGACGATGATGCCGGACGCAGCGCCGCGATCCGTACCGCGGCTATTTCTTCTTTCCGGCGAGCGGTGTGAGGCCGTTGTCGGCGATCGCCTTGGCGGCAGCCGGGGACGCCAGGTAGTCCAGCAGCGCCTGCGCCGCCTGCGGCTGCGTGCTGGCGACGGCGCCGGAGTACAGCGTCATCTGCTGCGCCTGCTTGGGAATCAGGCCAACGATCGTGATGCCGGGGACCGGCTTGAGTTCGCTCAGTTGCTGGAAACCGAGCTGCGCCTGGCCGCGTGCGACCACCGCGTCGACCAGCTCGGCGGGAATCATCCGCGCCTTGGCGGCGAACCCGGCGCCGAGCCGCATCCGCGGAAACAGCGTGCGCGACAGGTAGACGCCACTGGCGCTGTCGGAGTAGGCCACCGACTGGCTGTCCAGCAGGGTCTTGCGGAAGGCCGCCATCGTGGAGATGTCCGGCGTGGGCGCGCCCTGTTTGACCGCCATGGCGATGTAGGACTCGCCCAGGTCCACGCGGCTGGCGGGCCGCGCCTGGCCGCTGGCCACCAGCGTGTCGAGCGCCGCGCCGACCATCAGCAGCACGTCCGCCGGCTCGTGGCGGGCGAGGCGGTTGGGGATCGCCTGCGGGGTGTCGCCCATCGACGGCGCCGCCTCGATGTGTAGCTTTACCCCGGTGGCCCGTTCGTAGTCGGGCGCCACCGCGCGGATCGCGCCCATGATGCCGCCGGAACTGAGCACCTCCCGCGTCGTGGGCGGGGCCGCGCGGTCCGCACCCGGCGCCGTCGCAGCCGATGCGGACGTGGAGGCGAGCAGCAGCGCGGCCAGGGTCAAGGGAATCAGGGAACGGCGCATGGCGAACCTGCCTGGAGGAAAGCGCGATAGCCTGCGTGATCGGCGCTGAAGAGGGCGGGAAGCCGCTGCCGGTGCATCGGAACCTGGCCGCGTGCCGTGCCAGATCGTCAGCGCGATCCACGCAGGGCAATGCGCGGCACCGCCTCGGTCGCACCATTGCCGCCCGTCGTCGTCGGGCCAGGACCAGGAACGCGCGCCGCCATCGCACGCAGTGCGGCGGTCGCGGTGTTCGCCGTCATCGGATTGTTCTAGAGTGCATTCGAACCCTCCGTCCTGTTTGCCGTGGCGTGTACCGCCACGCACGGCGCACCCTGCCGATCGCCTGCATGTCCACCACCACCGCATCTGCCGCCGCCCGCGTCCGCGAGGCCGTCCGTTCCGCCACCACCGGTCTGATCGAGCGCGATCAACTCGCCGAACTGATGGTGCTGGCGGCGATCGCCGAGGAGCATCTGCTGATCGTCGGTCCGCCCGGCACCGCCAAGAGCGCGGTGGTCCGGCGCGTCGCCACCGCGCTCGGCGGTCGCTACTTCGAGTATCTGCTGGGCCGCTTCACCGAGCCGTCGGAACTGTTCGGCCCGGTCGATCTGCGCAAGTTGCGCGAGGGCGTGGTCGAAACCGACGTCGCCGGGATGCTGCCGGAGGCGGACGTCGCGTTTCTCGACGAGGTATTTCTGGGCTCCACGGCCATCCTCAATACCTTGCTGGGGGTGTTGAACGAACGCCGCTTCCGCCGCGGCCATACCGATCTGGCCTGCCCGCTGCGCATCTGCGTGGGCGCGGCCAATGCGCTGCCGGATGACGAGTCGCTGGCGGCGTTCGCCGATCGCTTCCTGCTGCATGTGTTCGTCGACGCGGTGCCGGACCACCAACTGGAAGCGCTGCTGGCCGGCGGTTGGCAGGTCGAGCGCAGCGCGGTAGTGCCGGCGGCCGATCTGGCCGACTTGGACATTCTTGCCGGTCAGGTCCGGCAGGTGCGGATGGACGACGCACGCTGCCTGCTGGCGCAGGCGATCCGGACCCTGCGCGCCGCCGGCCTGGCGCTATCCGACCGCCGCATCGTCAAGACCCAGCGCCTGGTGGCGGCCGCGGCGGTGCTGGCCGGCCGTAGCGTCGCGGCCGAAGCGGACCTGTGGCCGTTGTTCTATGTGATGCCGACGCGGGAATCGCAGGCCGCCGCGCAGGACGCGCTGCGCGAGACCCTTGCGCTGGCCGCCAATCCGACCCTGCGTGCCGCCGCGGAACAGGCGGCACTGCAGCCGCTGTCCCGGGTAGCGCGGCTGCTGGAAGCCGCCCAGCGTTGTCTGGCCGATGCCGGTGCGGTCGATGCGCCCGGCGCCGAAGCGGTGTTGCGCGAGATCGATGCCAACTTCACCGCTGCCTCCTTGCCGGAACTGCTGGCCGTCGAGCGCGCGCGCCTGATCGAGTGGATCGGCGCCAGCGCATGACCTGGGGGTGGCAGGACGATCCTGCACCGCCGCCGCCGCAGGGCGTGGTCGGCGTGGGCAGGCAGCGCGCGCAGCGCCTGCTGGCGTGTGTCGCGCGCAGCGCGCAGCCCGACGTGCTGATGGTGGCGGCGACCGCCGACCTGGTGGTGGTGACCGGTCCGGAGGCGGCGCTGCCGTGGATCGACGAGGGGCAGTACATCGCGCCGCGTCCGGCCGCGCCGGCGCTGTGGCTGCCGACGACGCAGTGCCCGGACATTCCGCTGGATCTGCTAGCCCAGGCCGTGGCGCGGCGTCATCCGGGGGCGCCCTGGTTGCTGCTGCGCACGCCGTCGGTGCTGGTGCCGCTGCAGCGGCTGCTGCCGGCCGGTGCGGCGGTGCTGGAGCAGATCCGCAGGCGCTGGGCCGTATGAATGCGGCATTTCCGCTGCCGCCGGCGCTGCAGCCATGGCATGCGTGGCTGGCGTGGTTCGATGCGGACATCGCGGCGATGGTCGGCGACTGGCTGCTGCGGCTGGATCCGCTGCTCGGTCGCGGCGCGGCGCGCATGCAGCGCGGTGTCGCCGATCCGGACGGGATCGACGATCTGCGCCGCCGCGGTCCCTACGAACGCCTGGTCCTGAGCGAATGGGCGGTGGCCGACCTGCTGCCCGACGAATTCCTGCGCCGCGCCGCGCACTACGAACACCTGTTCCTGGCGCCCAAGCTCGCCCGCCCACGCAGCGACGCGCTGGTCCTGGCGCTGTTCGACGCTGGCCCGGCGCAACGCGGCGCGCCGCGCCTGCTGCATGTGGCGATGTGGATCCTGTTGGCGCGGCGCGCGCAAGCGGCCGGCGCGCGCTTCGCCTGGGGCGTGCTGCAGCGGCCGGGCGAGGTACATGAGGAGGCGAGCGCGGAGGCCTTGCGCGCGCTGCTGCAGGCGCGGACTCACGCGCTGGCGACGCAGACCGAGCACACCGCCTGGCAGCGCCATCTCGCCGGCCATGGCCAAGCGGCCATCGAGTGCTGGTGGATGACCGCCGGCGACGTCGCGCCCGGCCGCGGCGACCATCAGGTCCGAATCCGGCACGGCTTCGACGATCGGCTGTCGGTGTCGGTCAGGACGCCACGGGCGCATCGCCAACTGACGCTCGGCCTGCCCGACGCAGGCCGCGCCTCGCGGCTGCTGCGCGGCGAGTTCCTGCTGGCGCCGGCGCCGCTGGCCATGCCCGGGGCCGTGGTCGCGACCGAATCCCTGAACGGCCGCTTGTCATTGCGGCAACCGCCGCTGTTCAGTATCGATGGCCGGCATCTGGCGCTGCCGCTGGCCGGGACCCATCAGGCGGTGCTGCTCACGCTCCGCGAGGAGGGCAGGCGCAAGAAGGCCAAGCCGCGCTACAGCGCCTGGCCGGCCAGCGGCGAGTTGCTGTGCGGCGTGATCGCCAACAAGGAGCTGGCTGGCGTGGCCGCCGTGCACGACGGGCTGTACTTCTGGAAGATGCCGTGGTTCCAGCCCGTCGCGCGGCCGCCGGCCGATGCGTTCGCCGCTGCGCCCGGCGCCGCGTCCTGGCTGCACTGCGCCTGGCTGCGAGCGAGCAAATCGCAGACGCAGCGTGTGGTGATCCTGGACGCCGCTGGGCGACTGCTGTCCTGGACCAACGCCAGCACGCGCCCCGGACGCGACATGCCCGCGCATGTCCAGGTGGACGATCGGGTACTGGCGATGCAGCAGATCGACGGGCAGCGTCTGTTGTATGCCCGCTGCGAAGACGACCGCCTACGTGTCAACTACCTGCACCGCGAAGGCAATATCGAACTGCTGACCCAGTTGGCGGTGCCGGCGCGTCCGGTCCGGTTGCTGGTCCGCGGACAGGTGCGGGAAGGCCATTGGCGCGGCGCGTTGTGCCTGGAGTACCCCGGTCAGCACGACGATGGCGGTATCTGCCGCCTGTACCAGGGCGGACCCCAGGACGGCTTTTCCGAGTTGGAACTGCGCCTGCCGGCAGGCGCGAAGCTGCTGGGTCCGGTACAGGATCCGCAGCGTCCAGAGCGCAGCCGGCTGTTGCTGCTGCGCCCCGACCGACGCACCGTGATCGCGATCGGCGAACAGGGCCAGGAGATCGTGTACCAGGCATCGAACGACATCAGCGCCGCCTCGGTGGCGCCGGACGGTAGCGGGGTTGCTCTGGTCGATCTGGCTGGGCAACTGCGTGTTTTGGGCGAGGGCGGAGGCAAAGTACTGCTGCAGGCGCAGGGACAGCGCGGGGACGACCGTGATGACTGAGGCGAAGCAGGCCGCGTCCGCCGCCGCCGCGGTACGCGACCCGATGTGGCGCGGATGGCAGGCGCTGGACGCGCTGTGGTGGCCCGCCGACGTGCTGCCGGCGCCGGTGCGAACGGCACGTATGCTGGCCGCCTGGCACCCTGGTTGCCGGGCCTATCGGTTCGCGGCCGGCGACATGCTGTGCTTCGCCCGCGCGCAGCCGCTGCAGTGCGAAACGATGGGCGAGGTACCCATGCGCCGCCTGCACGGGACGTTGTACTCGGCACCGTTGACGGACGAGGAACGGGCCGCGTTGCCGGCCATGGAAATCGGCCTGGTCGCCGGCGCCGCCGTGGTGGGGCTGCGCTTCGCCCAGGGCGAGGTGCTGGACCTGTCCGAGGCGATCGCGTTGGACGCCTACCGGGTACTTGAGCCCTTCAATTGCCACGTCGCGTCGCCGGTGCTGGACGTGGCGCAGTTGCAGGGAAAGGACGTGCGCAGTGTATTGGGTCGGGCCATCCCTCCACGCAGCGCGGAAGGCGAGGCGTTCCTGCGGGCGATGGCCGGTGCGCGTACGGCAGATGCGCTGCGCGACGGCATCGCGGCGGTGCGCGAAGGCATGCTCGGCGCCGTCGTCGCCTTGTTGGCGCGCTGGCTGCCGGGGTCGGGGATCAGGGTGCCGGCGGCGGCCAGTGGCGGTATTCCCGCACGCCAGCGCGCGCAGCGGCGGCCCAGTGCCTGGCGCGATACCCTCGCACGGCTGGCCGCAATCAGCCGAGTAGGCAAGCTGATCGGGTATCGGCATGGTGCCTACCTGCGCCGGATGATGGCGATGTTCGACCGCGGCGACCTGGACGAAGCCTTGCGCAATGCCCTGCCCGTGGATGCGACTGGGCAGTCGCTGGGGCAGGCGTTCGGTACGCCTGAGCGGCGCGAGAGCCTGCAACTCTCGGGACGGATCGGGCAGGGCGCCAGCCTGGACCTGGGCGAAGATCTGACCACGCACCTGCGGCGCATGTACCGTGAGGCGTTCGCCGCGCTGAACCGCAAGGGCCGGATCGACGAAGCGGTGTTCGTCCTGGCCGAACTGCTCAATGCGCGCCAGGAGGCGTTGGATTACCTGGTCGAGCATGGGCGCCACGCGCAGGCGGCCGAGTTGGCCATGGGTTGGGAGATGCCGCCGGCCCTGATCATCCGGCTGCTGATGCTGGGCGGCGATGTCCGCCGTGCGACCCAGGTTGCCCGGCGCGACCGCGCCTTCGCCGACGCAGTCAGCCAGTTGCAGGGCGCCCATCCGGCGCTGGCGGCGCAGTTGCGGCTGGAATGGGGCCACGCCCTGGTCGAGAGCGGCGACTGGCTGGAAGCGGTCGAGGTGGTCTGGCCGCTGCGCGAGGCACGCGATCTCGCGTTGCAATGGTTGCTGGCCGCAGAACAGGCCGGCGCTGCCTTGTCGGCCCGCGCCCTGGTGCAGCGCGCCAGCCTGTTGCCGGACACGCTGCAGCAGTACGCCGACAAGATCGAGGCGTTGGTCGATCCTGCGGCCGACCCGCAGCCGCGCGCGGCGCTGGCGAATGCCTTGCTGGCGATCGGCGGCAACAGCGCCGCATTGCGGCGTCTGGCCGCCTGCGTGCTCCCCGCCGTCGCCGCCGATTGCAGCGCCGGCCGCAACGGTCTGGGGCGCAGCGATCTGGAGCGCCTGCTGAAAATGGCGGCCGATCCTTGCCTGAAGAGCGACATGCCGCCGTGGCGCGTCGCGCAGGCGGGCCAGCCGACGCCCTTCTGGCGCCTGCGCAGCCCCCTGGCGCTGGCGCTGCCTGCCGCCGGCGTGCAGCGAATCCACGACGCCGCAGTCCTGCCCGACCGGCAGTATCTGGTCGCTCTGGGCGAGGCCGGCGCGGCCGTCCTTGATGCCCATGGACGGGTGGTTCAGCACTATGCGGTGCCGGCGTATCGGTTGGTGCTCGCGGCCAGCGGGCAGGTCGCGTTGGCGCTGGCGCCGCGCGAGCGCGTCTCGCGGATCGCGCGGCTCGACCTGACCACCCGCAGCAGCATCGAACTCGGCGCACTGGCCCTGCAGTTCGCCGCGCCTACCCTCATCGGGACTGGCTGGACCGTGGTGGTGGACGGCCGCATTCTGGTCATCGACGTCGGCAAGGGGCTGATGGAGGTACTGTGGCACGTCGGTGACCTGCCAGGTTCGATCGTCGCCGCCGCCTTTTTCGAGGACTGCGAGGTGTTCCTGGTGCGTACCGCCGAGACCTTGCAGGAGTGGACGTACATGCTGCCGCACAGGCGCCTGCGCGGGCGCGATGACATCGTCCTGCAGCCTGATGTGCCGGTCATGCCACATCGCCTGGGCGGGATGCAGCAACCACGTCTGGAGGTGAACGAGGACGGGGCCAATGCCTTCGTATTCCGCAATGGCAACGCCCGGGGCGTGTGCGTGCTGCCGCCGATGCCATCGGAGACGGTCGATGCGCGCTTCGTCGCGCTCGAACACGGGATGCTGGCTGGCGTTCGTCTGGATCAGGCCAGCCGTTACTTCATTGTTCGCTTCTCCGACGGCGATCGCATTGCCGATCTGGCGTTACCGAGCGGGTTGTCCCTGCAGGCGCGCGAGCAGCCGGGGCACCTGTTGCTGTTCACGGAGGACGGCCGCCTGCTGGATATCGACCTGTCGCTGGCGCTGGCGCATGCGCTGTCGCTGCACTAAACCGGCGGCGTTGCGTCTTGTCTCCGGACAGGCCCACATCGCCTCATGATCGCCAGTTATATGGCTATGCCGCCGTCGCCGCGCGGCCTTGAACAATCCACGGCGACGGCGTCTAGAATCCCACCATGCCGTTCGCTTCTCCCGTCCGTCGCCGTGCTGCGCCCTTCCTGATCCTCGAAACCGGTGAGCCGGTGGCGACGATGCGGCGCTACGGACGCTTCCCGCACTGGATCCGCGTCGCCGCCGGCCTGGCCGAGCGCGAGACGGTGGTGACCAACGTCGCCGCCGGCGAGGCGTTGCCGGCAAGGGGCGACTTTGCCGGGGTGATCGTCACCGGCTCGGCGGCGTTCGTCACCGACCGGGCCGAGTGGAGCGAACGCTCGGCGGCCTGGTTGCGCGAAGCCGCCGAGGACGGCACGCCGCTGCTGGGCATCTGCTACGGCCACCAGTTGCTGGCGCACGCGCTGGGCGGGGAGGTCGCCTACAACCCGGCCGGGCGCGAATCGGGCACGGTGGACATCGAACTGCACCCGCCCGCCGCCGAGGATCCGCTGTTCGCCGGCCTGCCGCCTCGCTTCCCCGCGCATGCCACGCATCTGCAGACGGTGCTGCGCGCGCCGTCCGGCGCCACGGTGCTGGCGCACTCGGCGCAGGACCAGTGCCACGCGTTCCGCTGGGGCGAGGCGACCTGGGGCCTGCAGTTCCATCCGGAGTTCGCCACCCACCACATGCGCGGCTACGTGCAGGCGCGTGCCGACTGTCTACGCAGCGCCGGACGCTGTGCCCGTACCATCGCCCGCGAGGTCAGCGCCGCACCGCTGGCACGCAAACTGTTGCGGCGCTTCGTTCAGCACGCACGCGGGCAGCACAGCAGCGGCCAGGCAAAACCGCGATAATCTGTGCAGTCGCCGCCGCTGTACGGCGTCCCCCACTTCGGATTGGCAATGATCGAGATTCGCAAGCTGCCGGCCTCGGCCGGCGCGGAATGGCTGTTGGCCGGCATGTCCCTGCTGCGGCGGGCGCCGTGGGCGTTGGGCCGGCTCGGACTGATCTGGGGCCTGGCGGCGCTGATCGCCCTGTTCCTGGGCGTGCTCAACCCGACCCTGGGCATGCTGGCGCAACTGCTGATGGGGCTGGCCGGGCCATTGCTGTTCGGCGGGCTGGTGTGGGCCGTGCGCGAGGTCGACCAGGGCCGCAGCGCCGAGCCGGCGCACCTGCTGCAGGGCCTGCACGGCGGTCGCACGCCGAACCTGCTGGTGGCGTTGCTGCCGCAGGTGGTGGTCGGGCTGGCGCTGGCGCTGCTGGCGGTGGTGGTGATCGGTCCGGACGGGTGGATGCAGCTGACCACGGTGATGAACAAGCTCAACGAGCTGGGCCAGTCCGGCGCGCAGCCGGATCCGCTGCAGGTGGAGCAACTGGTCGCGACCCTGCCGGCGTTGCGCATCCTGCTGTGGCTGATGCTGGTGGCGGTCGGGTTCGTGGCGGTGGCGCTGACCCTGTTCCTGTTCGCGCCGCAGGTGATGTTCGACGGCCGCAACGGTATCGCCGCCATCGGGCACGGCCTGCGCGCCTGCCTGCACAACCTGCCGGCGATGCTGGTGTTCTTCGTCCTCGCCTTCCTGGCCATGTTCGCGTTCTATTTCGCGCTGACCGTGGTGATGCTGGTGCTGCAGCTCCTCGTCGGCACCGCCGTGGCCGCGCTGGCCGCGCAGTTGCTGCTGATGGCGCTGCTGATGCCGGTCCTGGCCGGGATCGTGTACGCGGCCTGGAAGCAGATGTTCGTGCACGCCGGGGATGCGGCGCCGGCTGTGCCGCCGCCGCCCTCCAACGTCTTTGTGGCGTAGCGCCGGGATTGGGGAATCGGGAGTCGGGAATCGTAAGAGCCACAGCAACAGCAAAACGGCCCCTCGGGGCCGTTTTGCTGTGTGCGGCAGATTGCCGTCAAGCCGCGTGGTAATGGTGGGTATGCAGCGAACCGCTGTTCCGATTCCCTATTCCCGTGCCTCGATTCCCGGCTTCTTGGTCACCGCCGCTGCAGCGATGATGCCCAGCTCGTACAGCAGGCACATCGGGATCGCCAGCATCAGCTGCGAGACCACGTCCGGCGGGGTCAGCACCGCGGCCAGCACGAAGATGCCGACCACCGCGTAGCCGCGGCCCTCGCGCAGTTGCTGCGGGGTCACCCAGCCGAGCAGGGCCAGGATCACCAGCGCCACCGGCAGTTCGAAGCTGGCGCCGAAGGCGAAGAAGATCGCCAGGACGAAGTCCAGGTAGGCGCCGGCATCGGGGGTGAGCTGGATCACGTCCGGCTTGAACGTGGTCAGGAAGTGGAACACCGCCGGCAGCACCAGGAAGTAGGCGAAGCCGCAGCCGAGGTAGAACAGCAGCACTGCCGAGGCCAGCAGCGGCAGCGCCAGGCGCTTCTCGCGTTGGTACAGGCCGGGGGCGACGAAGGCCCAGGCCTGGTACAGCAGCCAGGGGGCGGACACGAACAGGGCCAGGAAGAACGCCAGCTTCAGCGGCGCGATGACCGCGCCGGCCGGGTGCGTGGCGATCACACTCTGGCCCACCGGCAACTGCGCCAGCATCGGCTCGGCCAGCCAGGAGTACAGGCGCTTGGAGAAGGGCAGCAGCGCCACCACCACCACGCCCAGGCCGATCAGCGCGCGCATCAGCCGCGCGCGCAGTTCGATCAGGTGTTCGATCAGGCTGCTCTCGGCTTCCACGTTCATCGCGGCGCCTCCGGATCAATGGAGGGCGGCTGGCCGGTATGCGCCGTGGCGGTGGACGCCGGATGCGGTGCGGCGGCACCGCGCGCGGCGGCCGGCACCACGGAAGCGGCGGGCACCGTCGCGGCAGAGTGCGTGGGCAGGGGCGTGGCCGTCTCGGGAGTGTGCGCAGTCGGGGCGTCGATTGCGGCCGCTGTCGCTGGCGGCACGGTCGACGGCGCGCTGTCGGCAGGCGGCACCGGTGGGTTCGGATCGATCTCGCGGCGCAGCGCCTCGGTCTGCCGCTGCAGCTCCTCGCTGCCATCGCGAAACTGGGTCTCGGCCTGGCGCAGCGAGCTCTGCACGTCGTGCAGGCTGCGCTTGAGTTCCTCGGCTTCCAGTTCGCGTTCCAGTTCCTGCTTCACCGAGTCCCACTGCGCGCGGGCGCGGCGCACCCACAATCCGGCGAAGCGCGCCGCCTTGGGCAGGCGCTCGGGACCGAGCACCACCAGGGCCACCACCGCGATCACCAGCAGTTCGCTGAATCCGATATCGAACACGCCGGCGGGGTCCCGTCAGTGCGCGTCGCGGTCGCGTTCGGCCTGGGTCTGGCGGGACGGCTCGCTGCTGCTGCGCGTCTCGTCGCCGAGCTGGCCGGCGGGCTTGTCGTCGTCGCGCATGCCTTTCTTGAATTCCTTGACCGCGTTGCCCAGATCCTTGGCGCCGCTCGTCAGCCGCTTGGTGCCGAACACCACCAGCACGATCACCAGCACGACCAGCCAGTGCCAGATGCTAAAACTGCCCATGATCCGCTCGCAGAAAAGTCGTGAGGAACCCGCAGGATAACGCACCGCGCCGCGCCGCGTTACCTTTCCCGGACGTGCAGGCATGCCTGCACGACGGGATGGACAGGTGGCGTTGGGAACCGCGCTCAGCGATCGCCGTCGAGCTTCTCGGTGCGGATCTCGCCGTCGGACACCGGCTGGAAGCCCTGCTGCGCCGGTTGCGCCTGGCCCTGCAGGGGGACGGTGCTGGCAGCGGCGTCGGGCGCGGCGGTCGGTTCCGGCGTGGCCTGCGGCGCCGGCATGGCCGCCGGTGCCGGGGCGGCGCCCGGGCTGCCGTTGCTGTCGGTGCCGCGGCTCTGCCGCGCGGCGTAGGTGGCTTCCTCGAGCTTGTCGCGGAAGGCGACGATGTCGTTGGACGGCCGGTTGGTGGTGCGACCCTCGAAGATCATCCGCGGGGTGGTGTTGCTGCCGTAGGCGTTGAGGTCGGCGGCATCGTCGATCTGCAGCGCGGCGCCATCCAGGGCGACGCCGGCGAACAGGCCGCGCGCGCGCGACCACGACCAGATCTCGGCCTTGAGCTGGCCGTCGGTGGCGGCGGCGGCGTTGCGCCCGACCGGGCCGGCGGCGACGCCGGCATCGGCGCCGAGGGTGAACTTGCCGTTGACGATGTTGTCCAGGCTGCGGTCGTTGCGGAACACCAACACCACGTCGGAGGACTGCACGCCGACCTGGAAGCCGATGCTGCCGCCGGTGAGCTTGACGAACACCGGGTTGGACCAGGTGCCGTCGGGGCGCTTGACCGACATCAGGCCGTGGCCGCGGCGCCCGCCGATCACCAGGCCGGCCTTGAGCGTATCCGGGATCACCACGATGGCGCGGCCCTCGTCAAGCAGCTTGTCGGGGATGGCCTGCTCGGGAATCTTCTGGATGTCGGTCAGCACGCGCAGCGCGTTGCGGGCGCGCTCGTCCTCTTCCGGTCCGGCCACGGCGTGGCCGACGAACAACAGGGTGCTCAACAACAGGGCGAGGCGCGGCAGGAGGGGCATGGCGGGCTCCGAAATAGGTCCGCAGCAAGATACTGCAAGTCCTTGAACTTAGTCACAGGGCAATGAATCGGCAATGAGTGGTGCCGGCACCGCATGCAGGCGCCGTCGATCGCCGCGATCGAACGGATCGACACGCCGCAGCGCGCGCGCTCTGCCACAATGCGCGCATGTCCGACGCACCCGAGACCGCCATCCTGGTGGTGAATCTAGGCACGCCCGAGGCGCCGACCGCGCCTGCGGTCGCCCGTTATCTGGCCGAGTTCCTTGGCGACAAGCGCGTGGTCGCGATCCCGCGCCTGTTCTGGTGGCCGCTGCTGCACTGGGTGATCCTGCCGCGGCGTTCGCCGAAATCGGCGGAGAAGTACGCCCAGGTGTGGCTGGCGGACGGCTCGCCGCTAGCGGTGTACACCCGCCGCCTGGCCGAGGGCATGCAGCGCGAGCTGCCCGGGCACCGCGTGGCCTGGGCGATGCGCTACGGCGCGCCGGCCCTGGCGCCGGCCCTGGACGCGCTGCGCGATGCCGGCGTGCGCCGGATCGTGGTGCTGCCGCTGTACCCGCAGTATTCGACCACCACCACCGCCTCGATCGAGGACGTGGTGCAGGCCTGGCAGGCGCGCCATCCGCAGCTGCCGGTGCACCTGATCGAGGACTACCCGACCGATCCGGCCTGGGTCGCGGCGGTGGCCGACAGCGTGCGTGCGCACTGGGCGCAGCATGGCCGCGGCGAGCGGCTGTTCTTCTCCTTCCACGGCCTGCCGCAGCGCGTGGCCAACAACGGCGATCCCTACCCGCAGCGCTGCGAAGCC
This sequence comes from Xanthomonas sontii, assembly GCF_040529055.1. Classification (NCBI taxonomy): domain Bacteria; kingdom Pseudomonadati; phylum Pseudomonadota; class Gammaproteobacteria; order Lysobacterales; family Lysobacteraceae; genus Xanthomonas; species Xanthomonas sontii. Next base: position 708,106 of record NZ_CP132342.1, on the reverse strand, counting down.
AGCGCGCAGGCGATCGCCGCTGCGCTGGGCCTGGAGGCCGGGCAGTGGGAGCTCGGCTACCAGTCGCGCTTCGGCGCCGAGCGCTGGCTGCGCCCGTACGCCGAGCCGCGGCTGTGGGAGCTTGCCGGGCAGGGGGTCAAGCAGGTGGACGTACTCTGTCCCGGCTTCGCCACCGACTGCCTGGAAACCCTGGAAGAAGTGGCGATGGGCTTCGTCGAGACCTGCGCCGAACGCGGCATGCAGGTGCGCTACATCCCCTGTCTCAACGACGCCCCGGCGCACGCGCGTGCCCTGGCGCAGCTGGCGGCCCGCGCGGCATGAGTTTGCGTGCTTTTGCCTGCCCGTCGCGGGTGGGCGCGCTGGCCGGACTGCGCAGCGGCGACCCGGAGGGGCCCAAGGCGCTGGCCTTGCACGGCTGGCTCGACAACGCCGCCAGCTTCGTGCCGCTGAGCCGGCACCTGCCGCAGCTGGACCTGGTGATGCTGGACCTGCCCGGCCATGGCCACAGCAGCGACCTGCCCGATGGTGCCGAATACCTGCTGGCCAGCGCCCTGCACCCGGTGCTGGACGCGGCCGATGCGCTGGGCTGGGAGCGCTTCGTGCTGATCGGCCATTCGATGGGCGCGGCCATCGCCAGCCTGCTGGCCGCCGCGGCGCCGCAGCGTATCGAGAAGTTCGTGGCGATCGAGATGCTGGGCGGCCTGGCCGAGAGCGAGGCGGGCGCGGTGGAACGGTTGCGCAACAGCGTCGCCAGCACGCGCCGCGCCAATGCCACGCCATTGCGCGTGTTTCCCGATCTGGCCGCGCCGGTGCGGGCGCGGATGCTGGCCAACCAGCTCAGCGAGCCGGCCGCGCGGCTGCTGGTGGAACGCGGCGTGCGCGCGGTGGATGGCGGCTACGTGTGGCGCAGCGACCGCCGGCTGACCCTGCCCACCGCGATCCGCCCGACCGAGCCGCAGATGCAGGCGCTGCTGGCCGGCATCGAGTGCCCGACCGCGGTGGTGTTCGCCGATCCGGCGCAGGACATCCTGCCCGAGTCGCTGCGCCTGACGCGCGCGGCGTGCCTGCGCGACGGCCGCGTGCTCACGCTGCCCGGCACCCACCATCTGCACATGGAACAACCGGCGGCGGTGGCCGCGTTGCTGCAGGGCTTCCTCTGACGCAGACGCGGCGCTGACCGCGTCGCCGTGCGTCTGCGCCGCCGCGACCATCGCATCCGGGCATCGCGCACGCACACTGCGACGCAGTGGGCGCCGGTGCTGCGCAGGCCGCCGCAATTGTTCCTTTCGCGGCGTCACAGTTCGACATGTTGTCGCCGTGCCGTCGCGGTTCGGAAAACTTCGGCGTACAGCGTAGCGCGCACCTTTCGCCCTGACGCCGCGCTTCCATGATCCGCCTCCTTCGCCGCTACCGGGTCGGCCCACGCCTGACCTTCGCCTTCGCTGCCCTGCTGTTGATCTGCGGCGCCCTGATCGTGGCCAGCCTCGCGTCGATGGCGCTGGCGCGCCAGCAGCTCGACGACATCGCCCTGGACAAGATGGAGAAGATCCGCCTGTCCAACGCCATGGTCGCGGCGCAGGCGCGGCTGGAGATCGGCCTGCTCAACGACGTCATCCTGACCAACCCCGACGAGAAGCAGGCGGTGGTGCGCGCGATCGGCCAGGCCCAGCGCGACTACGCGCAGGCACGGCGCAAGCTGTTCGCGCTGCGCCTGGACCCGGCCGACCGCACCGGCGCGCAGCTGCGCGCGGCGATCGACAAGGCCTATGTGCAGGTGCAGCCGTTCCAGTCGCAGGTGCTGGCGATGGCCGCCGACAACCAGAACCTGGATGCGCAGACCTTGCACCTGTACACCTTGCAGCCGCTGCTGGCGCAGTGGCAGCAGGCGATCCAGCGCAACGCCGCGCACCTGCGCACGCTCAGCGACGGCTCCTATGCGCAGGCGGTGACCACCATGGCCCGCGCGCGCTGGTTGCTGCTGCTCGGCGGCGGTTTGCTGCTGGCGGTCAGTGCGTGGCTGGGCTGGTGCATCACCCAGAGCCTGGTGCGGCCGCTGCGCGAAGGTACTCGCGTGGCCGCGGCGATCGCCGCCGGCCAACTCGACGCGGTGCTGCCGGCACAGGGCAACGACGAGGCCGCCGAGCTGCTGCGCAGCATGCAGACCATGCAGACCCAACTGCGCGCGGTGCTGGCCGAGCAGCGGCGGATGGCGCAACGGCATGCCGACGGCGCCATCGCCTGCCGCGGCGATGCGGCCGCCTTCCCGGGCGACTACGGCCAATTGCTGCGCGACGCCAATGCGCTGGTCGACCTGCACGTGGGCACCGCGCAGTCGATGGTGGCGCTGATGCGGCGCTACGCCATCGGCGATCTCAGCGAGGACATGCCGCGCCTGCCCGGCGAGCAGGCCGCGATCTCCGAGGCGATGGATGCGATCAAGGCCAACCTCGGCACGCTCAGCCGCGACATCTGGCATCTGGCCGAGGCCGCCGCGGCCGGCGACTTCAGCGCGCGTGCCGATCTCGGCGCGCACCAGCACGATTTCCGCATCATGCTCGAGAGCCTCAACCAATTGATGGCGACGGTGGACGGCAACCTGGGCGAGTTGTCCGGGTTGTTGCGCGCCATCGCCAGCGGCGACCTCGGCGTGCGCATGCACGGCGATTTCCATGGCGTGTTCGCCGACATGCGCGACGACGCCAACGCCAGTGCCGACCAGCTCGCAGCGATCGTGGCCGGCATCCAGCACGCGGCCGCAGCGATCGATGCCGAGGCCGGCGCCATTGCCGGCGGCCACCAGGACCTGTCGCAGCGCAGCGCCGAACAGGCCGGCACGCTGGAGCGCACCGCCCGTGCGGCGGCGCGCCTGACCGACACCGTGCGCCAGAACGCCACCCATGCGCACCATGCCAACCAGCTGGCCGACGCCGCGGCGACCGTGGCCGGCCAGGGCGGTGCTTCGATCGATGCGGCGGTCGGTGCGATGCAGGGCGTGGAAGCGGCCTCGCGCAAGATCGGCGAGATCATCGCGGTGATCGACGGCATCGCCTTCCAGACCAACATCCTGGCGCTCAATGCCGCGGTGGAGGCCGCGCGTGCCGGCGAGCAGGGCCGCGGCTTCGCGGTGGTCGCCAGCGAGGTGCGCGCGCTGGCGCAGCGCTCGGCCGATGCGGCCAAGGAGATCAAGCGCCTGATCGAGGCCTCGGTGGACCAGGTCGCGGTGGCCTCGGCGCAGGTGCACGACGCCGGCCGCACCATGGGGCGCGTGCTGGCCTCGGTGGACGAGGTCAATGCACTCATGGCGGGCATTGCGGCGGCCTCGCAGGAGCAGGCCGCCGGCATCGACGAAGTCGGACAGGCGATGGCGCAGATGGACCGCAGCACCCAGCAGAACCTGGCGTTGGTGGAGCAGGCCACGGCCGCATCGCGCGCCTTGGAGCAGCAGGCCGGCAGTCTGAGCGAGGCGGTGGCGGTGTTCCGGCTGGCCGATGCGGCACCGTCGGTCCCGCTGCCGGAGCAGGCGTTGCCGGTGCTGGCGATCCAGCCTGCGCCAGCCGGCTTCGACTATGCGCGCAGCGCCTGATGCGGAAGCGTTCGCAGGGCGGGGCGCCGCGGGCAGTGCGGTTGACGACCGCGACGGCGTCCATCGCCACGCCGAACGCACCCACGTCGGGGGCATGCGGACAGGCCTGTAGGTGTGTTCCCTACACACCCATCGTGAAGCTTGTGTGTAGAAAAATTTTCGCTTAAGTTGCGCCCACGCCTGCCGTCAACAGGCGTAGACGCGATACGTCCTGTGTACGCGGCTCGATCCCGGCGTCCTGACATGCCGGCGTAGTGCCGCACGGACCGTACCGCCTCGCTGGCGCCGGAGGTCGCGCCTGATTCGCGGTAGGCGGGAGGAGAGGGGGCCTGCCGGGCGCTGCATGGAGTTCTGCTTCCGCAGCGCTGGGCCAACACACCGCGATGCGACCGCATCGGCGTGCCCACCCGCCTGCTCATTCCCCCTTGTTCGCATCCCTGTTTGCGCCATGTCGTGCCGCAGCGCAGCATGCGTGCCCGATTCGCCGCCCGAGCGCAGCCTCGCCGCAGCCGTCGATCGCGCCACGATGTTCGGTGTTCAGCCGCGGTCCGGGCGCACCCGCCGCAGCGTCTTCGAGCGCTTCGACGAACGTGCTCTCGCCCAAGCCGATCTGTCGGATGCAGCCTGTCCTTCAGGAGCGGCTTCCGCCGCGATGCGCTTTGCCGAGCGCGCGCATCGCGGCGAAAGCTGCTTCTACCGAGTGTTTCCCACCGTTCGTGGATGGACCCTTCAGTCGCGATCCGGCCGCAGCAGCCAGCGCAGATGCGCCTTGAGCTGGCGACCGTGCTGGTGGAACCAGGTGCGCTCGGCGCGCCAGTCGGGGAAGCGCGCTTCCACTTCGTGCCAGAACGCCGGCGAATGATTGGCCTGGATCAGGTGGCAGAGTTCGTGCACCAGCACGTACTCGAACGCCGAGGGGCGTCCCAGCACCAGCGCCAGGTCCAGCGCCATGCTGCCGTCGGGCGCCAGCGAGCCCCACTGCGAGGACATGACCTTGTAGCGCACCGCACGCGGGGCGCGCGGCAGCGACGGCAGGTACTGCGGCAGCCAGCGGCCGACGTCGGCGCGGGCCTGGGCTTCGTAGAAATCGCGCAGCGCGCGGCGCAGTGCCGCGTCGCCGCCGCGTGGCGGCAGGTGCAGGTGCGCCACGCCGTCGGCGACCTCGATGCGCGCGTAGCGGGCGTCGTGCCAGGCCACCGGTAGCGACTGCCCGCGCAGCGGCAGTTCGCCGGCCTCGCCCGGGCGCAGCGGCGTCAGCGTCTCGGCGGCGACATAGCGCGAGAGCTGCTGCGCCAGCCACTGGCGGTTCTCCAGCAGGAAGCGCTCGCCGGCGATCAGGCTGGCCCGCAGGGGCAGGGTCAGGCGTGCGCCGCGTTCGTCCACGCTGAGCTTGATGCGCCGCGCGCGCGGGTCGCGCACGCGCAGCACCTCGACCTCGCGCTCGTCCAGGCGGAAGCGGACGAGGTCGCGTTCGACGGCCGCCGGGGGCGGCGCGATCAGGCGACGGAGCAGATCGGGCATGGGCACAGCATACCGCCGGCACGGGTGCGCACGGTGACAGCCGCGTGCACCCGCTTGCGCCGCGGCATCAGTCGGCCTTGCTCAGCTTCAGCGCCGCTTCCAGCAACAGGAACAGGCGCCGCACTTCGGCGCTCATCAGCGCGAAGCGCGCGTCCAGTTCGGCGCGCACGCCGTCCTGGTCGGCATGCTCGAGCTGGTCCACCGCACCGTCGAGGAACTTCAGCTTGCGGATCACCAGATCGTCGCCGAGCACGAAGGACACGTGGTCGTCGAGCACCAGCGCCAGCTTGGTGACCTGCTTGCCGGCTTCCAGGTGCTTGTCGATCTCGTCGCAGCGCAGCTCCTGGTGCTGGCACTTGACCACCGCGCCGCCTTCGATCGGATCCTTCATCTCGCATTCTTCGCCCAGGCTCAGGCCTTCGGGCAGCGGCTCGCCGGCGATCCAGCCGGTCAGGATCGAGCGCGGCGCCACTTCGGCATTCAGCGGCAGCGCCGGGAAGCTGCCGAGCAGGCCGCGGATCTCCGACATCACGTTCTCGCCGGTCTTGCGGCTGGAGGTGTCCACGGCGACGTAGCCGTGCTGCAGGTCGAGCATGGCGTCGGTGCGCGAGGACTTGACGAAGGCGCGCGGCAGCAGCTCATGGATCAGGTCGTCCTTGAGCCGCTTGCGCGCGCGGCCGCCGGGGCGCCGGCCTTCCTTCTCCTCGATCTCGGCGACCTTGCGCGCGAGCAGGTCGTTGACCACCGAGCCGGGCAGGATCTTGTCCTCGCCACCGACGGTCAGCCACAGGAAGTCGGCGATGCGGTGCGACAGCGCTTCCTGCTCGTCGCGGCCGAACGGGGAGATGAAGCCACGCGAACTCATTTCCAGCGGGCCGACCGACTTGAGCTGGGCCTCCGGCAGGAGCGTTTCGACCTCGGAGAAATCGAGCGTGGTGGGAAAGCGGAACAGGGTCAGATTGCGAAAGAACATCGAGCATCCAGCGGAAGGAAACGGAACGGTCCGGCGGCGTGCGCCGGGGAGCGGTGGTCATTGTCGCATCGTGCCCGCCCGGGTACCGCATCGGGCGGTTCAGCGAGGTGGGTCAGCCCGGCGCGTCGTCCGCCCAGGCACCGGCCGGCGCCATGGCGGCGCCGCCGAGCGCGGCGAAGTCGAACAGCGCACGGTCGGCCAGTTGCGCCGGATGCACGTTGCCCAGCGCGCGGGCGATCTGCTCCACCCGCCCCGGATGCTCCCGGTCCCACTGCTGCAGCAGTTGCCCGACCTGGCGGCGCTGCAGGGTTTCCTGGCTGCCGCACAGCGTGCAGGGGATCAGCGGGAAGGCCTGCGTCTGTGCGTAGGCGGCGATATCGTCCTCGCGCACGTAGGCCAGCGGCCGGATCACCACGTGGCGGCCATCGTCGCTGCGCAGCACCGGCGCCATCGCCGCCAGCTTGGCGTGGAAGAACAGGTTCATGAAGAACGTGGCGACGATGTCGTCGCGGTGGTGGCCCAGCGCGATCTTGGTGATGCCGTTCTCCGCCGCGTAGCGGTATAGCGCGCCGCGGCGCAGCCGCGAACACAGCGAACACAGGGTCTTGCCTTCCGGCACCACCCGGGTGACTACCGAATAGGTGTCCTGCTCGATCACATGCCAGGGCACGCCACGCTGGCGCAGGTAGGCCGGCAGCACGTCGGCGGGAAAGCCCGGCTGCTTCTGGTCCAGGTTCACCGCCACCAGCTCGAACGGTACCGGCGCCTTGCGCTGCAACTGCAGCAGGATGTCCAGCAGGGTGTAGCTGTCCTTGCCGCCGGACAGGCACACCATGACCTTGTCGCCGGCGCCGATCATGCCGAAATCGGCGATGGCCTGGCCGACCTGCCGGCACAGGCGCTTGCCCAGCGCCGCGGCGTTGCGGGCGGCAGGCGGTGTGGGATCGGCGAGCGGGTGCAGCGGCGGCAGGGGCAGGGGCAGGGGCGAGGTCATCGGCGGTAGTGTAGTCGGCGCGGCTGGCGCAGCAGCGCGCGATCGGCGTTGCCGGTCATTCCAGTTCCGCCACCTCGACCGTCCCGAACGTGCTGGTCAGGCGGGCGATGACGGTGCCGAGGCAGCGCAGTCCCTCGCTGGTGTTCGCGCAAAAGGACAGGCCGTCTGCGGTGCACCAGAACACTGCGTCCGGCATCGGTCGTGCCAGCGCGGCGGCGCCGGCATCGCGCGCGGCCGCCTCTTCCACGCCCGGCAGCTGGCCGATGGCTTGCCGTGTCTTTGCTGGATCGGCGTCGGCAAACGTCAGGCGATACTCATATCCCATGTGCTGCTCCGATTCGGGGTCTTGGGTCAGCGTACCGCCGCGGAGCCGCGCGCGGCTCGGCGCCTCCGCTACACCGGACGGAAACGCGGCCCGCGGCCCACAAACATCCACACCGACGACAGCGTTATGGCGTCGTCCCCTGGTCCGTCGCAACGGAGATGGATGTGTGCGTCATCAGCGCAAACAGTTCGGCCACCCGCTGCTCGGAGATCCCTTCACGCTGTTCGACTGCGAGCGGGTGCGCGGTCGGCTCCAGTTCGATCCATGGGCGAATGCCGTCGTTGCGCAGATGGACCTGCGTCTTGAGACCGGCGGTCTCCGGATACGGCGACAGGCGTGTGTTCAGCCACCCGAAGAACGGCCCCACATGCGCACGCTGCGGCTGATCGAAACAGTTGACCCACTGCAGGTAGCTGGCTTCGCTGAGCGAGACCCACACGCCCCAGGAAAACGGTTCGGCGTGGCCATGCACGGGGATCTCGATGCAGCCGCGGACGAAGAAGTGAGCCTCATCGATCACACAATCGTCCGAGCCCAGCTCGCAGCGAGTGGCGCGCTGCGCCTCCGGAATCAGCGCATAGCTCAGCGGCGCCGCCACGCTGAAGCCGGGCATGCCTTCGTGGACCTGATCGCAGGCGCTGCAGGTGAAGCGGAACGTCATGGCTGGGGGCGAGACGGCAAGAAGGCTGGCCAGTGTAGCCGCCTGCGGCATCGCCAGCCTCGGCGCGCGGCAGGCATCCGGCGCCCCTGTTTTTGTCGTCATGCCGTGCCGGGACCGGCCCGCTACACTCGCCACCGGTCACCGACGCAAGGTCGCCCCATGTTCAAGAACCTCATCCCCAAGATCTTCTACGCGCGCATGCAGGACGGGCTGGATTTCTTCGTCGGCGGCCTGGGATTCCAGGTGCTGTACCAGGACGCCACGATGGCGGTGATCGCACGCGACGGCGCCAAGGCCTATCTGGTGGAGAACGCCGAGTGGGCGGCGAAGGACCGGCCGGAACTGGGCATCGAAACCGACAGCATCGACACGATCTATGCCGAGTTGTCCGCACGTGCGCCGCAGTGGCTGCATCCGAATTGCCGTACCGTCGCGCTCAAGCCCTGGGGCGCACGCGAGTTCGCGATGCTGGACCCAACCACGGTCTGCGTGGTGTTCCGCGAGTGGCCGGCGCAGCCGTAAGCGACAGCGACCCCTGAGCGAACTGCGGATCGCACATGCGCAAGAAACACGATCTGCCGGAGAAGCCCTGCCTTCACTGCGGCCGGCCGTTCCGCTGGCGTAAGAAGTGGGAGAAGGTCTGGGACGAGGTGAAGTATTGTTCCGACCGCTGCCGTGGCGAACGCAAGCGCGTGCGCGCGCCGGAGGCGCCCTGAGCTGCCGGGCCGTGCGCTGGCCCACCGCATGCCAGCAGGCGTGCCGCCCTGCATGAGTCCGGTGCCCTCCACCGCCCACACCCTGCGCCTGGTGCTCGGCGACCAGCTCGATCCCGAGCACGCCTGGTTCGACGTGCGCGATCCCGGCGTGGTCTATGTGCTGATGGAAGTGCGGCAGGAGACCGACTACGTCCTGCACCATGCGCAGAAGATTCTGGCGGTGTTCGCCGCGATGCGCGATTTCGCCCGCCAGCTGCGGGCGACGGGCCATCGCGTGCGCTACGTGGAGATCGATGACGCCAGCAACCGCCAGTCCATCCCCGCCAATCTCGAGGCGCTGATGGCGCACTACGGTGCGCAGCGCCTGCAGTATCAGGATCCGGACGAATGGCGCCTGGACCAGCAGCTGCGGCAGTGGGGGGCGACGCAGGCCTTCGCCACCGAGGCGGTGGACAGCGCGCACTTCTACACGCGCCGCAACGAAGTGGCGGAGTTTTTCCGAGGGCGTGGGCAGTGGCTGATGGAGCATTTCTACCGGCACATGCGCAAGCGCCACCGGATCCTGCTGGCGGATGACGGCACGCCTGAGGGTGGGCAGTGGAACTACGACCACGACAATCGCCAGCCCTGGCCCGGCGATCCACCGCCGCCGCCCGACGCGCGCCCGACCCACGATCACCGCGCGCTGTGGGCCAGCATCCAGGCCGCCGGCGTCGCCAGCTTCGGCCAACCGCAGGCGGAGGCGGTGCGCTGGCCATTGAACCGGGCCGAGGCGCTGGCCTGCCTCGATCGGTTCATCGTCGACGCCCTGCCGCATTTCGGCCGCTACGAGGATGCGATGAGCACGCGCAGTCCGCGCCTGTTCCATTCGCAGCTTTCCTTCGCCCTCAACACCAAGATGCTGCGGCCGCAGGAAGTGGTGCAGCGCGCGCTGGCGGCCTATGGCGCTGGCGCCGCGCCGCTGGCGGCGGTGGAAGGTTTCGTGCGGCAGATCCTGGGCTGGCGCGAGTACGTGCGCGGCATCTACTGGGCGCACATGCCCGGCTATGAAGCGCGCAACGCGCTCGGCCACGACACGCCGCTGCCGGCCTGGTTCTGGACCGGCGACACGCACATGCGCTGCCTGCAGCACGCCATCGGCCAATCGCTGCAGGATGCGTACGCGCACCATATCCAGCGGCTGATGGTGATCGGCAACTTCGCCCTGCTCGCCGGCCTGAATCCGGCGGCGGTGCATCGCTGGTACCTGGGCGTCTACATCGACGCGTTCGAATGGGTCGAACTGCCCAACACCGTGGGCATGAGCCAGTTCGCCGACGGCGGCCTGCTCGCGACCAAGCCCTACGTCAGCAGCGCGGCCTACATCGACCGCATGAGCGACTACTGCCAGGGCTGCCGCTACGACCGCAAGCAGAAGACCGGCGCGCGTGCCTGTCCGTACAACGCGCTGTACTGGGACTTCTTCGCGCGGCACCAGGACACGCTAGGGCGCAATCGTCGCCTGGACATGGTCTACCGCCAGTTGGGCAAGTTGCCGGCCACGCAACTGCAGGCCTTGCGCGCACAGGCGCAGCAGTTGCGCGAAGGTCTGGACACGCTGTAGCGCGGGCCAGGCGACTCGCGCGCATTCGCAGCGGCTGGACGCTATGCAGGAATGTGTCCTGCGACGCACCCAAAGCGTGCCGCATGCTGCGCATCGACACCCTGTCGCATGCGCGGCGCACGCAATCGCGCGATCTGCTACCTGCGTTCTGGCCGATCGACACGCGCTCAAGCACCCTATGCCGCCGGTCGGCGCAGGCCGCCGGTTGCACTCGAGGTGTCAGCGACGTGGATGACAGTTGGATGACTGTCGCACGTCGTGTTGTTCCCCCGCAACCCTATCGAGCATGATCATGACCACGACGCTCTCCCTCACCACCAGCGCACGCGCGCTGGGTGTCCTCGCTCTCATGACCGCCGCCACGGCGATCGCCGCCGTCCCCGCCGCGCCGCAATGCAGCGTGCCGCAGGCCTGGGTGCTGCCGACCGCGACCACCGTGGTCGGCAACGGCACGCAGGCCAGTTGCACCGCCAGTGCGCTGGCCACCGCTGCGGCGCAAGGCGGCTACATCACCTTCAACTGCGGCAGCAAGCCGACCAGCATCGCCGTCGCGCGTTCGATCGTCATCGCGGCGACGACGCCCACGGTGATCGACGGCCAGGGCAGGATCACCCTGGACGGCCGCCAGTCCGCCCGGATCCTGCTGGTCAATGCCGGCAGCGCGCTGTCGGTGCGCAACCTGAAACTGCAGAACGGCAGCTCCGTGCAGCCGGCATCGAATCAGGCTTACGACCCGGGCACCTGGGGCGGCGGCGCGATCAAGGTCGGCTACCGCGGCAAGCTGGAAGTCATCAACAGCCAGTTCCTGGCCAACCGCAGCAGCATCGGCGGCGGCGCCATCTTCGCCGGCAGCGACGCCGAGGTGACCATCGTCCGCAGCGGCTTCTACAAGAACAGTTCCTGGCTCGGCGGCGCGCTGTACACCCAGCTCAGCCGGCTGACCATCGTCGGTTCGGAATTCGCCAACAACCAGGCGATCAATGCGCCGCAGGGCTTCCCCGATGCCGGCAACTTCGGCGGCGGCGGGGCGATCGACACCGACGGCGCATCGCTGGCCGGCTATCTCAAGGGCGGCGTCGGCAGTGGCGGTACGCTGGCGGTGTGCGGCACCGTGGTCCGCAACAACGTCGCCGCCAACGGCTCCGGCGGTGCCACGTTGTGGGCGTACGCGCCGGACACCATCGATGTGAAGTACTCCACCTTCGCCAACAACGTCGCCACCGGCGGCCCCGGCGGCGGCGCGCGCATCAGCATGGGCTTCACCGACACCTCGCATGCCGGCACCGCCATCACCACGCCGGGCACCATCAACGTCGCCGAGACCAGCTTCCTGTCCAACAAGGCCGAACAGGGCAACGCCGGCGCGCTGTACCTGGATTGCTACGGCGCCTGCGACGTCAGCAACAGCACCTTCTACGGCAACTATGCGAAAGGCGTGGGCGCGGCCATCCAGCATGTCGGCTGGCAGCCGGCCAACGGCGACCAAGGCAGCCCCAGCGTGCGCTTCAACAACGTCACCTTCGCCGAGAACACGCCGTGGGTGACGCTGTTCGGCGACAAGTTCGACCTCCGCAACAGCATCCTGTACTCCAAGACCGAGCGCGTGTTCTGCAACAACCAGAGCAACACCGGCAACAACCTCATCGAGTACTCGGCCAAGGGCGCAGTCTGGCCGAACGCCTGTCTGGCCGCGGGCAACGTGAAAGCGGCCGATCCGCTGCTGTCGGCCCCGGCCAGCAACGGCGGGCCGACGCTCACCCAGCTGCCCGCGGCCAACAGCCCGGCGTTGAATGCAGGCAGTGGCTGCGCCGCCATCGACCAGCGCGGCAATCCTCGCAATACCGCGGTGTGCGACCTGGGCGCGGTGGAGGTCAAGTAAGTCGATCTGCCGTCGTAAGTGCACGGCAATGCGCGGTCGCACCGGCTTGGCCGGTGCGACTACGCGATCTGGCGCCCTTCATCCGGATGAGCAGAGCGTGGAGCATGAGAACACCACAACCAGAACGGCAGCCACGGCGACGAGCCATGGCCTGTAGGCTTGCTTCTGGATCAGGCAACGCGCACCACAATATTCAACAAGCTGACACTTGCGACAATCGGCGCGGTCAAGGCGGACCATTCGCCACGGCGATCGTGGGCCAGGTTGATCAGGCCACCACTCGATGCTAAGTCGTTCGGACGGCTCCCAGCATCCAACTGCTGGAAAAGAGCAACAGCCAGCCGACGACGCTCTTCATCAAATGCTGATCCCCGCACCATCCAGCAGCGGCTGACTCTGGCGAACGTCATCGGAAACGTCTGGATCCCAAGGCCAGACTCCTCCAAGTGTCGGATAGACAATCTGCAGGGCAGCATAGTCGGTACCACCATGAAACCAGGTTGCAGACAGCATGTAGGTCTCGCGATGAACCTCCAGGACTTGGCGGAACTGCACCGGAAACCCTTCGAGAAAGCCCGTATACGGGAGACCCGCTACGAAAAGCTCGCCGTTGCGAGCTCGCTCCATGTAACGGTTGATCAAGGCGCTGCCAAGGTCGGAGCGAACCCCGACGACAATGACCTCTGGGATACCGAGGGTTTTTGCCAAACCGATGGAGTAGGAGAAGGGCTGCTGGATCTGACTCGGATCGAAAACGGAGGTGATGTGACAACCGAATTTCTCGACGTTGTTGAGTATCCGCTGCTCCATTCGATTCATGTCGGTGCTGATATTCGAGAGGAGCGCGCCGAGCGGCACGGGTGTGTTGAAAGATCTCGCGTATCAGTCTAATTCCAAAGCCGATAGGAACAACAGGGTCATAGTGGTCGCGGAGGCCGTGGGTGCTGCTTGCGTAGCAGATGCCAGGCGAACTCGCTAGCGCCGGATCCTCAGCAACGCGACTGGAAGGCCCTGCTACAGTGCGCGCGGCTGCGCCGAAGACCACAGGAGCGACCATGAATGAATCCGACGCCTACGTGTACGACGAGATCCGCAAATGGGTGTGGTCCGGGTTCTACTCCCAGGACGAGATCCAGGAGATGATCGAGGACATCCTCGAAGACGACTGCGACGAGGCCATGCTGCGCGCCTCGGTCGCCAGCCAGTGGCAGGCCAAGCAGCAGGCAGAACAGACCTGGCCGACGCAGACCGATTGCGACCGGCTGGATGCGCTGTTCGAGCAACTGCACGCGTCAAGCATCTGCGCCCTGGCCAATGCCGGCTACACGATGTCCGATGGCCACATCGAAGTGAACCAGGCGGTGGCCGACACGCCGGACAGGCGCTACCACGGTTACTGCTTCTATCACGGCCAGGACATGGAGCGCGCGATCGACGGCGGCGGGCTGATGCTGGCCTTCGGCGATCTTGAAGGACGGGAGGACGCAGACCTGGCGGTCGGCCAGCAGGTCGCCGCGGCGTTGCGTGCGGCGGGCTTCACCGTGCACTGGGACGGCACGCCGCGCAAGCGCATCGACCTGCCCGGCTTCGTCTGGCAGCGTCGCGCCGACTGGGAGTGACGTTCCAGCGCGGCGTGGGCAGCGGCAGGCTGCGAGACGTCGACGCGCTGGCTACAATCGCATGCTCATGCCTGACCGCGCCCCGCTGCGCGCGCGGAAGGCGTTTGACGGAGAGGCGTTTCATGGAGCGGATGCTGTATCGCAATCGCCGCGGGTCGCGGCACGTAGCCGGCACGCGCCTGGCGCCGCGCGCGGCCATGCTGCTGGCCACCGCGCTGCTGGCCGCCTGTGCCGGTGCGCAATCTTCTTCCCCCTCGATCACCCCTGCACACACGGAGCGGACCATGTCGGAGATGACGCCAGAGCACCTGGCACAAGGCGTAGTACGGTTGATCCTCGCGATCGGCGGCAGGCAGGACCTGGTCGCCGCCCAGGTCGCGGCGCAGACCGGTCTGCAGGTCGAGGACGAGGGCGGGCATGCGTTCAGCGCGTCCGGCACGCTCGCCGGCGGTGGCGGCTACACGCTGGAATCGGTCGCCGATGCCGACGCTGCGCCGCCGTCGCGGTTGGATCTGCGTTTCACCCCCGCGCCGGGCGCGGCGCCGTCGCAGTGCACGCAATCGTTGGCCGGGTATCGCCAGGCACTGGTCGCTGCCGGCTTCGTGCCGCGCTGGATTGCGCCGCCGCGCCAGGGCAGCGCCGGCCGCTGGCATTTCGAACGCGGCGCGGTCGCCGTGTACGCCTTCGTCGGCAAGGACGCCGGCGAGCACGACGCGCAGGCGTGCGTGGAGATGCTGCAGATCCTGGTCGACGCGTAAGGAGAGCGGAGATGGCACACGACGACGAACGCCTGAAGGGCATGGTCGACACCTTCGCGCAGGCGCATCCGAAGGAAGGCCAGGCGCTGCGGCAGATGCTGGACAACACGCCGGAACTGCGCACGCGCGTGGAGCAGGCGATCGGGCAACAGCAGCTGTCCGGCTTCGCGCCCAGCCCCGAGGCGGGTACCGGGTCGTACAGCCCGCGCACCGGGCAGATCGAGCTGCCGATGGACGTGCTGGCCACGGCGAAGATGAAAGCGCCGCGCGACGATTCGGCCAACACCGCCCGCATCGTGCTGGGCCACGAGATCGGCCATGCCATCAACAAGGCCGCCATCGACCGCAGCGATGCCGCGTTCGCGGCCAAGGTCGACGGCATCGCCGCCTCGCCCTCGCCGCACGACTACACCGCCACGCTCCAGGCCTACGGGCAGGAGCAACGCACCCGTGAGGCCAAGGACGAGATCGCCGGGGTCAACACGCTGGCCGACTATGTCACCCGCACCAATCCCAAGGCCACGCTCAAGGACCTGTACAACGCCAGTAGCGAGATGGCCAGCTATATCGACAAGCAGGGCGTGGGCAGCAAGGCCACCTACACCGCCAAGGATGGGTTGAGCTTCGGCAAGGACCTGAAGATCGACGCCGACAATCCGCGCAACGTGGAGGCGATGGGCAAGCTGTTCTACGACGCGCGCGGCTATCCGCAGAACTATGGCGAGCGCGCGCTGGCGCAGATCGCCGATGCCGAGGACCGGGCGCAGGCGCAGCATCCCGAGCGCACGCCGCCGGCGGTGCATGCCGACCTGAAGGCGGTCGGCATCGATGCCGCGCAGGTGCCGCGCGATGCGCTGCCGGCGGGATTCCGCGATGGCTCCGCACCGGCGCCGACACCCGAGCCGCCTGCGCCGCGCGCCAGCGAGCCGACCGCCGCGCCGGGTGCCGCCGATCGCGCCCTGCACGAGCGGGTCCGCAGCGGCGTGGCCCAGGCCGAACAGGCGATCGGCAAGGGTTGGGACGACAACAGCGAGCGCATGACCGCCAGCCTGACCTTGCTGGCCAGGCAGAACGGCTTCAGCGAGCGCGACCAGCTGGCAGTGGGCTTCAACCGGCCCACCGCCGCGCACCAGGGCGGCGAACTGGCGTTCGTGTACCGCAACGGCGGCGACGTTTCGCCCGATCCCTACGCCAACCGCGCGCACATGCCCACCAGCGAGGCGATCGCGCGGCCGGCGCAGGAGACCTACCAGCAACTGCAGCAACTGGGAGCGCAGCAGGGGCAGGGGCAGGCGCAGCGCCAGGCACAGGAGCAGGAACAGGCGCTGCAGGCTTCGCAACAGGGCCCGACGCGGACCGATCCGCCGCAGGTGCTGAGCCGCTGAGCACAGTGGCCGGCGGGATGCGCCCAGCGCCCGCTGCCCTTGCGTCGCGCCATGGTCGCGGCAGGCCGCGGTCATGGCATGCGCTTCGCGCCGCCTCCGCCGAGGCGGAAGCGCGGCGCCATGGCGCGTGGAGTCGCGCCGGGATTACGGCTGCCAGACCAGGTTCTGGGTCTTCGGATCGGCGGTGACCTTCTCGACCTTGCCGGCGCCGTCGAAGGACACCTGGAACTCGTTGAAGCTGTCGAGCCAGTAGCGCCATAGCGGCGCGTCCAGGCTCGGGTTCTCGCTGGTGATCGGATAGCCCAGCGCCATCAGCACCTGCTCGCGGGTCATGCCCTTGGTCACGCGGTTGGCGGCGATCGCCTCGCGGATCTTCGGCGGGTAGGCCGCCAGCTTCGCCGTGGGATCCTGCGCGACCACGTAGCGCTGGGCGAAGGCGTCGTTGCCCAGGTCGCGGCTGTAGTCGTTGCCGATCGACTGCTTCTTGCCGTCGATCAACACATTGACCCGGTAGCGGCCGTAACCGGTCACCTGCACCGGCGTGCCGGCCGGGATCACCCGCTTGCCGTCTTCGGCGTAGTTGCTGTCGCTGATCCAGCTGCCGTCGCTGCGCATGTTGCAGCACAGGAAGCCGGAGAACTTGGCATCGGCCGCCGCGGCCAGCTGCGGCAGGGCCGCCGCCAGGGCGAGGGCGAGAACAAACGGGGAACGGAACGAACGCATGGCTGACTCCTTTCGGCGCGGCGATCCTGCCGCGGGTGGCACGAGTGTGGGAGGGCACCGCCTCCGCCGCGGCGCCCGCGCGCATTGTGCCGGCTGTCCTGCGTCCGGCATAGCGGCGCGTTGCACGGTGACGGCGGACCGGTGGCCTGTGTATGCTCGAACCTCGTGGACACCCTGACGCCCGCCGAGATCTCCCTGCGCATCGACGCCCTGCGTCGGGAGCACCGCGCGCTCGACGAACAGTTGCAGCGCATCCCGGCCAATCTGGACGACGAGCTGGAAGCCAAGCGGCTGAAGAAGCGCAAGCTGCAACTGAAGGACTGCATCCTGCGCCTGGAGCATCTGCTGATCCCCGACGAACCGGCGTGAGCGCGGCGACCTTCTTCAGCGTCGGCCATTCCACGCGCAGCCTGGAGACCTTCCTGCAGATCCTGCAGGGCGCCGGCGTCACCCGGCTCGCCGACGTGCGCGCTTTTCCGTATTCGCGGCGGTTCCCGCAGTTCGACGGCAGCGCGCTGGCACCGGCGCTGGCCGCGGCAGGCATCGCCTACCGGCACTTCCGCGCCCTGGGCGGGCGCCGCGGCAGGCAGCCGGGGGTCGATCCGCGGCGCAACGGTCACTGGCGCAGCGTCAGCTTCCACAACTACGCCGACTATGCGTTGGGCAGCGAATTCGCCGAGGCGCTGACCGAGTTGCAGGCCTTCGGCGACGACGGCGCCTGCGCGGTGATGTGCGCCGAGGCCTACTGGCGCCAGTGCCACCGCCAGATCATCTGCGACCATCTGCTGCATCACGGCCACCCGGTGGTGCACCTGATCGACGTCGCCCGCCAGGAGCCGGCCACGCTCAACCCGGCTGCGCGCAGCGACGCGCAGGGGCAGTTGGTCTATCCGCCCGATGCGGCGGCTGCGGGGCCGCGCACCGGAGATCTGTTCGACGCCTGAGCGGTGCTTCCATGGTCGCCGCGTCAGGGTGTCCGCCGCGTCGCCACGCGCCGGGATTCCACTGCGGGTCGCGCCACGCGCAGCGGCGTCAGACTCAGTCCTGCGGAACCGACGGCACCGCGATCGCATTGCTGCGCGGCGTATCGTCGGTGCTGACGAGCGTGGTGGTGCCCTGTTCGCTCGCTCCGTCCTGGTTGGCGGCAAGCAGGCGCAGAGGCTGGCCGCGATAGCGGTACTCCAGCGCCTGCTGCAGCTGGTCCAGCCGCGCCACCCGTGTGCACAGCGCCTCGGCCTTGCGCTCGATGCCCTTGCTGCGCGCATCCAGCCGCGCCTCGAGGGCGGCGTCCATGCGGTCGGCGCGTTCGCCGATGGCCTCCCCACGGCCCGTCATGACCTGCCAGAGCACATGACGGGTGATGCTGCCCACGAAGCTTTCCGCCTGCGTCTCGACATAGTCCTCGAACCGGTCGTCGAACGCCTCCTGGTCCCAGCGCCCCTTGCCGAGGGTGCCGTCGACGTAGGCGTTGGCGTGCGTGCGTAGCCGCTCGATCTTGCGCGCGTTGCCGGCACTGCCGGTCAGCATCTCCACAACAGAACCCAGCACGTCGTAGCTGAGATCGACCACCTCGTGCGAAAGGTCGGCCACCTGCGGCATCAGCGCGCGGGTTTCGCGTTCCATCTCCAGCAGCCGCTGCGCATCGGCGTCGCCGATCTGCTGCACCTGGCGATCCACGCTCAATTCGCCCGCATGGAAGAAGATCTCGCGCGGCCCGTCGCCATCGCTGCGGGTCAGCCAGATGCCGCCAGTGTCGGCGAGCACGTTGAACGGCGTGCTCAGGCCGCACTGGCGCGAGGACACCTGCGGCCGGTGGTCGTGCTTGCCAGCGTCGTCGCCCTGGTCGGCCCACGCGGGCCCGCTGGAGGCGGCAAGCAGCAACAGAGCGAAAAGAGGAGCTGTGCGCATCGCCGGAACCCGCAGCAGGGAGTTTGGAGCATGCTCGGGCCGCACAGGCCCACGGTCGCGTGTCGGAAGTCACTGTGCCGCGACGTCAACCGCCGCGCCGCAGTGATACCAGGGCGTCCTTCTGTTTGGCGCGTCGCCACGCGCCAGGATCTCACCGCATCACGACGGCAAGTGCTGCGACTGCCGCCTCAATCCTGCGGAACCGGCGGCTCCTCCACCTTCGCCGCTTCCGGACTGACCCGCTCGATGGTGTGGCGCAGCTCACGGCCGAGGATGAACTTGGCGTCCTTCGCCCACGCATCCAGCCGTTCGTCGAACACCAGCTTGCTGTTCTCGTCGGGCCACACCAGCTTCAGTTCGCGCAGCTTCTGGATGAAGCCGCGGAACAGGGTCTTGTCGAAGAACTCCGGCGCCGCCGGTGCGTACAGCAGGCTCAGGCGTTGCGCGGCCTGCTGGCACAGGCTCTCCAGTTCGCCGGCGCCGAGCTTGCCCGGGCCGTTCTTCACCAGGACCGAGATGGCGATGTAATAGCGCTCGAACGCCTGTTGCAGCGAGTGGCCGATGGCCCGCAGGCGGAACACCTCGTCGGTCTGGCCGGTGTTGCGCGCCAGCACGCTGCCGTCGTCCTCGGCGAGCTGCAGCAGCAGGCCTTCGCGCACGAACACCTCGATGGTGCGTTCGATGCGCTCGGCGAACTGGTCCTCGCTCCACGGCAGGAACAGCTCCGCCTGCAGGAACGGGTACACGGTGCGGCCCAGCCGCAGCAGGCCGGCGCGGCTCATGCGGCGGTTGTTCTGGAAACAGCACGCCACCCACGAGGAGGCGGTGAACAGGTGCAGCACGTTGTTGCGGAAGTAGCTCAGCAGCACCGCGTTGTCGCCGTTGACGCTGAGCACGTCGCCGAGCGGATGCGGCGTGCGGGTGAGCACGTTGATCTCTTCGGCGTGGGCGATGATGCGCTCGGGCGAATGCGGGGTCACCGTGACCCGGTCCGAGTACGGCAGTTCCGCCAGCAGCTTCTTGCACAGTTCGATCTGCGCGATCAGGTCGGCCTCGCCCATGGCGTGCTTGGGCGTGGACAGCAGCGCCAGCGCCAGCAGGTTGACCGGATTGACGTCGGCGGCGGCGTTGATGTGCACCTGGATCTGCTGCGCCAGCGCATCGACGGTGCCGTTCAACCAGGCCGGTTTCTCGTCCTCGCCCAGCGGCTGGCCGTCCCATTCCGGCGCGCGCTGCGCCAGCACCTGGCTCAACGGAATCGGCTCGCCGAAGTTCACCACCACCTGGCCGTAGTTCTGCTTGAGCACCTTGGGGATGCCCCACAGCAGCGCCCAGATCGATTCCTTCTCCTTGGGCCGGCCGCTGAGTTCGTCGAGGTAGCTGTTGCCTTCCATCAGCTTCTCGTAGCCGACGTAGATCGGCTGGAACAGCACCGGCTTGCGCGGCTGGCGCAGGAACGCGCGCAGGGTCATCGCGATCATGCCGCCCTTGGGCTGCAGCAGGCGGCCGGTGCGCGAGCGCCCGCCTTCGACGAAGTACTCGATCGAGTAGCCGCCGGCGACCAGTTGCGCCACGTACTCGCTGAGCACCGCCGAGTACAGCGCGTTGCCCTTGATCGAGCGGCGGATGAAGAACGCGCCGCCCTTGCGCAGCAGGGTGCCGACCACCGGCAGGTTGAGGTTGATGCCGGCCACGATGTGCGGCGGCACGATGCCGCGTTCGTACAGCAGGTAGGACAGCAGCAGGTAGTCCATGTGGCTGCGGTGGCTGGGCACGTAGATCACTTCGTGCCCGGGCGCGGCGTCCTTGAGCTTGTCCAGGTGGTGGACCAGCACGCCGGCGTAGATGCGGTTCCAGACGTGGGTCAGCAGGAAGCTGGCCGAGCGCACCACCGGGCTGGAATAGTCGGCGGCGATTTCCCAGGCGTAGGCGTGCGCCTTGCGCCAGGCGTCCACCGGTTTGCTGTTGTCGCGCTTGGCCTGCGCGGCGATCGCCTCGCGCACCGGCTCGGCGGCCAGCACCTGGTCCACCAGCAGGCGCCGGGTCGACAGGTCGGGGCCGATCACCGCCTCGCGGATGCGCCGGAAGTGGGTGCGCAGCACGCGCTGCAGCTTGCGCACGGTGCGCTCGGGCGGCAGCCCTTCCTCCACCGTCTGCCGCATCGACACCGGCGGGGCGAAGCGCACGATGGTGCTGCGGCCGTTGAGCAGCACGCCGAGCAGGCGCCGAAAGCTGCCCACCAGTGCCCAGTTTTCCGAGAACAGCACGGCGAACCAGCCGCTCTGCTTGTCCGGGGCGCGGCCGACGAAGATCGACACCGGCACCAGGTGGATGTCCAGGTCCGGGCGCTCGCGGTGCGCCTGCAGCAGCTTGGCCAGCGAATCGGAGTGGGTCTTGGCGCCGCGCTGCTCCGGCAGCAGCGCGTGGTTGCTGCTGCGCCGGGACAGCGCCAGGTAGGCGCGCTTGCGGCCCAGCGGGTCGCCGGGCAGCGGCACCAGCGGCGACGGCAGGCCGGATTCGCGGCAGGCCTTGTCCAGGATCAGCGCGTTGGACAGGCCGTAGTCCTCCAGCACGTACACCACCGGGCGGCCGTCGTTGTACTGGCCCGGCTCGGCCGGTTCGATCTTCAGGCCCAGCCAGGGATCGGCCAGGCGGCCGAGCAGGCGCGCCCACAGCGGCCCCTTGGCCTGGCGCGCGGCGGGTGCGGCCACCGGCAGGGTGGAGGGGGCGGCGGTCGAGGAGGGGGACGCGCCGGGGGCGGCCGGGGAGGCGTCGGCGGGCGCACGTGCCGCGTCGGCCGCGCGTGCGGCCGCGGCGTCGTCGGGGAACGGGAGGGGATTCTGTTCTGGCATCTGGGCCATTATCGCTTAGCCGGCGGGACGGGGTCGGCGGCGGGTGCCGCGGCCGCGGCGGCGGTGCCGGCGCTGGCCGCCAGCAGCGCATCCACCTCGCTGAGGGTGTCGCGCAGGTACCAGTGCCCGTCGCGGCGCACCAGCACCGCCGTGGTGTCGATCTGTTCGCCGTCCAGCGGGTACTGGATGCGCACCACCGCCTGGTCGCCCTGCTGGTTGACCAGGCCGGTGCGCAGCGCGCCGGCGCTGGCATCCAGGTCCAGGCCGTAGTCGGCCAGCACCGCCTTGAGGTCGGCCAGGAACGGGCCCAGCCGGCGCAGGCTCTCGTCCATGCCCAGGGTGCGCAGGTCGGCATCGTTGCGCACGCCGGTGCGGCGCGCGCCCGCGCACAGCCGCGCGATCGCCGCCTGGGCGCGTTTGCGCTCGGACAACGGCGCGCGCGCGGCCCAGCCGCTCAGCGCCTGCACCAGTTGCACGTAGTGGCCGCGCTGTTCGGGCGTGTAGTGGCCCTGGTTGCGCAGGAACTGCACGCCGAACAGGCCCAGCGAGTGTGCCGCCTGCTTCAGGCTCGCCGCCTGGCCGCCGAACTGCGCGTCGAAGGCGCGTTGCAGCTGGCGCTCGGCGTCCGGCGCGGCGAGGGTGTCGAGCACCTCGGGCAGGCGTTCGGCCAGCGGCAGCTCGGTCAGCGGCCAGCGGCTGCGGTCCTCGCTCCAGGCCTGTTGCAGGCGCTGGTACTGGGCCGGCGGCACCGCGGCGCGGGCGTAACCGAGCAGGTCGTTGCGTTGCAGCGCGTGCGCCAGCGTGCGCACCGCGGCGGCCGGCTCGGCGCTGGCGCCGGGCAGTTCGGCGGGCGCGCGCTTGCATCCGCCCACGGCCAGGGCGAGCATCGCCAACAGCAGGACGCACAGCGCGCGCGAGGAGATGACCCGGGTCGGGCAGGACGACATACGATGCGGGCTCGTTCCCCAAAACGTCCCGCATCTTGCTGGGCGCGGGCGATTCCGGCAAGCCGGGCGGGGCGGCGGTGCGGGGACGACCGGCAGGCAGCCAGGGGGCTGGGCTTGTCGCGGCGGGACATTTCATGACCCGGTGTTGGGGTGTCGGGACAGGCATGTCGGCAGATGGCCAGATGTGCCAGTGGATTGCGGATGTTGCAACGCATCATGTAACCGCTTGCAGTTGCTGCTAACGTCCGCCCACCTCGATTGAGGCGGTGCTGGCCGGGGGACCCAGTGCGATATTCGTCAGAGATCATCCGAGTGCTCGGTCACGGTGGCGCGCGCCGCTGCGCCTGGGTGTTGTCCGCAGTCCTGTACGGACTTGCGATGACGGCCCCGGTGCAGGCGCAGGACGGCCGCCTGCCGCCGCGTGCGCAATGGCAGGCGTCCAGTTCCTCCAAGCAGGTCAAGGCGCAGGCGATCGGCTATCTGATCGACGGCGACGCCAGCACCCGCACCGCCGGCGCCTTCAGTCCCGGCCACTGGTTCCAGATCGACCTGGGCCGCGCCGCGCAGGTCGGCGGCGTGCGCCTGCAATGGGACACCTCCAATCCGGAAGGCTTCCTGCTGCAGACCTCGCGCGATGGCCAGCGCTGGGACACGGTGTACACGATGGCCGACTCGCTGGGCGGCACCGAGACCGTGTTCTTCGCGCCGCATCTGGCCCGCTACCTGCGCCTGGCTGCGCCCGCGCGCAGCGCCGACTGGGGCGTGTCGATCTACGAAATGGAGCCGCTGGGTGCCGGCGCCGCGCAATTGCGTGGCGTGTCCGCGGCCGACGCCGCGGCGCTGTGGCAGGGCGGTGCCGCGGTGGCGATGCCAGGCACCGGCGTGCAGGCGCGGCAACTGGATATCGCCTTCCCGCGCGCGTTCGACAGCGCCGGCCTGATCGTCGAGTTCGCCGGTGCGCATGGCGCGGCGCAGCTGCAGGCGCAGGACGCCGCGGGCCGCTGGCGCACGCTGGCCGACGATCCGCAGGCCGGCGACAGCGAGAGCGCCTACCTGGCCGGCACCGCGCCGCTGCCGGTGCGCGCGCTGCGCCTGCGCGTCGACGCCGCGCCCGGGGGCGTCGCGCCGACCCTGGCGCGCCTGCGCCTGCTGGGGCCGAAGGCGGTGATGACGCCGATGAAGCGCTACCAGGTCGCCGCGCAGCGCGGCGCCACCCGCGCGTTGTTCCCGGCCTCGCTGCACATGCAGCAGACCTACTGGACCGCGGTCGGCATCCACGCCGGCCGGCAGAAATCGATCTTCGACGAGTACGGCAACCTGGAGGCATGGAAGGGTGCGCCGCTGGTGCAGCCGCTGTGGCGCGACGCCTCCGGTACCGCCGCCGGCGCCGACGGCCATGCGCTGACCCACGCCTTGCGCGACGGTTGGAAGCCGATGCCGTCGGTGCGCTGGTCGCCGCAGCCGGGGCTGGAACTGCGCAGCGAGACCTTCGCGATCGAACGCGACGGCCAGCCGGTGACGCTGCTGCGCCATCGCCTGCGCAACACCGGCACCACCCCGGTCAGCGGCACCCTGTCGCTGCTGGTGCGGCCGATGCAGATGAATCCGCCGTGGCAGAACGGCGGCCTGTCGCCGATCCACGACGTCGCCGTCGACGGCAACGTCGTGCAGGTCAACGGCCGCGCGCTGCTGACCTCGCTGAGCGCGCCCAGCGGTGGCGGCGCCGAGGCGTTCGGCGCGAACGGCGCCACCGAGATCACCCGCCACGTCGCCGCCGGCACGCTGCCGGCGCAGCGCCAGGCCCGCGACGCCGACGGCCTGGCCGCGGCGATGCTGAACTACACGGTGCGCCTGGCGCCGGGTGAGCAACAGGACGTGGTGCTGGCGTTTCCGCTGGGCACCGCCAGCGCCGACGCCCAGGGTCGCCTGCCGCCGGCGCCGCCGCTGGACCGCGACGCGCTGCTCGCCGCCGGCCGCGGCGACGCGGGCCGCAGCTTCGACGCGCTGGCCGAGCAGGTCTCCGCGGACTGGCAGCAGCGCCTGGGCAACGTCGGCCTGCGCCTGCCCGACGCCAGCCTGGTGGACATGCTGCGCGCGCAGGCCGCGTACATGCTGATCAACCAGACCGGCCCGGCGATGCAGCCGGGGCCGCGCAACTACAACCGCTCCTTCATCCGCGACGGCATGGCCACCTCGGCGATCCTGCTGCGCATGGGCCAGGCGCAGGTCGCGCGCGACTACCTGCAGTGGTACAGCGACCACGCGGTGCACCCGAACGGGCTGGTCTCGCCGATCCTCAACGACGACGGCAGCGTCAACGATGGCTTCGGCTCGTACCTGGAGTACGACAGCCAGGGCGAGTACATCACCCTGGTCGCCGACGTCGCGCGGCTGGACGGCGGCCCGGAAAGCGTGCGCGCCTACCTGCCGAAGGTGAAGCAGGCGATGCAGTTCCTGCAGGAACTGCGCGAGCGCACCCTGGTGCCCGGCTACATGGCCGAGCAGCCGGCGCCGGAACGCTTCCGCGGCATCCTCGCCCCGTCGATCAGCCACGAAGGCTATTCCAGCCCCACCCACAGCTACTGGGACGACTACTGGGCGCTGAAGGGCTGGCACGACGGCGCCTGGCTGGCCGACTCGCTGGGCGATGCCGCCACCGCCGCCTGGGCGCGCGAACAGTACGCGGCGCTGCGCAGCTCGCTGGCCGCTTCCATCCGCGCCACCATGGCGTGGAAGGGCGCGGACTACATTCCCGCTGCGGCCGACCTCGGCGACGGCGATCCGACCAGCGTCTCGATCGCGCTGGATCCCACCGGCCAGCAGGACCTGCTGCCGGAGGCGGCGCTGCGCACCACCTTCGCGCGCTATCTGGAAGACGTGCGCCAGCGCAAGCAACCCAATGCGCTGTGGGCCTACACCCCGTACGAGATGCGCAACGTGCTGACCTACGTGCATCTAGACCAGCCGCAGGTGGCCGACGAACTGCTGCAGGACCTGCTGCGCGACCGCCGCCCGTTCGAATGGCAGGTGCTGGCCGAGGTGGTGCAGTCGCGGCTGCGCTTCCCGCGCTACCTGGGCGACATGCCGCATACCTGGATCGGCGCCGAGTACGCGCGCGCCCTGTTCGGCATGCTCATGCACGAGGGCGACGATGCGCTGGTGCTGCTGCCCGGCGTGCCGCCAGCCTGGCTCGCCGACGATGGCCTGGCCGTGCAGCGCCTGCCCACCGCCTACGGCACGCTCGGCCTGCGTGCGCGCCAGCGCGACGGGCGGCTGCGCGTCGAACTCGACAGCGGCCTGCGCGCCGGCACCGCCGTGCGCGTGGTCTGGCCGACGCGCACGCGGCCGACCCAGGTGCGCGTGGACGGCCGCCGGATCGACCACTACGACGCCGGCGGCGTGACCCTGTCCAAGCCGTTCCGGACCCTGGAGGCACGCTGGTGAGTCCGCCCCCCGTGCCGGCGCCGGATGCGCGCGCCAACATCACCATCAAGGACGTGGCGCGCCTGGCCAACGTCTCGGTGGCCACCGTGTCGCGCACCATGAACGGCCATCAGCACGTGGCCGAGTCGGTGCGCGCGCGCGTGCTGGAAGCCGCGCGCACCCTGCACTACGTGCCGCACCACGCCGCGCGCAGCCTGAGCAGCCGCCGCACCCACACCATCGGCGTGGTGCTGCCGGACCTGCACGGCGAGTTCTTCTCCGAACTGATCCGCGGCATCGACACGGTGGCGCGCGAGCGCGGCCTGCACCTGCTGGTGTCCAGCTACCACGGCGAGCCGGAGCAGCAGCGGCTGGCGGTGCGGCGCATGCCCGGGCGCGTCGACGGACTGCTGATCATGTCGCCGTCCCTGGCCAGCGATGCCGAGGACCCGGCCGACATGCTGCCCGGCGCGCTGCCGGCGGTGCTGATGAACTGCGCCGAGCGCATCGGCGAGGCGCAGGTGCTCAACGTCGACAACTACGGCGGCGCGCGCGCCATGACCCGCCACCTGCTGGACGCGGGCCATCGCCGCATCGCCTTCATCGCCGGGCCGGACGACAACTTCGATGCGCGCGAACGCCTGCGCGGCTACCGCGACGAATTGCGCGCGCGCTGCCCGCAGGTGGCACCGCTGGTGCTGCCCGGCGCCTTCGACGAGGCCTCCGGCTACCGCGCCGGCGAAGCCCTGCTGCAGGGCCAGCGCCCGGACGTGGTGTTCGCCGCCAACGACATGATGGCGCTGGGCTGCCTGTTCGCCTTCACCCATGCCGGGCTGCGCGTGCCCGAGGACATCGCCCTGGCCGGCTTCGACGACGTGCCGATGGCACGCTACGTGCATCCGGCCTTGACGACCATGCGCGTGGACATCGCCGGCTTCGGCGCCCGCGCCATGCAACTGCTGCTCGGTGCGCTGGAGCCGCATGCCGCTCCGGCGGCGTCGGCGGCAGCGGCCAATGCGATCGCTCCGCAACTCATCGTTCGTGCTTCCAGTGCCCAGCGAGGGACCGCCATGGACTGACACCGACGCATGCAGCACCGATGTCGTTTTTTGCACCACCTAGAAGAACACAACAATGATCCCGTTGACCGCCCTGGGAGGGCTTTAGTCATGAAGAAATCGCGTTCCGCCTCCAACCTGCCCGCACGCAGCCTGCTGTGCTGCGCGCTGGCCACCTGCCTGTTCGCCACGATGCCGGCGATGGCCCAGTCCAGCACCGCGACCCTGCGCGGCCAGGTCGCCGCCGCCCAGGCCGGCACCGAGGTCACCGTCACCAACATTGCCACCGGTTCGGTGCGCCGCGCGCCCATCGCCGCCAACGGCAACTACACCGTGGTCGGCCTGCCGCCGGGCACCTACAAGGTCGAGGCCAACGGCGTGACCAAGACGGTGACTCTGCAGGTCGCGTCCTCGTCCACCGTCGATCTCGACGCCGGTACCACCGCCGCTGGCGGCAACGCGACCACCCTGGACACCGTCACCGTCAGCGCGCCGCTGCTGAAGGACGTCAAGACCTCGGAAGTGGGCAACGTGGTGTCGCTGCACCAGATCCAGCAGCTGCCGCAGGCCACCCGCAACTTCCTGGAGTTCGCCGACACCGTGCCGGGCATGGTGTTCCAGATCGACGGCAACGGAAACACCAAGCTGCGCGGCGGTGCGTCCAATGCCAGCGCCGGCAACCTGTACATCGACGGCGTCGGCCAGAAGAGCTACGTCAAGGGCGGCGGCATCGCCGGCCAGAGCGACACCCAGGGCAACCCGTTCCCGCAGCTGGCGATCGGCGAGTACAAGGTCATCACCTCCAACTACAAGGCGGAGTACGGCCAGATCAGCGGCGCGGCGATCACCGCGGCCACCAAGTCCGGCACCAACGAGTTCCACGGCGAAGCCTTCTACCGTTACACCGACCAGGATCTGCGCGACAAGCGTCCCGACGAAGCGAACGGCAAGATCGATTCGCAGACCAAGGAATACGGCTTCGCCCTGGGCGGCCCGATCATCCAGGACCGCATGCACTTCTTCGTCGCCTACGAAGGCAAGGAGAACGTGGTGCCGAAGAGCGTGCAGGCGGACAACACGGCGCAGCCGTACGTGGGCCTGCTGCCGTCCAACCTGTCCAGCCAGTTCGGTGCGGCCAACATGCCGTTCACTGAGGACCTGTACTTCGGCAAGATCGATTTCGAACCGACCGATCGCGATCGCATCGAGCTGAGCGGCCAGTACCGCGACGAGACCCAGACCGGCAACGTCGGCGGCACCAGCACGCCGGAACACGGCACCAACAAGATCAACAAGGACAAGCGCGCCAACATCCGTTGGCAACACAGCGCCGACAACTGGTTCAACGAGCTGATCGTCGGTACCGAGGACTCGGAGAACAACCCGAATCCGAAGAGCATCGGCAACGGCATCGTCTACAAGTATCTGGCGCCCCGCGCCGGCTCCACCGATGTGGACGAATACACCTTCCTGGAAACCGGCTCCGCCGGCGGCCTGAACGTGCAGCGCAAGAGCCAGAAGGGCTGGTTCCTGCAGAACGACCTGACCTTCACCAGTTTCCAGTGGCATGGCGAGCACACCATCAAGATGGGCGTCAGCTACAAGGACATCAAGCTGACCTCGCAGGATGCCGCTGCGCTCAACCCGCAGTTCAGCTATGCGGTCAACAACAACGGCGTCGCCGCCACGCCGTATCGCGTGGACTACGTCGCGCCGTACAACACCCCCGGCCAGAAGGCCACGGTGGAGTCGCCGTCCAAGCAGTACGGCATCTACATCCAGGACGACTGGGCGGCGACCGACAAGCTGATGATCAACGTCGGCGTGCGTTGGGACTACGAGGACAGCCCGGCCTACACCGACTTCGTCACCTCGCAGGCCTTCGTCAACGCGCTGTACTCCAATGATCCGGCCAACCCGGGCCAGCCCTGGGCCAACCGCCTGCTGCCCAGCGGCATCAATGTCGCCGACTACATCAGCACCGGTCGCAACCGCAAGAACTTCAAGGATGGCTGGGCACCGCGCCTGGGCTTCTCCTACGACTTCTTCGGCGACGAGAGCTCGGTGCTGCACGGCGGTGCCGGCCGCTCCTACGATCGCAACCTGTTCGAACAGCTGGCGCTGGAAACCAGCAAGGCCGCGCTGTCGCCGGTCGCGGTGTACTTCCAGAACCCGGCTACCGGCCAGTGCTACCGTGGCGACCGCGTCTGCACCGCGTGGGATCCGCGCTACCTCAATGGCGTGGACCAGTTGAACACCATCCCCGGCGTCAGTGGCAGCGCCGAACTGTTCATGTTCAACAATCACCTGAAGACGCCGTACAGCGACCAGTACAGCATCGGCATCACCAACCAGGTCGGCGACTGGCAGACCGACGTGACCTTCCAGCGCGTGCTCAGCTACGACGGCTTCGCGATGTCGCTGATCAACCGCTACCCGGATGGTTCCTACTTCCAGAACGGCAGCGCCCCGTGGGGCCAGCCGGTGCCGGGCTACCAGAACACGATCCTGGGCATGAATGGCCTGGAGCAGCGCAGCAGCCAGGTGCTGCTGTCGGCCGACAAGCCGTACACCAAGGAATCGGGCTGGGGTCTGACCCTGTCGTACACCCACACCAGCGCGCGTCAGAACCGCAACATCGACGAGCCGTACGCGTTCGACAAGGCGACCATCCACGACTATCCGTTCGTGAAGTCCGATGCCGTGTCGGCGCACCGCTTCGTCGCCTCCGGCTCGATCGACGGCCCGTGGGGCCTGACCTTCGGTGCCAAGGTGGTGCTGGCGACGCCGGAGCCGATCAACACCATCGCCTGCTACGGCCACACCGATGCGGACGGCGCGACCTGCCAGCAGGTGGCGGCGGTGCCGCCGGGCAGCGGCAAGTTCCTGGTCGGCGGCAAGATCTGGGGCTACCGCACGGTCGATTTCCAGGCGACCAAGGACTTCACCGTGTACAACGACTTCAAGTTGACCGCGCGCGTGAACCTGCTCAACGCCTTCAACTTCAAGAACTACGCGTCGTACTCGTACAACGATTTCGGCTCCGATGGCCGTTTCGATCCGAACATCACCATCAACAAGACCGGCGACATCATGTACGTGCCGCGGACGGTGACCTTCGAGATCGGCGCCAAGTTCTGATCCACCGCATGGCCCACGCGCGTGCCCGACCGGCGCGCGTGGGGTTTCAACGGACGGGGCCGCGTGGCCCCGTCCGCGTTTGCGGTCGCCTCTTTCCTCGGTACAGGACCCTGCACGCATGATCGCCGCCCCTCTCCGCAACCTGGTCATCGTCGGCGGCGGCACTGCCGGCTGGATGGCCGCTGCCGCGCTGGCGCGTGTGCTGGGCCCCGACTACCGCATCACCTTGATCGAGTCCGAGCAGATCGGCATCGTCGGCGTCGGCGAGGCCACCGTGCCGCACATCAAGGCCTTCAACAACCTGCTCGGCATCAACGAGGCCGAGTTCGTGCGCCACACCCAGGGCAGCTTCAAGCTCGGCATCGAGTTCGCCGACTGGCAGCGCCCCGGCACGTCCTACGTGCACGGCTTCGGCACCGAGATCGGGCATCCGCTCGGGCTGCTGCCGTTCCAGCAGTACTGGTTCAAGCAGGCGCTGGCCGGCAAGGCCAGGCCGCTGGGCGCCTACACGCTCAACACCGTCGCCGCCAAGCGCGACCGGTTCATGACCTCGGCCACCGACGTGCCGCCGAACTCGCCGCTGGCCAACATCGCCTACGCCTACCATTTCGATGCGGCGTTGTACGCGGGCTTCCTGCGCCGCTACGCCGAACAGCGCGGGGTGAACCGGCGCGAGGGCATCGTCGAGGAGGTGCAGCTGCATCCGGAATCGGGCGACGTGCTTTCGGTGCGGCTTGCATCGGGCGAGGCGATCGCCGGCGACCTGTTCATCGATTGCTCCGGCTTCCGCGGCCTGCTGATCGAGCAGGCGCTGCACACCGGCTACCACGATTTCAGCCACTGGCTGCCGTGCGACCGTGCGCTGGCGGTGCCTTGCGCCAAGGTCGGCCCGCCCACGCCGTACACCCGCGCCACCGCGCGCGCGGCCGGCTGGCAGTGGCGTATCCCGCTGCAGCACCGCACCGGCAACGGCTACGTGTACTGCAGTGCGCACATCAGCGACGACGAGGCCGCGGCCACGCTGCTGGCCAACCTCGACGGCCCGGCCCTGGCCGACCCCCGCCCGCTGCGCTTCGTCACCGGCCGCCGCAAGCAGGTGTGGAACCGCAACGTGATCGCGCTGGGCCTGGCCAGCGGCTTCATGGAGCCGCTGGAATCGACCAGCATCCACCTGGTCCAGTCCGGCATCTCCAAGCTGCTGGAGTTGTTCCCGCGCGAGGGCATCAGCCCGGTGCTGGTGCGGCGCTACAACGAGCGCATCGCCTTCGAGTTCGACCGCATCCGCGACTTCCTGCTGTTGCACTACCACGCCACCGAGCGTGACGACAGCGCGTTCTGGCGGCACTGCCGCAGCATGCCGATCACCCCGGAACTGGAGGAGACGCTGGCGCTGTTCCGCGACAGCGGCCGCTTCTACCGCAACGGCGACGAGATGTTCGCCGAGATCAGCTGGGTGCAGGTGATGGTGGGGCAGGGCATCCTGCCGCGCGCCTACCACCCGCTGGTGGACCAGGTGCCGCAGGCCGACCTGGAGCGCTTCATGGCC
This sequence comes from Xanthomonas sontii, assembly GCF_040529055.1. Lineage (NCBI taxonomy): Bacteria > Pseudomonadati > Pseudomonadota > Gammaproteobacteria > Lysobacterales > Lysobacteraceae > Xanthomonas > Xanthomonas sontii. The sequence goes on along the minus strand of NZ_CP132342.1, from coordinate 676,491 downwards.
AGCGTCGAGCAGACGATCGGCCATTGCGCCGACGCGATGCCGCCGCACCAGGCCTTCATCGACCGCTATTGCGCGGCCAGGCCTGTGTGAGCACGGCCGGCGCCGCGCGGGCACAAAAAAAGAGGCCACGCGCACCAGGCGCGGGCCTCTTCAAATCCGACCGAAGCCGGAGAACGGTATGGCACATCTCCGGCAGAGCCGGACGCTGGGCATGCTACCGGCACGCCGAAGCTAAAGCAATGCTTTAGAAGTTGCTTTCTAAGTCATTGATTTTAAATCAACTGACAGCGCCGCCGGCCAATGTCAGCGCAATCTCCCGCTGGATCGCCTCGGCGGCAGCGCGCGGATCGGCCGCCTGGCGGATCGGCCGGCCGACCACGATCGCATCGGCGCCGTCGGCGAAGGCCTGGGCCACGCCGACGGTGCGCTGCTGGTCGTCGCCGACCGGGCCGCCCGGGCGGATGCCGGGGCAGACGATGGAGAAGCCGGCGCCGGTGGCGCGGCGGATCGGTGCCGCTTCCTGGCCGGAGGCGATCACGCCGTCGATGCCGGCCGCCTGCGCGGCCAGTGCGCGCTCCACCACCACGTCTTCCGGCGCGCGGTCGATGCCCATCGATGCCAGGTCGGCGCGGCCCATCGAGGTCAGCACGGTCACCGCCAGCAGGCGCATGTCGCTGCCGTTGGCCTCGGCCGCGGCCTGCATCATCGGCGGGTGCCAGCCGTGGATGGTGCAGTAGTCCACCGGCCACTGCGACAGCCGCCGGATCACCCCGCCCACCGTGGCCGGGATGTCGAAGAACTTCAGGTCCACGAACACCCGCTTGCCGCGCCCGGCCAGCGTGTCCAGCACGTCGAAGTATTCGCCGGAGGCGAGCAGTTCCATGCCGATCTTGTAGAAGGCCACCGCATCGCCGAGCCGCTCGGTCCACTCCAGCGCCTCGCCGCGCCCGGGCACGTCGAGGGCGAAGATCAGGCGCTCGTGCGGCGCCAGCGCCAGCGGCGCGCGACTCACTGCGCCAGCTCCAGCGCCTGCACCTTGGCCTGGTGGCGGGCGGCACGCGACTGGGTGAAGTCGTTGTTGAACAGCGCCGGCTCCCAGGAGCCGTAGCTGGGGTTGGGCAGCATCCACCAGCGCTCGCCGAACCAGTCGTGGTACTGCTGCAGCAACTGCGCGCGGCCTTCCGGGGTGTTGGCCACCACCTGCGCGAAGTCGCCGAGCTGGTCGCCGAACTGCATCAGCACGCGGTACTGCTGGCCGACCAGCTTGCGCCGGCAGTTCTTCTCCGAGCCGTTCTGCTCGCAATCCTTGACCACCGTGCCCAGGCCCAGCAGCACGCTGTTGTCGGCCACCGGCAGGCCGGCGCTGCGCAGGTTGGCCAGGGTCGCGTCGGTCAGGTGCACGGCGCGGTTGGTCACGTACAGCACGGTGACGCCCTTGGCGGTGGCGGCCTTGGCGAAATCGACCACGCCGGGAATCGGCTTGGCCTTCTTCTCGGCGACCCACTGGTCCCAGGTGACCTCGTCGTATTCCTTGCCGTTGCGGATCAGCCGCGCCTGGTACGGCGAGTTGTCCAGTACGGTTTCATCCACGTCCATCACCACCGCCGGCTTCAATCCGGCGGCGGCGTTGCCGCGCTCCTCCGGGACCAGCGCGTCCCAGTTCGGCTCCTTCAGCGCCGCATCCAGGCGGTCGGCGGCGGCGCGATAGGTCTGCTCGGCCAGGGCCTGGTACTCGGCCGAGCGCTGCATCCACAGCACTGCGTTGAGGTTGTCGTCGGCGGCGCCCGGCGTGGCAGCTGCGGGCGTGGCGGCAGCGGCAGGGGCGGCCGGCTTGGCGGTGGGGTCGGCGACCTGCGCCTGCGGCTTGCAGGCGGACAGGGCGAGCACGGCGCAGGCCAGTGCGGTGCGGGCGATCGGCGTCATCGGGCGTGGGAACCTGGGCAAATGAACCGCGGATTTTAGCCGGTTGCGATGACAGGCGCGGCGCGCAGTGGCGCAGGCGGGCTGCCGCGCTCAGGGCGCGAACGTCAGTCCGTGCAGGTCCGGGGCGAGCACCGCCTCGACGGGGCCGGCATCGTCGTGGCCGGCATAGGCGCTGAAGCGGATGCGCAGGCGGCCATCGCGCACGGCGTAGGGCGTCAGGTCCTCGAGGTCGGGCGCGTCCAGGTCGATGTTGTCCAGGCAACTGGACACCGGTATCCGCGCCAGGATCGAAGGCGCCCCGTGCAGGTCGACCACGGTCAGCGCCATCTCCGCCCCGGCGCCGCAGTAGCCATGTCCGTCCCCGGGCGAGGACCGGCGCACCGACAGGTACAGCAGGTGGTCGCGCGCCAGATACGGCTGCAACCGGGTCGGCAGCAGGCGGATGGCGCGTTCGGCGCCGATCCGCTCCGGTGCGTAGGCGCGCGGAATGGTCTCCAGCACGGCGGGTGTGCGTCCGGGCAGCTGGAGCACCACACGGCCCGCGCGATAGGCCAGATGCAGCAGGCCGCGGCGTGGATCGCAGACGTCGGTATCGGACGGCACGGCCGATGCCGCGCGGCAGTCCGTCGGTGTCGGCGTCGCGGCGCTGGGGGCGGGCACGGCGCCGGGCGCAGCGGGCGAGGCCAGGGCCAGCAGGAGGAGGAGCGGCAGCATGCGAGCCCTTCGAGGTGTGAGCCAAGAGTGTGGCAGCCGCCGTGGATCGCGCGCCAGTTGTGACGTAAGTCCTTTGCGAGGGTGATGAAATTCTCGCAAGCGCCTGTTTTGCAGGGAATTTACCGACAGCGTGTCGGGAGCCTCCCGATGCCGCCGCACTGTGGTTTCCACCACACTTCCAAGTATGGAAAACCGTGCGACGCGGCGCCTGGTGCGCTGCGACGCGATCGCGCCTGCACCGCAGGCAAACGCGGGAAGCGTCACAGGGGACGTCGCAGTGGATCGCCGGAGAAAAGGAGCTTCTCGCATTGTGCTGGCTGCGTGCCTGCTTGCCAGCGTGCCCATGGCGCAGGCGCAGGACCCGCCGAGCACGCTCGATCGCCAGGAACAGTTGCGCCAGGCCGAGCAGGTCCAGCGCCAGCAGGAGCAGGACCGGCAGGCGCCGTTCGTGGGCCCGCGCGAGGCCGAAGCGCCGGCGGACATGCGCAGCACCGTCTTGCCGACCGAAGCGCTGTGCTTCCCGATCCAGCACGTCCGCCTCAGCGGCGGCGGTCCCGACGCAGCCCGCTTTTCCTGGCTGTGGCAGTCGCTGCGTCGCTACGAAGGTCGCTGCATCGGCACGGCCGGCATCGACCTGATCCGCCGCCGCGCGCTGGACCAACTGGTCGCGCGCGGCTTCGTCACCACCCGCCTCGGCGTGCCCGCGCAGGACCTGTCCCGCGGTGAGCTGCGCTTCGAACTGCTGCCCGGGCGCCTGCGCCAGGTGCGGGTGCAGTCGGCGGACGGCCGCGTGTTCTGGCGCGGCGCGCTGCCGCTGCGGCCGGGCGACGTGCTCGACCTGCGCGCGATCGAGCAGGGCGTGGAGCAGTTCAAGCGGGTGCCGTCGCAGGACGCCAAGATCGACATCGCCCCGGGCGAGCAGCCCGGCGAGTCGGACCTGCTGATCACCGTGCAGCGCAGTCGGCGCTGGCGCGCGGTGCTCAATGCCGACGATTCGGGCGTGCAGGCGACCGGGCGCTACCAGGGCGGCGTCGATTTCGCCCTGGATGCACCGCTGGGCATCAACGACCTGCTCTCGATCGGCTACAACCACGACCTGGTGGATGATGGCGCCGCGCGCGGCACCCGCGGCAACAGCCTGTCCTACAGCGTGCCCTGGGGCTGGTGGACCCTCTCGCTGTCGCTGTCGTCCTATCGCTACCACCAACAGGTGGAGGGTTTCCGCCAGAGCTTCCAGTCCAGCGGCAGCTCCGACAGCGCGCAACTGGATCTGCAGCGGGTGATCCACCGCACCGGCACCAGCAAGACCACGCTGGGCATGGTGGTGGCCAAGCGCGCGGCGCGCAGCTACCTGGACGGCGTGGAGATCGGCATCCAGCGCCGCCACACCACCAGTGCCGAGTTCTACCTCAGCCATCGCCATTACCTGGGCAAGCTGCAGCTGGACACGCGCGTTGGGCACCGCCGCGGCACCCCGTGGTTCGACGGGCAATGGACCGGCTACGACCCGGCGGTGGGCTTCCCCGGCTACCGCTACGGCGTCACCACCCTGGATGTCAGCGCCGGCCTGCCGTTCGCGCTGGGCCAGGTGGCGATGAGCTGGGACAGCAGCCTGCATGCGCAGACCTCCCCGCAACTGCTGCTGGGTTCGGAATTCATCACCCTGGGCGGGCGCTACAGCGTGCGCGGCTTCGACGGCGAACGCACCCTCGGCGCCGAGCGCGGCGCGTACTGGCGCAACACCCTCAACCTGCCGGTGCAGCGCCTGGGCATCACCCCGTACCTGGGCGTGGATGCCGGCCGCATCGCGGGGCCCAGCGCCGCCGGCCTGGCCGGGCGCAGCCTGGTCGGCGGCTTCGTCGGCGTGCGTGGCGCGCGCGGCGGACTCAGCTGGGATGGCTTCGCCGGCTGGGACCTGCACGCACCGCGCGACTTCCACAGCGCGCAGCCGGCCTACGGCGTGCGCCTGATCTACCAGTTCTGACACGTCCTGCCGCCGGCCGGCGGCAGGCAACGCGATGGGTTTTGCCGCGGTGTGCGGCACGAGAGAGACGACGATGCACATGGACCGTAACGACGACCGCCGCCACCGCCTGCTCGAGCCGCTCAAGCGCGGCCTCGCCGCGCTGTTGTGCTGCACCGTCACCTGGACCTCGCTGCCGCTGTACGCGCAGGTCGCACCGGTCGCCAATCCGGACGGGCGCCAGCCCGGCCAGCAGGCCGCCGCCAACGGCGTGCCGGTGGTCGACATCGTCGCCCCCAACGCGCGCGGCGTCTCGCACAACCGCTATTCGCGCTTCGACGTCGGCAGCAACGGCCTGATCCTCAACAACAGCGCGCAGATCTCCAAGACCGAACTGGGCGGCTACATCGCCGGCAACGACAACCTGAAGAACAGCGGCGCGGCCACGCTGATCCTCAACGAAGTCACCTCCACCACCAGCCGCCTGCAGGGCTATACCGAGATCGCCGGGGCCAAGGCGCAGCTGGTGATCGCCAATCCCAACGGCATCGTCTGCGACGGCTGCGGCTTCCTCAACACCTCGCGCGTCACCCTGGCCACCGGCACGCCGCTGCTCGGCGCCGATGGCGCCTTGAACGGTTTCTCCATCACCGGCGGCGCGCTGAGCGTCGGCAGCAACGGTCTGGACGCGTACAACGTGGACCGCCTGGATCTGCTGTCGCGGCAGTTGAGCGTGGGCGGTTCGGTGTGGGCCAAGGATCTGCTGGCCAGCGCCGGTGCGCAGCGTATCGGCTACGACGGCATGCTGCTGGAGGTGCTGCCGGGCAGCGACGGCGCACCGCCGGCGATCGGCATCGACGTGGCGTACCTGGGCGGCATGTACGCCGACCGCATCCGCCTGATCGCCACCGAAGCCGGTGTGGGCGTGGTCAGCCGAGGCACCCTGTCCGCGCAGAGCGGCAGCCTGCAGATCGACAGCGCCGGCCAGCTGAGCCTGGCCGGCACCGCGGTGGCCCGCGACGACGTCGACCTGCGCTCGGCCGGCGCGCTGAGCCAGCAAGGCGTGCTCGGCTCGCAGCAGGCCGGCGTGCGCCTGCGCGCCGCGCAACTGGCGCTGAGCGGCGACACCATCGCCCATGGCCTGCTCGATGCCGCGGCCAGCGGCACGCTGGCGCACAGCGGGCGCAGCAGCGCCGGCGCCATCACCCTGTTCGGCTCGGAGCTGGACGCCGGCGGCAGCCTCTACAGCGGCGGCGATCTGGCGCTGAGTGCCAGCGGCGAATTGCGCAGCAGCGGTAGCGCCTACGCCGGTGGCGCGGCGCAGCTGCAGGCCGGCGCGGCCTGGCTGCAGCGCGGCGGCACCGTGCAGAGCGCCGGCAGCCTCGCGGTGCAGGCGGCGCGGATCGATGCCGCCGGCGTGCTCGACGCCGGTGCGGGCCTGCGCCTGCGCAGCGACGCCGACATGCGCCTGTCCGGCCTTGCGCAGTCCTGGCAGGACGCCAGCGTGCAGGCCGGCGGCCGCCTGGACACGCTCGGCCAGCTCAGCGCCGGCGGGCGCCTGGACCTGGGCGCGGCAGCGATCGGCAATGCGGCCGGTGCGGTGGTCTCGGCCGGTGGCGACATCGCGCTGGCGACGCCGGGCGCGCTCGACAACGCCGGCACCCTGTATGCCGGACGCGACCTGCGCATCGACGCGGCCAGCGTCGGCAACTCCGGCGGCAGCTACGCCGGGCGCAACGCCACGCTCGCCAGCACTGCGGCGCTGAACAACAGCGGCAGCCTGGTGGCCGGCGCGGCGCTGCGCGTGGACGCCGCGCAACTGCGCAGCAGCGGCGAACTCGGCAGCCAGGGCGGCGACGTCGCCCTGCGCAGCCGCGGCGACCTGGCCCTGGCCGGGCAGGTGGCGGCAAAGGGCGCGCTGACCGCGCAGGCCGGCGGCGCCTTGCTGCAATCGGGCACCCTGGGCGCGGGCAGCGCGCAACTGCAGGCGGTGGGCGACGCCACGCTGGACGGTGTGGTCCGCACCGATGGCGATCTGCAGTTGAGCGCCGATGGCCAGTTGCGCAGCAGCGCCACCCTGGCGGCCGGCGGCAACGCCACGCTGCACGCGCAGGGCGCGTTGCTGCAAAGCGGGCAGGTGCAGAGCGGCGGCGCACTGGCGCTGGACGGCGCCAGCATCGCCCAGGCCGGCGTGCTGGATGCCGGCACGACCCTGGCGCTGCGCAGCGCCGGCGACCTGTCGCTGGCCGGCACCGTGCAGGCGCGTCGCGATCTCGCGCTGAGCAGCGCCGGGGCGCTGCAGAACCAGGCCCAGGTCGTGGCCGGCGGCGCGCTCAGCGCCAACGCCAGCAGCCTCAGCAACGCCGCTGGCGCCAGCCTGTCGGTGGCCGGCGATGTCAGCCTGAGCAGCGCCAGCGCGCTGTCCAACGACGGTCACGTGTATGCGGGCGGCGCGCTCAATTTGCGCGCGGGCAGCCTCGCGCAGACCGGCTCGGCCAATGCCGGCACGACGCTGACGTTGAGCGTCGATGGTGCCGTTGCCAACCAGGGCGACCTGGTCGGCGGCGGCGACGTGCAGCTCGATGCCGGCAGCCTGGCCAGCAGCGGCCAGCTCGGCAGCCAGCGCGGCCAGGTCGTGCTGAACAGCCGCGGCGACGTGCAGCTCGATGGCGTGGTCGTGGCCGCCGGCGCCTTGAACGCGCAGGCGCTCGGCGATCTGCAGCAGCGCGGCAGCCTGCGGGCGGCCGGCGTACAGCTCGCCGCTGCGGCCGACCTGGGCGTGGCCGGCGCCGTGCAGAGCACCGACACCCTGCAACTGCAGGCGCAACGTGCGCTGCGCGTGGACGGCCAGGCCAGCGCGAGCGGCGCGGTCGGCGTCAACGCCGCCAGCGTCGCGTTGGGGAACAGCGCCATCCTGCAGAGCGCCACCGCGCTGCAGGTGGACACCGCCGCGCTGGACAGCCAGGGCGCGTTGGACGCGGGCACCGATCTGCGCCTGCACAGCACGGGCGATATCCACCTGGCCGGCATCGCCCAGGCCGGGCGCGACGTCGCGGTGCTGGCCGGCGGCACCCTCGACAACCAGGCCAAGGTGTTCGCCGGGCGCGCGCTGCAGCTCACCGCCGCCAGCGCCCGCAACCAGGCGCAAGGCCAGTGGCTCGCGCAGGCGGCGCTCGATGCCAGCGTGCAGGGCAACTTCGACAACGCCGGCCTGGTGCAGGCCGGCCAGGCCGCGAAATTGACCGTCGGCAGCCTGCAACAGAGTGGACGCAGCTATGCCGGCGATACGTTGACCGTGCAGGCGGCCACCGCACTGACCAACAGCGGTGACCTGATCGGCAAGCACGACGTGGAGATCAGCGCCGGCAGCGTGACCAGCAGCGGCCAGCTCGGCAGCCAGGATGGACAGCTCGGCGTCGTCAGCGCCGGCGATCTGCAAGTGACCGGCACCCAGATCGCCGGTACAGCGCTGCGCCTGCAGGCGGCGGGCGATCTGCTGCACGCCGGCACCAGCAAGGCGCAGTCCTTGCAACTGGAAGCGGGGCGCGATCTGAGCATGGCCGGCACGGTGCAAAGTGCGTCGACCTTGCAGGCGCAGGCGCTGCGCGCGCTGCAGCTGGACGGGCAGGCGCTGGCCGGCGGCAGCGTGCAGCTGCGCGGCGCCAGCGTCGGCACCGGCAGCGCCGCGGTGCTGCAGAGCACCGCGGGTATCGCCGTGGAAGGTGGCAGCGTCGACAGCCAGGGCGCGCTCGACGCCGGCACCGACCTGACCCTGCACAGCCAGGACGCGTTGCGCCTGGCCGGCATCGCCCAGGGTGGCAACGACGTGCTGCTGACCGCCGCCGGTGCGTTCGACAACAGCGCCCGCGTGGTGGCCGGGCGCGATCTGCAGGTGCAGGCGGGCAGCGCGGTCAACCGCGCCGCCGGCACGCTGGCCGCTGGCCGCGGGCTGGATCTGCACGTCGATGGATTGCTCGACAACGCCGGCCTGCTGCGCGGCGAGCAGGCGCTGACGCTGCAGGTCGGCAGCCTGCAGCACAGCGGCACGCTCTCCACCGGCCAGGCGCTGACGCTGCGCAGCAGCGGCGCGCTGGACAACCGCGGCAACGTGATCGCCGGCGGCGACCTGCTGGTGGACGTGGGTAGCCTCAGCAACAGCGGCCAGCTCGGCAGCCAGAACGGTCAGGTCACGCTCACCAGCCAGGGCGACCTGCAGCTGGGCGGCAGCGTGATCGCCGCGCAGGCCTTGAACGCCACTGCGCTGGGCGACCTGCGCCTGGACGGCGTGGCCAAGGCGCGCGCGATCGCCCTGAGCGGACGCGATGTCGGCGTCGCCGGTGGGTTGCAGAGCGCCACCGGCGCCACGCTGCAGGCGCAACGCGCGCTGCGCATCGACGGCCAGGCCCTGACCACCGGCGATCTGCAACTGCAAGGCGCCAGCGTCGCCACCGGCAACGCGGCGGTGCTGCAGAGCACGGCCGGCGCCATCACCCTGCAAGGCGGCAGCCTCGACAGCCGCGGCATGCTCGACGCCGCCACCGATCTGGCCCTGCGCAGCGATGGCGCCCTGGCCGTGGCCGGCGTCGCCCAGGCCGGGCGCGACGTCGCGCTCACCGCTGGCACCCAGCTGACCAATGCCGCGCAGGTGCTGGCCGGCCGCGACCTCAGCGTCGCTGCCGCCGGCATCGCCAATGTCCAAGGGGGCAGCCTCGCCGCGAAGGGCACGCTGGCCCTGACCACCGCCGGCACCCTCGTCAACGCCGGCATCTTGCAGTCCGGCCAGGCCATGACCCTGCAGGTCGGTGATCTGCAGCACAGCGGCCAGGCCTACGCCGGCGCCACGCTGAGCCTGCGCGCCAGCGGCGCCATCGACAGCCAGGGCGAGCTGATCGCCAAGCGCGACCTGCAGCTCGACGCCGCGCGCATCGCCACTACCGGCCAGCTCGGCAGCCAGAGCGGCCAGGTGGCGCTGACCAGCCAGGGTGATCTGACATTGGGCGGCACTGTCGCCGCCGCCACCGCACTCAGCGCGCAGGCGCAGGGCGATCTGCTGCAGACCGGCACGCTCAGCGCACAGGCGCTGGACCTGCGCGCCGGGCGCGACATGGCGCTGGGCGGCCAGCTCGCCACCACGCAGGGGCTGCAGGCACAGGCGCAGCGCGACCTGCAGGTGAACGGCAGCGTCAGCGCCGGCCAGGGCGCCACCCTGCAGGCCGGCGGCACCCTGCGCAGCGGCAGCCAGAGCGTGCTGCACAGCGCCGGCGCGCTGCAGTTGAGCGGCGCGGCCATCGACAGCCAGGGTACGGTCGACGCCGGTACCACGCTGGCGATGACCAGCACCGGCGACCTCACCCTCGGTGGCCTGGTGCAGTCCGCTTCGACGCTCGACCTGCGCGCCACCGGCGCGCTTGACAACGCCGCCCAGGTCGTCGCCGGTAGCGACCTGACGCTCACCGCCGCCAGCGCCACCAATAGCAGCAGCGGCCTGCTCGCCGCCCTGGGCAACGCCACATTCACCGTGAGCGGCCTGCTCAGCAACGCCGGCGCGCTGCGTGCGCGCCAGCGCCTGCAGCTGGACGTCGGTTCGCTGCAGCAGACCGGGCGCAGCTACGGCGTGCAGCGCCTGGCGCTGACCGCCAACGGTGCGGTCGACAATCGCGGCGACCTGATCGCCGGCAGCGCCCTGCGCGTGCAGGCGGCCAGCGTCGCCAGCAGCGGCCAGCTCGGCAGCGAAACCGGCGACGTGGCCCTGGTCAGCCAGGGCGACCTGAACCTGGGCGGCACCCTGGCCTCGGCCGGCGGGTTCAGCGCGCAGGCCGGCGGCGCGCTGACCCAGAGCGGCGCCTTGAGCGCGGCGACCACGCTGCAACTGCAGGCGCATGGCGATCTGACCGTGGCCGGTACCCTCAACGCCAACCAGGTCGTGCTCGGCAGCGATGCCGCCGTACTCCAGCGCGGCGTCGTCAGCGGTGCGGACATCGCGCTGCAGGGCCAGCGCATCGACAACGCCGGGCAGACCCTGTCCAGCGGCAACCTGCGCCTGAGCGGCGCCGATGTCGCTATCGGCGGCGTTGCCGCGGCCGGTGTGCGCGCCGATGGCAGCCTCGGCAACAGTGGCGCGCTGACCCTGCATGCCGATGGCACGCTCAGCGCCAGCGGCCGCCTGATCGCCGCCGGCAACCTCGCCGCAGACGCCACGCAACTCGCGCTGGCCGGCAGCACCACCCGCGTCGGCGGCAACGCCACGCTGACCGCCAGCGGCGACGTCGACCATCGCGGCGCCGACCTGCTGGCCGGCGGCCTGCTCACCGTGCGCGCCGGTGGCGCGCTGGACAACAGCGCGCTCAACGGCGTCGGCGGCACGCTGCAGGCGGCGGGCCTGGACCTGGGCGCGGCGACGCTGCGCAACGGCAGCGGCAGCCTGGTGCAGAGCGGCAGCGGCACCACCCGCATCGCCGTCACCGGCGCGTTCGACAACGGCGGCGGCCGCCTGGTCAGCAACGGCAGCGACCTGCAACTGGGCGCGGCGTCGATCAACAACGCGCAAGGGCGCATCGAACACGCCGGCAGCGGCACGCTCACGGTCAGCAGCAGCGGCGCCCTCGGCAATGCCGGCGGTCGCATCCTCACCCAGGGCCAGCTGCAGCTCAGCACCGGTAACACGCTCGACAACCAGGGCGGCGTCATCGCCGCCGCCGGCGATGCCAGCGTCACCGCGGCCGGCCTGGGCAACATCGGCGGCAGCGTGTCCGCACGCGGCTTGAATGTGCAACTGGGCAGCGGTGCGCTCGACAATCGTCTTGGCGTGGTGCAAGCCGCCGGCGGCAGCCTGGTGCTGCGCGCCGACAGCCTCGAAAACCGCGGCGGCACCATGCAGGCGCTGAGCAGCGGCGGTGCGGGTGGCGACCTGCGCGTGGATCTGGCGCATACGTTGAACAACGACGCGGGCGTGATCGGCGCCAGTACCGATCTGACCGTGAACGCGGAGAATGCGAGCAACAGCGGCGGTACGTTGCAGGCCGGACGCGACCTGGCGCTGACCGCGCGCGGCCAGCTCGACAACCACCAGAGCGGCCGCATCGGTGCCGCCCGCGACCTCAGCGTCGCCGTCACCGGCGCGCTGCTCAACAGCGGCGGCCAGCTCGACAGCGGCAACGCCATGACCCTGTCCGGCGGCCGCATCGACAACAGCCAGGGCAGCGTCGTCAACAACGGCGGCGGCCTGACCCGGCTCACCACCGGCGGCGAGTTGCGCAACGTCGGCGGCAGCCTGGGCGGGCGCGGCAGCGTCGTGCTCGACGCCGCCAGCATCGCCAACGGCAGCGGGCAACTGGTGGCCGGCGGCGACCTGGTCGCCAACACCAACGCGCTCGACAACCAGGGCGGCAGCGTCTACGCCGGCGCCAGCATGCTGTTGCAGCGGAGCGGCGCCACGCTCGACAACCGCAACGGCAAGATCAAGGCCGAGCAGGCGGTGCGCCTGAATCTGCAGAGCCTGAGCAACAGCGGCGGGCAGATCGGCGCCGGCAGCAGCGCCGGCGGCGCGGGCGACGTGGTGATCGACACCGTCGGCTTCGACGGCGGCGGCAGCATCCTCGGCCAGAACCTGCTCGACCTGACCATCCGCAGCGATTACACCCATCGCGCCGGTGCCGACATCACCAGCAACGGCGACTTCCGCCTTGCGGTGGGCGGCAACTTCGTCAACGCCTCGGCGCTGCAGGCCGGGCGCAGCCTGGGCATCAATGCCAGCAGCATCAACAACGTGGCCGGCGCCAGCATGCGCTCGGGCAACGTGCAGTTGAACACCGGCGGCAGTGTCAGCAACGCCGGCGACCTCTCCGCCAGCGGCAACCTGCAGGTCACTGCCGGGTCGGTGTCCAACACCGGCAGCCTGGTCGGCGGCAACGTGCTGGTGGACACCGGCACCCTGGTCAACGGCGCCGACCTGGGCGGCGCCACCGACAACGCCGCCTATGGCAGCGCGCTGATCGGCGCCACCAGCGGCATGACCCTGCTGGTGCGCGACCAACTGGTCAACCGCGACGCGAAGATCTTCAGCCTCGGCAACATCGCCATCGGCGCCGCGCGCGACGGCAACGGTACCCTCACCGCGCGCACCGGCACGCTGGACAACGTCTCCGGCAGCATCGAGGCCGATGGCAGCATCCTGATCGCGGCCAATCAGATCAACAACCGGCGGCGCGCCATTACTACGGCAACCTCGGCCATGACGGCGGATGAGCGCGCCGCGGCGAACCAAGCGATGCCGGAGCAGGAGCTGCGCAACGACCCGGAACCTGCCGGCCATCGTGGCCACAATCTCGGGTTGTTCCGGACCTTCGACGCGCAGTCGCGCGAACGCGTGACTGCGGCCAGCGCCGAAGGCCGGATCGTGGCGGGGGGCAACATTGCGCTGTCCGGCAGCGTGACCAACACTGCCTCCGCGATCGCCGCGGGCGGCGGTCTGTGGGTCAATCAGCGCGGCGTGTCCGGTCTGTCCGACGGCATGATCGGCGGCAACGAAAACGTGCTCAACCAGGCGCTGGCGCTGAAGCAGACGGTGAACTACACGGACACCGAGTACACCGACAGCCCCCGTTCCGGCGGCTGCACGCCGCCGCCGGGCAAGATGTACTGCAGCATCGACGACTCCGAATCGCAGTCGGGAACCGGCAGCATTGGCGGCACGCGAGCGTCAGTCGTTGGAACCGGCACACTGCAGAACACGTACATCGCCCTCGCCGCCAACATGACCGGCGGCCAGGGCATCGCGATCAACGGCGCCACCATCAGCAACGGCGCGGTCGGCAGCGACGGCCGCAGCATCAGTGGCGCCGCCTTCAATGCTACCCAGGGTGGCGCGCTGAACCGTCGCGGCACGCAGAGCGCTGGCGGCGCCGGCGGCATCGCCGTGCAGGCGCAGACGGCTGCGACGCCCACCAAGGCCAACGTCGGCAACCATATCGCCACCGCCAGCCTCGGTGCCATCCGCATCGACGACGGCCAGGCCACCCTGGTCGGTGGCAGCAGCGCCACTGCGTCCCAGGTCCAGGCCAGCGGCGTGCAGGCCCAGCTCGGCGGCGCCGGCAGCGGCGGCCGCAGCCAGGTCCAGGCCGGCACGGCGCAGGCGGTGCTGACCGCCGGCAGCGTGCCCGGCCAGTACCAGCAGATCGATCCTGGCACCGGCCAGGTGCCGCAGGTGGTCGGCGGCGTCGGCGCGCCGCTGGGCAACATCGTGCTGCCGATGGGCGGGCTGTACCGCCTGGTCGGCAGCAGCGGCGCCAGCGTCAACACGCTGGGTCGCGCCGCCAACGGCCTGGGCGGGGTGAAGGCCAACACCAGCGCCCCCGGCCGCCGCTACCTGATCGAGACCGATCCGCGCTTCGTCGACTACAACAACTTCATCAGCAGCGATTACCTGCTCGACAAGCTCGGCGTGGATCCGCAGTGGACCCAGACCCGCCTGGGCGATGGTTTCTACGAACAGCGGCTGGTGCTGGACCAGATCACCCAGCTCACCGGCCGCCGCTACCTGGGCAACTACGCCGACGGCGTGGCCCAGTACCGCGCATTGCTCGACGGCGGCGTCGCCGAGGCCGGCACGCTGCACCTGAGCGTGGGCGTGGCGCTGACCGCTGACCAGGTCGCCGCGCTGACCCACGACATCGTGTGGATGGTGGAACAGGAGTACCAGGGCCAGAAGGTGCTGGTGCCGGTGGTATACCTGTCGTCGAAGACCGCGCTGACCCTGCGCAGCGACGGCGTACTGCTGGCCGGCGGCGCAGGCGACGCCGTGCTCAACGCTACGGCCAACCTGAGTAACAGCGGCACCATCAGTGGCGCCAACGTCAGCGCCACCGCCGGTAACCTGCTCAACCAGGGCCGTATCGTGTCCGGCGGTACCGTGGCGTTGCAGGCCAAGCAGGACCTGCTCAACCTCGGCGGCCAGATCGCTGGCCGCGACGTGTGGCTCAGCGCTGGCCGTGACCTGACCAGCAGTACCAGCGGCGATGCCATGAACGGGCGCTCCAGCATCGTGGCGCAGGGCAACCTGCTGCTGCAGGCGGGGCGCGACATCAGCCTCACCGGAACCACACTCCAGACAGGCAACAGCGCCGCGCTGCAGGCCGGGCGTGACCTGATTCTGCAACCCACCGCAAGCACAAGCGAGAGGGGGGAGCTGCACGACGGCGCCGGCACCAGCCTGATGGTCGGCAACAACCTGTCCCTGCAGGCCGGCAACGACCTGCAACTGCACGGCGTGGCGATCGCCGCCGGTGGCGACGCCGCCCTGCAGGCTGGGCACGACCTGTCGCTGACCCCGGTCGCCGATGCCAACGGCAAGGCCACGGTGCGCACCAGCATCGCTACCGGCGGCAGCCTGCAACTGTCCGCCGGCAACGACCTCACCATCCGCCAGGCCCAAGTGAAGGCCGATGGCAACCTGATCGCCGCGGCCGGGCACGATCTCAACGTGACCTCGGTGCTGGGCGACAGCCGCACCGTCACCGACCAGAGCCGCCAGGGCAAGACCAGGGTCGTCACCACCACGACCACCCAGGACCTCGACCAGCAGGCACTCACCGCCGGTGGCAACCTGGTGCTCAGCGCCGGCCACGACGTCAACCTGACCGCCGCCAAGCTCGACGCCGGCAACGGCCTGGCCGTGGTCGCCGGCAACGACCTCAACAGCACCACGCTGACCACGGTCGACAGCAGCACCACCCTGGAGACGCGCAAGCGCTTCAAGCAGACCACCAGCACCCGCGACGAGACCGTCCACGGCAGCGAGTTCACCGCCGGCGGCGACATCGCCCTGCAGTCCGGCCACGACGTGAACCTGACTGCGGCCAACCTGTTCACCGACAAGGGCGCGCTGGCGGTGTCCGCCGGCAACGACGTCAACCTGCTCACCGCACAGGAGCAGCACGACGCCGTGCAGGACATGCAGAAGAAGAAAAAGGGCTTCCTGTCCAGCAAGACCACGACGACACATGACGAGTGGCACGACAGCCTGGCCGTCGGCACCTCGCTGGACGCTGGCAGCGTGCAGATCAAGGCAGGCAACGACATCGCCGTGGTCGGCTCGACCGTGCTGGCCCAGCAGGACGCGCGCCTGGTGGCCGGCAACGATGTGGCCATCGTCTCGGCGCAGGACCAGAGCAGCGAGGCGCACAGCAGCGCCCAGAAGAAGTCTGGCTTCAGCGCCAGCTTCTCCGGCGGCGTGGCCAGCCTCGGCTACGGCAAGTCGCGCAGCAGCAGCGACAGCAGCACCGAGAGCACCACCCAGGTGGCCTCGGCGGTCGGTGCCAAGAACGGCAATCTGCTGATCAGTGCCGGCGATCAACTGACCATCGGCGCCTCCGACGTGGCCGCGGGCAAGGACCTGACCCTGGCGGCCAAGGACATCGCGCTGCTCGCGGCACAGGACACGGTGGACAACCAGTCCAACCAGTCGAGCAAGTCCAGCGGCTTCTCCATCGGGGTGACCTACGACCCGGCCGCGGCGTATCGCAGCGCACGAGATTCGGCGACCAGCAACATGCCCGACAGCGGCTCGACCATGGGCAAGCTCAGCCGGCGCGCCGAGGGCGATACGGCCGGCACCGCGGCCGCGCTGACGCCGGTGGTGATCCAGGCCGGTTCGCACCGCTCCAACGCCAACCAGAACGACAGCACCAGCACCGCGCGGGTGAGCCAGGTCAGCGCCGGCGGCAACCTGACCCTGCTCGCCAGCGACGGCTCGATCACCAGCCAGGGCACGCAACTGTCGGCCGAGGGCAACGCGCTGTTGCTGGCGAGCCAGAACATCGACCTGGGCGTGGCGCATACCACCGAGTCCAGCGGCAACGACAGCCGCGGCAAGGGCTGGAGCTTCAACAATGCGGCGGGCCTGCCGTTCGGCAACTACAACCAGAAAGGCAACGGCAACGGCCAGACCGACACCATCACCGGCACGCAACTGTCGGTGGGCGGCAACGCCAGCCTGAGCACGACCAAGGGCGACATCACCCTGACCGCGAGCAACATCGCGGCAAAGGGCGATGTGACCATGCACGCCGCTGGCGACCTGACCATCCAGAGCGGGCAGGACACCGCCGGCAACGCCAACGTCTCGGACAACAAGGCGATCGGCACGGTAGTCATCTCCGACACCGAGCGCTTCTCCGGCTATCACACCGAGAAGCACCGCGACGACAACGCCACGGTGACGCAGGTGGCCAGCAGCGTCGGCAGCCTGGGCGGCAACGTCAACCTGAGCGCGGGCGGCACCTATACGCAGAGCGCCAGCAACGTGGTCGCGGCCAAGGACGTGGACGTGACTGCCGCGTCGATCCAGTTGCTCACCGCCAACGACAGCCACGCCGCGTCCTCGCAGGACGACACGCTCAAGATCGGTGCGTTCGCGCGGGTGAAATCGCCACTGATCGACCTGATCAACAACGTCGATGCGGCGCGCAACTCCGACGGCAGGCTGTCGGCGATGCAGGGCATGGCGGCGCTGGCCAATGGCTACCAGACGGCCAGTGCGATCAGCGGCGTCGCGCAGAAGGGGGGCAGCGGCGTGCTGGTCCAAGCCGAAGCCGGCGTGGGCTACGCCACCAGCACCGAGGCGTACAAGGCCGGCAGCCAGACCGCGCAAGGGTCGACCATCAGCGGCGGCGGCAACGTCAGCCTGACCAGCACCAAGGGCGACCTGCATGTGGTGCAGGGCAACCTGAAGGCGGGCGACACCCTGCGCCTGGATGCGGCACGCGACCTGGTGCTGGAAGCGGGCAACTCCACGGCCACCGAGCAGAGCAAGGGCAGCAACGCCGGCGTGGAAGTGGGTGTGGGTGTGTCGGTGGGTGCGAAGACAGGCTACTACGCCTACCTGCAAGCCAATTTCGGCAGCCATTCCTCCAACGTCGATGGTGCGACGTGGAAGAATACGGAACTGGCGGCGCAGAACATCGCGTTCACCTCCAAGGGCGATACGACGCTGCGCGGCGCCGTGGCCAAGGCCGACCGCATCGATGTGCAGACCGGCGGCGACCTGACCATCGAGTCGTTGCAGGACACGGCCAACGTCCAGTCCAAGGAAAGTGGCTACGGCGGCCGCATCCAGGTGGCCATCGGCAGCGCCTGGGATCTAAGCGGCTACGCCAGCACGGCCAAGGCCAATGGCAACTCCACCGGCGTGACCGAGCAATCGGGCCTGTTCGCCGGCAAGGGCGGCTACCACGTCGACGCGGGCAACGTGAACCTAGTCGGCGGCGCGATCGCCAGCACCAATGCGGGCAACAGTGAACTGACCGCCACCTCGCTGACCTTCAGCGACCTGCAGAACCGGATGGGCTACTCGGCCAGCTCGGGCAGTGTGAGCGGTGGGTTCGGTAGCAGTGGCGATGGAGGCAAGGATGCCAACGGCAACCCGACGTCCACGCCGAGTGCGGGCGATCAGCTCAAGGACATCAAGAACACCGTTGCCACGGGCAACTACGGATCAGTCAACAATGGCGGGTTGGGTGGCGGCTTGCCGATGTCCGAAAGCGGCAAGGACAGCACGACCACGCGCGCCACGCTGACCGAAGGCAAGCTCGTCATCGGCGGCAAGACCACCACTGCGGCGCAGACCGGCATCAACACCGATGCCAGCAAGGCGAACGAGGCGCTGGCGACGCTGCCGGACGTGCGCAAGGTGCTGGCCGAGCAGCAGGCCATGGGCGCGGCCGCCGGGACGGTGCTGGAGACCAGTCGGCAGGTGGCTGGCGACATCGCGGCCAGTGCAGCGAAGAAGACCGCCGAGGCGCGCGATGCCTACCTGAAAGGCCTCAATAGCGATGAGCAAGAGGCATTCGCAAAGCTGGACCCGACGGCGCAGCAGAACGTGCTGCTTAGTCAGAGCACGGCTTACAGCGACGCTTACGCCAAAGAAAAGCAATGGGGCACGGGTGGCGAATATAACCGTGCCTTGCAAGCAGTGACGACCGCACTGGTTGGTGGCGTGTCAGGCCAGGGCGGCACGCAAGTGGCGAGCAATGCGCTGGCGCCGTACGCGGCGCAACTGATCGGGCAGACCTTCGACACCAACCATGGCAGCGATCCGAACAAGTCGCTGCAGTTGCTGTCGCACGCGCTGCTGGGTGCGGTGTTGGCCGAGGCAAATGGAAGTTCCGCCGTAGGCGGTGCACTTACTGGAGCGGGTGGCGAAGCTGCAGCGCAATACCTGACCAAGACGCTCTATGGCGCCGACACCAAGCCGAGCGATCTATCCGAGCAGGACAAGCAGACGATCCTGGCGTTGTCGCAGGCGGTCGGTGCGTTGGTCGGCGGAATGACCGGGGGAAGCTTGAATGACGTAGCGGTCGGCAGCGCGATCGCGCGCAATTCTGTGGAGAACAACTGGCTAAAGGTAGACGAAAATAAGCTTAAAAAAGAAGTTCAGGCCGAATGTGGTCCGCAGAATCCACTTGCGTGCCAACTGCTTGAAGAAATTGTCAAGTTGGATAAGACCCGAGACGAAGGTTATGCCGCTCAGGTCGCGCTGGTGAACGCCCAGATGGACGCGGAAGGAGGTCAGCACTCGCAGGAGCGATTCGACCAACTAATGGCGAGCTACTGGGCTGCCAACGGCGTGGGCGGTCCAGAGGACGCCATCCCTGATAGCACGGTGTCCCGCACATTCCCGACTAATGGGCAGAAACTCTATAGCGCGCTGGACAATATGCCAGGTGGCATGTATGCCCTTGTCCCTGGGGCAGCGCTCTTGCCGGGTGTCCTAAAAGGGGCCGGTGATACTGTCGCCGGATGGCAGGACGTCTTTAATAGCGGACTCGCCACCAACTATTTCACTGGCGAGTCAGTGTCGGGCACGGCTGCCTTCGATGCACGTTTCATGTCAGTAGTCACTCTTACGGAAATGGCCTTGACATGGGGTGGGAGCACCGCGGCAAGAACGGGACTTAGAGAGGTTGCCGAGGCGGCTGGTAACGCGGGGGAAAGATCTTCTGGCGATAGCCTAGGAACAGCATTAACTCCAATTTTTAGGGATTCGGAAAATGGACTTAATGCGATCAATCCCGTCCAATCAATAAATCGTGGCCGTATTCTAGAGCTTGCCAGAGATCCAGATAAGGCGAAATTGGCATTGCACGAGGGAGAGGCTGCAGTTCAACTTGAGAATACATTTGGCGGCACATTAACCCGAGTAGAGCCAACTCTCGGGGAAAAAAATCCTGACTTTGTTTTTACAAGCGGGCCTTATAGCGGCAAGACGGTTGATTTTATGTGGACGGATTCCAGTAGGTCCGGGAAAATCAATCAATTTTTTGAAAAAAACTATAAGGCAAATTATGAGCAGCTCGTAGACCACTTAGAAAAAGCGGACATCGTGCCTCTTGACTATAGGAATTTAACCCCAAAAAATCAGGAAATAGTCAATGCATGGATAGAAAAATTTAGCCAAAGCCAGAAAGATAGAATTCTTATAATAAGGTAAAGGTGAGAATATGGGAATGTATATATCGATTAACCAAGGCAATGGCTGGGGAACTAGTGGTGGTGTTTTTGACTGTATAGTTGAGTCGACCAGGGAAATGTTCCCAGCCAGTCAATTAGACTGTATGAAAGAAATTTATAATTCCCTTGATGAAGAGGGGCAGAGTTTTATTGTTCTCGGAGACGTTGGGGCAAGTTGCTTTAATGTTTTTTATGCACATTGCAAAAAAGCCATGGAACAATTTCCCGAATCCGAGCGTGGAAGAAGTGTGCCTTTTAGCCATATTCCAGGGATACTCTGGAATTGGTCGGAAGTTCTAAGACTTATGCGTGAAGATCCACGTTATTCGGAAAAATCTTTAGGGAATATTTGAGAAGCCACTGCATCGAAATTTAGAGCCAATGGAAACAGGCGCTTATTAGTAGTTCCAAAATCTCGGATTGTTTAGGCTTCCCTACACAATCCGTGTATTCTTTGTTGTTGAAAAATTTACTTTAATAAATGTTTTAAATTAACTTTATTGATGCACCTTAAATTCAGCAGATCTACCCAGGTGCCGGCCAGGTGCCGCAGGTAGTATCGTTGATATAAGAGTTCCCGCTGGACGTGGGGTTAGAATTGATAGTAATGGAAAACTTATTGGACTGCTGGAGCCTAATGAATGACTATTAGTGTAGAGATCGCTAGTGTTCTGGATCGTGAGAATTTGATCGTAGAACTATGGCGTGACAACTATTTATTGGCAGAAGTTTCCATGTGTTCAATTCGAAAAGAATGTGTGGTGGAAATTTATTCTTCAAAAGAGGATGGGAGGATAACTGTAGATCTTGATATTTTTATTTCAGCGTTAAACAAAGCAAAAATAATTTTAACTGATATTAATGATGGTTCTATCAGATAGAATTTTTTTCCGTGGTTTTATGTGCCTGCCAACCCAACTATGCAGCGGGTGTTCATGGCGCACTCATTGGTGCGCGGTCTTCGTCGAATATCAGTTGTAAGTTTTGTCGAGCTGTTCCGAGTGATGGATCGGTGTTCAGTTCTTCCGCGCTCACACCACCACGCTAGCGCTGACATCACCAGCAACTGCGACTTCCGCCGAGTGTTGGGCGGCACCTTCGTCTCGGCAGCGACAGCCGCAGCAACGGCGGCGTCACCTCCAACGCCACCAAGGGCGCGGCGCTGCCCATCCCGCAGCGCGCAGGCCGCTGGCACCACGGTTGGCAATCGCATCGCCACCCGATGGCAGCAGCGCCACTGCGTCCCAGATCCAGGCCGGCACCGCGCAGGCGGTGCTGACCGCCGGCAGCGTGCCGACTCAGTACCAGCAGATCGATCCGGGCACCGGCCACGTGCCGCAGGTGGTCGGCGGCGTCGGCGCGCCGCTGGGCAACATCGTGCTGCCGATGGGCGGGCTGTACCGCCTGGTCGGCAGCAACGGCGCCAGCGTCAACACGCTGGGTCGTGCCGCCAACGGCCTGGGCGGGGTCAAGGCCAACAACAGCGCGCCCGGCCGTCGCTACCTGATCGAGACCGATCCGCGCTTCGTCGACTACAACAACTTCATCAGCAGCGATTACCTGCTCGACAAGCTCGGCGTGGATCCGCAGTGGACCCAGACCCGCCTGGGCGATGGTTTCTACGAACAGCGGCTGGTGCTGGACCAGATCACCCAGCTCACCGGCCGCCGCTACCTGGGCAACTATGCCGACGGCGTGGCCCAGTACCGCGCATTGCTCGATGGCGGCGTCGCCGAGGCCGGCACCCTGCATCTGAGCGTGGGCGTGGCGCTGACCGCCGACCAGGTCGCCGCGCTGACCCACGACATCGTGTGGATGGTGGAACAGGAGTACCAGGGCCAGAAGGTGCTGGTGCCGGTGGTGTACCTGGCGTCGAAGACCGCGCTGACCCTGCGCAGCGACGGCGCGCTGCTGGCCAGCGACAACGGCGACGTCTCGCTCAACGCCACGGCCGGCCTGAGCAACACCGGCACCATCGGCGGCGCCAATGTCAGCGCCAACGTCGGCAACCTGCTCAACCAGGGCCGCATCGTGTCCAGCGGCACCGTGCAGTTGCAGGCCAATCAGGACCTGCTCAACCTCGGCGGCCAGATCGCTGGCCGCGACGTGCTGCTCAGCGCCGGTCGCGACCTCACCAGCACCACCCGCGACGCCCTCGCCGGCGGCGACCTGCGTTCGGGCATCACTGCCGGCAACAACCTGCTGCTGCAGGCCGGCCGTGACCTCAGCCTCACCGGCACCACCGTGCAGGCCGGCAACAATGCCGCGTTGCAAGCAGGCAACAACCTGCTGCTGCAACCCACAGCGCTGCGTGACGAATCCGGCTTGATGCGCGGTGGCGATACATCCAGCCTGACGGTCGGCGGCAATCTGCAACTGGCCGCCGGCAACGATCTGATCATCCGCCAGGCGCAGGTGAAGGCCGGCGGCGACCTGATGGCCGCAGCTGGACACGACCTCGACGTGACCTCGGTGCTGGGAGACAGCCACACCACCACCGACGAGACTCGCCAAGGCAAGACCAAGGTCGTCACGGCCAGCAACATCCAAGTCATCGACCAGCAAGCTCTCACGGCCGGCGGCAACCTGGTGCTCAGCGCCGGCCACGACGTCAATCTGACCGCGGCCAAGCTCGATGCCGGTAAGGGTTTGGCGGTGGTCGCAGGCAACGACCTCAACAGCACCACCCTGACCACGGTCGATACAAGTACCACCGTAGAAACGCGCAATCGCTTCAAGCAGACCACCCGCACCCGCGACGAGACCGTCCACGGCACCGAGTTCACCGCTGGCGGCGACATCGCCCTGCAGTCCGGCCACGACGTGAACCTGACCGCGGCCAAGGCGTTCACCGAGACCGGTGCGCTGGCCGTGTCCGCCGGCAACGACGTCAACCTGCTCGCCGCGAAGGAACAGCACGACGCCGTGCAGGACATGCAGAAGAAGAAAACCGGCTTCCTGTCCAGCAAGACCACCACCACGCATGACGAGTGGCACGACAGCACCGCGGTGGCAACTACGCTCAGTGGCGACACCGTGCAGATCGCCGCCGGCCACGACCTGCTCTCGCAAGGCGCGCAGGTTGCCGGCACCGGCAATGTGGTCGTTGCTGCGGGCAACGACCTGACGCTGGAGACGGCGCAGAACACGCATAGCGAGGAGCACGAGAAGAAAACGAAGAAGTCCGGCATGTTCGGCAGCGGCGGGATCGGCGTGACATTCGGCACGCAGAAGATCCAGAACAATGCCGACACCTCCGATGTCACGCATGTGGGCAGCACGGTCGGCAGCGTGGCGGGCGACGTCACGCTGGTCGCGGGCAATCGTTACGCGCAGACTGGCAGCGACGTGCTGGCCAATGCCGGCGACATCACGGTGAAGGCAAAGGACATCGCCATCACCGAGGTCCACGACACAACCGATGCCGAGCAGCGCAGCAAGTTCAGCCAAGGCGGCCTGTCGATCACGCTCAGTTCCGCAGCACTGAACCTGGCCCAGTCCGCTTACGACACGGCCAAGGCAGGCTCCAAAGTCAGTGGCGATGCGCGCATGCAGGCGCTGGCGGCGGGGTCCGCGGCCTACAGCGCCTATGGCGCCGCCAGCTCGCTGAGTCAGACCGGAAGCGCACTGGCCAGCGGCAGCGCCGCAAGCGCTGCGCAAGGCGCGAACATCAGCATCGCCGTGACGGTGGGTGGCAGCAAGAGCGAGAGCAAGAGTACGCAGTCGGCCGACCAGGCCAAGGGTTCCAAGCTACAGGCAGGCGGCGACGTCAATCTGATCGCTACTGGCGGCGGCGATGCGAGCAACCTGCTGGTACGCGGCAGCGACGTCACCGCTGGTCACGACCTGCTGCTGGCCGCCGATCACGATGTCACCATCGAGGCGGCGAAGAACACCGCGGAGCAGCACAGCACCAGCAAGAGCAGCAGCGCTGCGGTCGGCGTTGCGATCACCTATGGCACTGATGGGCTCGCGGCGGGCGTGACGTTGAGCGCCAGCGGAGCGCGTGGCAAGGCCAATGGCGAGGATGTCAGCTACACCAACAGCCATGTGGCTGCGGGCAACAACGCCACGATCATCAGCGGCAACGACACCACGCTCAAGGGCGGGCAGGTCTCCGCGGACAAGGTGATCGCCGATGTCGGCGGCAACCTCAACATCGAGAGCCTGCAGGACAGCAGCAGCTACGCCAGCAAGGACAAGTCGATCGGTGGCAACGTCACGTTCGGCATCGGGTTCAGTGCCAGCGCCAGCTACAGCAGCAACAAGGTCAATGGCGACTACGCCAGCGTCACCGAGCAGAGCGGCATCCAGGCCGGCAAGGGCGGGTTCGACATCACCGTGGGCGGCAACACCGACCTGAAGGGCGCGGTGATCGCCAGCAGCCAGGATGCGATCGACCAAGGCAAGAACCGCCTGAGCACCGGCACGCTGACGTACAGCGACATCGCCAACAACAGCAGCTATGACGCCAAGGGCATCAGCCTGTCGGGCGGCTACAGCGTCGGCACCGACGACGATAAGGCCAAGGCCATTGAGAGCCAGACACCTTCCACCACCAACAATGGCAGCAAGTGGTCCTGGCAGAACTACAACACCGGGGCCAACGGCAGTGCGGCCGGCTATGGCCATGAGAGTGGGAACTCGCAATCCACCACGCACAGCGGCATCAGTGGCGGGGCGCTGGTCATCACCGACGAAGCGGGGCAGCAAGCCAAGACCGGCAAGAGCGTGGCCGACACGCTGGCGGGCCTGAAGCGGGATGTCGTCACCGGCGATGGCGCCGATGGCCTGACCAAACAATGGGACGGGCAGAAGCTGCAGGAGCAGGTGGCGGCGCAGGCGCAGATCACGGCGACGTTTGGGCAGCAGGCAGGGCAGTTCGTCGGTGAGTACGCGACTAAGAAAGCCGAGGAGTTGCGCCTTGCTGGTCGAGAGGACGAGGCAGCCAAATGGGATGAGGGCGGAGCCTATCGTGTTGCTGCTCACACAGTTGTGGGATTACTTGGCGGCCAAGCGGAAGGCGCGGTAGGCGCTGCAGGAGCGGCAATTGCAGCGCCGGCACTCAACAAACTGACAGCAGATCTTCCTGACGGCGTTAGAGAAGCCGTCGGCTTGGCAGTTGCTGCCGGTATTGGCTCAGTTGCAGGGGAGGGGGGCGTCGCAGCTGCGATCAATGAGGATGCTAATAATCGTTTGCTGCATCCGGCGGAAGCGAAGACGATCGCGGACTATTCGGAGGCCTTCGCGCGCTACCTGAATGATGGGAAAGATCCTTCGCCGGAGCAGGTCGAGGAAGCGAAACGGCGCTTGACGGAACGTGCGCTGTATCAAATCGACAGCGGCTTTGCCGACAATGCCTCTGCAAAAAGCGACATCCAGGCCGCGAGTTTCATCAATACGCTCTCGAAGCGACTGGGGGCGAATGTCGGGGATGTGGGCGGCGGCGTGCTGTTCGATGCGCGTGGCACTGACGCATTTGAAAATCACATCATCAATAGTGCCTACATCGTAGACAATATTTCTCTCTATAACGGAATTAATACTGAAAATTTAGGAAAGAAATATTTGCCAGGGTATTCAGGTGCGTATTTGGCGTATGCCAATGCTGTGACTGATCGGAGATGGGCGGAAGATGGAACGACGCTTCAGCAGGCTGCACAACTTGTAAATCAAGGAAACTTCTTGAAGCACTTTGCTACCAATGGCGTAGAGGCGCCTATGGTAGGAAGTCTGAATGGAATTTTGTTCAGTAACTTGGAACATGCGGGAAAGCTAGATCCACTAGATGGAAAGAGCGTTCTTGAAAATTGGGTTATTACGCAGACAATTGTTGATGCTCTTGAAGGCCCAGTGGGAGTCGGGGAAGTAGGCGGTCGTGGAAGGTCGAGTAGGGAACCGGAAAGCCCGAAAGATCTTACAGACAGTGCTTTTGTTGGAATTTCGTTAGGTAAGAATGCAGAAAATCCACTAAATGAGCCGCAAATTTTAACAAATCAAAAGATTGGATCTGAATTTGAGCGGCAAATAATTGATGCGTTTAGCCATGTTGATGGGATAAAAAACATGGATACAATTACTGTTACGCTACCAAACGGCAAGCAGGTGACGACAATTCCAGACATGTGGGGGCGGAATGTCGGCGGCAAAATTGAAGTCAAGAATGTAATAAAGCTTGACATGTCTGACCAGTTGCGGGCACAACTACAGCATTCGAAGGTAACTGGTGAGCCAATGAACATTATAGTTAGTGATCGAACAAAAAGAATATCGAAGATTCTTCAAAAGGAAGTAAGGGGTACTGGCGGAGACATCTATGTATATGATCCAAAAACTGGAAATCTGACGAAGTTCTAATCCATACAGCCATGAAGCCATTCATAAGGATTGCAATAAGTACTAAGGCCGACACGACTTCTTGGTCTGTTGGTGACGCGCTTATTAAGTTGTTTACCGAAAACAGTTTAACTTTTCCTGAATTTGTGTCTCATAATCCGGACAAGTTTTCTCAAATTTTTCCTGGGAAAGATAGCTGCAAAGACCTATGGGCAAGCGTCGCTCAAATTCGTGCCAATGGTTCAACGTCGGAATTTCATCAAGACTTCTGTTTGAGGCGGAAAAAGGCCGTTAAGTATCGTAGTTCCCTTAGCCATAGGATGATAAACATTAGATCGCAAGTCGTTCCCGCTAGCTTTGATTTAAGTGCGGATTGGAGCGACAAAATTGAATGGCATTCATTGTTTAGATCGTTATGTAAGGTCTTGAAGCCGCAGCTTGCTATGCTACATTTATTTACGAAATCAGAATTGTGTTTGATCGGCGAAAACCATAACTTCGCCATTGGCTCTTTTGGCGCTGCCCTCGACCCTAAAGTTTATGGTGTAGGTTGGGCAATGTTCTATGGCGATGAATTCCAAAAATTCGATTTGAAATCTATTGACTCCTGGGGTTTTGAGTATGAGAAAATAGGCGATGGATACATGGTTATGGCTACAGAAAAAATAGGAGATATTTTAGATGATTATTATAAATTTGATGCGCGGCGAAACGAATTGAAGAGGCATTTCCCTCCTGGATTTTTTGTGGAGAATTTTTAGTCGATTTATAAAGCAGCATGTTGTCTGCAAGTTTTAATTATTTAAATTAAGCATCTAGAGTCCGTCCTTAGATTCCGAACATGAGGATGGTGAAGGTAACGAAGTGCAGGTCTGCCAGGGTTTACGCTAGATGCCCCGTAGTCAAGGGGACGCCACGCTCCGCGACCAAGCGGAGCAGCAGCTGCATAAAGCTATTCTTGGACTTTGGCAGCGTCACCGGTTTCTGTTTCATGCTTTCCTCCTGCGCAGCTTCGGCCGGGCTTTCGTCCGCGTGGCCTTGATCCACTAAGCCAGTTTCACCGTGCCGCCCTGCAAGCCGGCCACGCCCTGTCGCTGACCCCGGTCACCGATGCCAACGGCAAGGCCACGGTGCGCACCAGCATCGCCACCGGCGGCAGCCTGCAACTGGCCGCCGGCAACGACCTCACCATCCGCCAGGCCCAAGTGAAGGCCGACGGCAACCTGATCGCCGCGGCCGGGCACGATCTCAACGTCACGTCGGTGCTGGGCGACAGCCGCACCGTCACCGACCAGACCCGCCAGGGCAAGACCAGGGTCGTCACCACCACGACCACCCAGGACCTCGACCAGCAGGCACTCACCGCCGGCGGCAACCTGATGCTCAGCGCCGGCCACGACGTCAACCTGACCGCCGCCAAGCTCGACGCCGGCAACGGCCTGGCCGTGGTCGCCGGCAACGACCTCAACAGCACCACGCTGACCACGGTCGACAGCAGCACCACCCTGGAGACGCGCAAGCGCTTCAAGCAGACCACCAGCACCCGCGACGAGACCGTCCACGGCAGCGAGTTCACCGCCGGCGGCGACATCGCCCTGCAGTCCGGCCACGACGTGAACCTGGCCGCGGCCAAGGCGTTTACCGAAGCCGGCGCGCTGGCCGTGTCCGCCGGCAACGACGTCAACCTGCTCGCCGCGCAGGAGCAGCACGACGCCGTGCAGGACATGCAGAAGAAGAAAAAGGGCTTCCTGTCCAGCAAGACCACGACGACGCATGACGAGTGGCACGACAGCCTGGCCGTCGGCACCTCGCTGGACGCTGGCAGCGTGCAGATCAAGGCAGGCAACGACATCGCCGTGGTCGGCTCGACCGTGCTGGCCCAGCAGGACGCGCGTCTGGTGGCCGGCAACGATGTGGCTATCGTCTCGGCGCAGGACCAGAGCAGCGAGGCGCACAGCAGCGCCCAGAAGAAATCCGGCTTCAGCGCCAGCTTCTCCGGCGGCGTGGCCAGCCTCGGCTACGGCAAGTCGCGCAGCAGCAGCGACAGCAGCACCGAGAGCACCACCCAGGTGGCCTCGGCGGTCGGTGCCAAGAACGGCAATCTGCTGATCAGTGCCGGCGATCAACTGACCATCGGTGCCTCCGACGTCGCCGCTGGCAAGGACCTGACCCTGGCGGCCAAGGACATCGCGCTGCTCGCGGCACAGGACACGGTGGACAACCAGTCCAATCAGTCGAGCAAGTCCAGCGGCTTCTCCATCGGCGTGACCTACGACCCGGCCGCGGCGTATCGCAGCGCACGCGATTCGGCGACCAGCAACATGCCCGACAGCGGCTCGACCATGGGCAAGCTCAGCCGGCGCGCCGAGGGCGATACGGCCGGCACCGCGGCCGCGCTCACGCCGGTGGTGATCCAGGCCGGATCGCACAGTTCCACTGCGGGTCAGAACGACAGCACCAGCACCGCGCGGGTGAGCCAGGTCAGCGCCGGCGGCAACCTGACCCTGCTCGCCAGCGACGGCTCGATCACCAGCCAGGGCACGCAACTGTCGGCCGAGGGCAACGCGCTGTTGCTGGCGAGCCAGAACATCGACCTGGGCGTGGCGCATACCACCGAGTCCAGCGGCAACGACAGCCGCGGCAAGGGCTGGAGCTTCAACAATGCGGCGGGCCTGCCGTTCGGCAACTACAACCAGAAGGGCAACGGCAACGGCCAGACCGACACCATCACCGGCACGCAACTGTCGGTGGGCGGCAACGCCAACCTGAGCACGACCCAGGGCGACATCACCCTGACCGCCAGCAACATCGCGGCACAGGGCGATGTGACCATGCACGCCGCCGGCGACCTGACCATCCAGAGCGGGCAGGACACCGCCGGCAACGCCAACGTCTCGGACAACAAGGCGATCGGCACGGTGGTCATCTCCGACACCGAGCGCTTCTCCGGTTATCACACCGAGAAGCACCGCGACGACAACGCCACGGTGACGCAGGTGGCCAGCAGCGTCGGCAGCCTGGGCGGCAACGTCAATCTGAGTGCGGGCGGCACCTACACGCAGAGTGCCAGCAACGTGGTGGCAGCCAAGGACGTGGACATCACCGCGGCCACGATCCAGTTGCTCACGGCCAACGACAGCCACGCGGCCTCCTCGCAGGACGACACACTCAAGATCGGCGCCTTCGCGCGGGTGAAATCGCCGCTGATCGACCTGATCAACAACGTCGATGCGGCGCGCAACTCCGATGGCAGGCTGTCGGCGATGCAGGGCATGGCGGCGCTGGCCAATGGCTACCAGACCGCCAGTGCGATCAGCGGCGTCGCGCAGAAGGGGGGCAGCGGCGTGCTGGTCCAAGCCGAAGCCGGCGTGGGCTACGCCACCAGCACCGAGGCGTACAAGGCCGGCAGCCAGACCGCGCAAGCGTCGACCATCAGCGGCGGCGGCAACGTCAGCCTGACCAGCACCAAGGGCGACCTGCATGTGGTGCAGGGCAACCTGAAGGCGGGCGACACCCTGCGCCTGGATGCGGCACGCGACCTGGTGCTGGAAGCGGGCAACTCCACGGCCACCGAGCAGAGCAAGGGCAGCAACGCCGGCGTGGAAGTGGGTGTGGGTGTGTCGGTGGGTGCGAAGACAGGCTACTACGCCTACCTGCAAGCCAATTTCGGCAGCCATTCCTCCAACGTCGATGGTGCGACGTGGAAGAATACGGAACTGGCGGCGCAGAACATCTCCCTCACCTCGAAGGGCGATACCACGCTGCGCGGTGCGGTGGCCAAGGCCGACCGCATCGACGTGCAGACCGGCGGCGACCTGACCATCGAGTCGCTGCAGGACACCTCGAACATCCAGTCCAAGGAGAGCGGCTATGGCGGCCGCATCCAGGTGTCCTTCGGCACCGCGTGGGATGCCAGCGGCTACGCCAGCACGGCCAAGGCCAATGGCACCTCCACCGGCGTGACCGAACAGTCGGGCCTGTTCGCGGGTAAAGGCGGCTACCACGTCGACGCGGGCAACGTGAACCTGATCGGCGGCGCGATCGCCAGCACCAATGCGGACAACAGCGACCTGACTGCCAACTCGCTGACCTTCAGCGACCTGCAGAACCGGATGGGCTACTCGGCCAGCTCCGGCAGTCTCGCCGGCGGGTTCGGTAGCAGCGGCACGCCGGCCACCGATGCCAATGGCAACCCGGTGGCAGTGAGCGCGGGCGACCAGGCCAAGAACATCGGCAGCAACATCGCCAATGGGAACTATGGCGCAGCCAACAGCGGCGGGCTGGGCGGCGGGCTGCCGATGTCCCAGAGCGGCAACGACAGCACGACCACGCGCGCCACGTTGACCGAAGGCAACATCACGATCGGCGGCAAGCGCACCACGGCAGCGGAGACTGGCATCAACACCGATGCCAGCAAGGCGAACGAGGCACTGGCGACGCTGCCGGATGTGCGCAAGGTGCTGGCCGAGCAGCAGGCCATGGGCGCGGCAGCTGGGACGGTGCTGGAGACCAGCCGCCAGGTAGCGGGCGACATCGCCGCCAATGCGGCGAAGAAGACCGCCGAGGCGCGCGATGCCTACCTGAAAGGGCTGAATGGCGATCAGCAAGCGGCGTTCGCGAAACTGGATCCAACTCAGCAACAGGATCTGTTGCTGAGCCAGAGTGCAGCCTACCGAGATGCCTATACCAGCCAAACCCAATGGGGTACCGGCGGTGAGTACAGCCGTGCGTTGCAGGCGGTGACCACTGCGCTAGTGGGTGGTGTGTCCGGGCAGAGCGGCACACAGGTGGCGAGCAACGCGCTGGCACCGTATGCGGCGCAACTGATCGGGCGGACCTTCGATGGCGACCACGGCAGCGACCCGAACGCGGCCGCGCAACTGCTCTCGCATGCGCTGCTGGGTGCTGTGCTGGCCGAGGCCAATGGCAGTTCGGCCGCAAGCGGTGCACTGGTCGGCGCCGGTGGTGAGCTGGCGGCCCAGTACCTGACAAAGACGCTCTACGGCGCCGACGCCAAGCCCAGCGATCTATCCGAGCAAGACAAGCAGACGATCCTGGCGCTGTCGCAAGCGGTCGGCGCGCTGGTGGGTGGGATCACAGGCGGCAGTCTGACCGACGTCGCCGTCGGCAGTGCGATCGCGCGCAATGCAGTCGAAAACAACCGCATGCTGACGGATACAGAAATCAACCGGATCAAAGAACTAAGCAAGGGCGATGTCCAGCTGCAGGCGGGCCTCACTGCTGCTGCGTGCGCACTAGTGAAATGCTCAGCACAATTTGCGGATGGAACTCCAGAAAAAGCATTCTGGGGTGCACTCGAAGCGAAGGGAGCGGGCGATGAGTACAAGCAGCTAGGCGACTTGCTCGCGGAGCAAATTTACCAAGACTACAGTTCCTATACTGCCGCGAAAACAGGGATTCCATCTGAAAAACAGCTTTTTGATTACGACTTAGGGGATGCCGCAAAGGATGGTGTAATCAAATGGGATAACAGTAATGGGCATCCCTTGGCTCGCTTGGGCGGTGTGCTGCAAGCAGGAACGGGCATGGCAGCCATGTCCGCAGGGGCTGGAGGGTGTGCAGAGACTGGCATTTCCTGTGTGCTGCTACCCTGGGGTGCAGATCAGACTGCCGCCGGCATTAAAACGGCAGCGACGGGGGAGCCGGCATCCACGATAGGTGGCATGCTGCTAAGCAAAACGGGGCTGCCCACGCCTTATGCAGAAGCACTCTATTCTCTGATTGGATTTGTTCCATCCGGTGCTGTTCCCGGTCTGGGCAGGTCAGCCACGACGTTGCCTATCACTACCCTTGAGCCGGTAAATGCCTTGAAACCGGTGGGTGAGGTTACTGAAACGGCGGGTAGCAACGGGGGGAGAACGGTTCTTCGCTTGGGCGACGATATTCCTGCTTCGAACGTCGCAGCTGATGTGCCAAAAGGCAACGCGATTGACACGTCTTCTTTGAATGGCTTATCTGATGTGCCAGTTGTAAGAGTAAATGCTAGAAACGCTATAAAGGGTTCTCCTGAGTATGAGTTGCTTAACAATCCTAGCGCTCGAGCACCAAATACACGATATGAACTTGATAATGGTTCTTCTTTCACAACAAATAGTGCGGGTCAGGTGGAGGAGCTAACGTTCACACCAGTTGACACGAAGGTGCCGCGAGATGCGAGACAAACAGAAGCAGGAAGACAAGGACGCAGTACAGACGTTGGTGGGCATGCTCAAGCATGCAGTCAGGGCGGTACATGCGATGGTTACAATTTGTTTGCTCAGGATAAAAATTTCAACAATTCCGCTTATAAAGTTTTTTATGAGAACGAAATCAAGCGTGCGCTAAATGATCCGACAGCTACCGTTGGCCCGACTACCATAAGATTCAATAGGTCCGTTCCTGATTCGCCAAGGCCGGACACGTTAGTTGTGACGTATACTATCAATGGAAAAACAAGCACTGTGGTTTTTGAAAACGAAGCCAATAAAATTCCTTGGAAGAAGAAATGATCATTGAAGATTTGAATACAATTAAAGAAATTTTCGCACTTCTGGACTCTGGTGTAGTCGATGGGTATGATAGTTTCACTTTTGAGGTTGAAGTGGGAGCTGGTTATATCAACACAGTGTTGACAGTTGAGAAAGATGGAATAACATCTACCAATGTCAAGACGGATATAAACTATGCAATACTGTACGCGCTAGTAAAAAACCTTAGGGAAAACGCTGTGCAACGTGGTGAGGGCTGGACTTCCTTTGTTCTCTCATACAAATTGGGTGGACAAGTAAAAACAAATTTTAAATATAATAAATAATTGCAGCTACACAGGGATGTGAGCCGTTTGCGTCGCCCGCGACACAGTGCTCAACGTCGCGGCCTTAACCTCATTTTCACCTGCACCACCTTGCAGGCCGGCAACAGCGCCGCACTGCTGGCGGGCAACAACCCTACGCTGCAACCGACCGCCCTGCGCAACGAGTTCGGCCTGACCCGCGGCGGCGATGGCACCAGCCTGACCGTCGGCAACAACCTGTCCCTGCAGGCAGGCCACGACCTGTCGCTGACCCCGGTCACCGACGCCAACGACAAGGCCACGGTGCGCACCAGCATCGCCACCGGCGGCAGCCTGCAATTGGCCGCCGGCAACGATCTCACCATCCGCCAGGCGCAGGTCAGCGTTGACGGCAACCTGATCGCCGCGGCCGGGCACGATCTCAATGTCACGTCGGTGCTGCGCGATAGCCGCACCGTCACCGACCAGACCCGCCAGGGCAAGACCAAGGTCGTCATCACCACGACCACCCAGGACATCGACCAGCAAGCACTCACCGCCGGTGGCAACCTGGTGCTCAGCGCCGGCCACGACGTCAACCTGACCGCCGCCAAGCTCGACGCCGGCAACGGCCTGGCCGTGGTCGCCGGCAACGACCTCAACAGCACCACGCTGACCACGGTCGACAGCAGCACCATCCTGGAGACGCGCAAGCGCTTCAAGCAGACCACCAGCACCCGCGACGAGACCGTCCACGGCAGCGAGTTCACCGCTGGCGGCGACATCGCCCTGCAGTCCGGCCACGACGTGAACCTGACCGCGGCCAACCTGTTCACCGACAAGGGCGCGCTGGCGGTGTCCGCCGGCAACGACGTCAACCTGCTCACCGAGCAGGAGCAGCACGACGCCGTGCAGGACATGCAGAAGAAGAAAACCGGCTTCCTGTCCAGCAAGACCACGACGACACATGACGAGTGGCACGACAGCACCGCCGTGGCAACCACGCTCAGTGGCGACACCGTGCAGATCGCGGCCGGCCACGACCTGCACCAGCTTCAGCGCTTCCGATAAATTCAACAGATGGTGTCTCAATCACAGTATTGGAAAAGCAGTTCGGCACAAAATTTGTGTCGGTCCCATCTGCTGAAAGTATCTATCAGAAGATGATTGACATAGGCGCTGGTGCGCGTGGAATTGTATACGGCTCATATGGTCCTGGTCAGCCTGGGCATGTGTTTAATGTTGTAAACCAAAATGGGGCCATTAGATTTTTGGATGGGCAAACAGGGAAGGCGGCTGACCTTGATAAATTCAAGTCGTTTAAATTTTTGAGGACAAATCAATGATAGATTTTGAGGAGGCTTTGAAGGTGGTCGTTGGTCACCTGAGTAAGTCCTCAGCGCAGTTGGTGATAACTCACTCTGAAGAGTTTCCTGAAGGGTGGTTGTTTTGCTTCGATTCTAAAGAATATGTTGAAACGGGTGATTTCTCTTTCCATCTCGTTGGAAATGGTCCTATTTTGATTGATAAGGACACCGGCGAATTGCAAGTTTTTGGTACGGCATTTCCGCCAAAGGAATATGTTGAAGAATACTCTTTGAGGAAGAGAGGCAAGTAGCAAGATAAATAGTCGGTGCAAAAGTATCTGGTGGGGCGGGCGGTTTCAATTTGCAAGCGCAACATGTGGTTTGAAGCGCGGCATCTGCATCTCATGTTCAGAGCGGCGTACAGGCGGTACTGACCGCCGGCAGCGTGCCCGGCCGGTACCAGCAGATCGATCCAGGTACCGGCCAGGTGCCGCAGATTGAAATTAAAAACACAAAAGTAAAGGTGTTCAAGTCATGAATGAGATGAGCACTATCTTGGCAAAAATAGTTATAGACGCTTGTTTGTTTTTTGAGTTTTCGGGTTCAAGTGTTATAGATCGTGACGCTGCAATTAAAATGATGGAGCAAATTGCATCTGAACTACAGGGTCTCTCAGAGAGTCAGAAAGAAAGTGTTTGTGAAATTTTTAACGAAATAGCGAGTAATTACGATGAGGAGTTTTCATCTTTTATATTGAGCTTGCCTGAAAATCTTGGGCTGATAGATTAGCCATGAATATCGCGAAACTTATTTTCCTGATGAATCAGGCACGGTTGAATTATGGCTATATGCCGGTGCAAAAGCTCCATTTGGAGGCAAATTTTTGAAAAATCAGGTCATTCTTAGATGAGTACTCTTCTTTTTGATGTCGCAAAATCTTTTGCGCTAGGTCGAATGGATGCGCGCGTTTTTTCTGAGGCTTATATGGAGATTTGGAAAATAGAGCGCGACAGAGGAGTTTTACGGGAAGATGCGGCTTCGTTAAGTGAGTGTTTGTCTAGTATTTTTTGTTTCGCTGATATGTATAGTGAAGATGCCGACGCAAGGCAATATTTCGAATTGGATGAGGCGGGGTTACTTAGCAAAGTATGCGATGAAATAAATAGGTTTGAAAAAGCCAATGTCTGACCATTTTTAATACTGCCTGATGGTGCAGGCATCAGCCTAACCGTCGACAACACAATAGTCTTTACAGGCCGGCCACGTCCTGTCGCTGACCCCGGTCACCGACGCCAACGACAAGGCCACGGTGCGCACAGCATCGCCACAGGCGGACGGCGACTTGATCGCCGTGGCCGGCTACGACCTTGACGTGACCTCGGTGCTGTACGGCAGCCGCACCGTCACCGACCAGAGCCGTCAGGGCAAGACCAGGGTCGTCACCGCCACGACCACCCAGGACCTCGACCAGCAGGCACTCACCGCCGGCCACGACGTCAACCTGACCGCCGCCAAGCTCGACGCCGGCAACGGCCTGGCCGTGGTCGCCGGCAACGACCTCAACAGCAGCACCCTGACCATGGTCGACAGCAGCACCAACCTGCAGACGCGCAAGCATTTCAATGACACGGCACCAAGATCGGTACGGCAGCAGCCCGCAGAGCCGAAACTCTCAAGCAGTATGCTTCGCCCCTGACCAGTAAGAAGCCAATACCATGACCGACACCGCCGCCGTTCCCGTTCTCTCCGCCATCGAAGCCCGCGCCCTCGGCTGCCTGATCGAGAAAGAGGCGACCACGCCGGATGCGTATCCGCTCACGGTCAATGCGACGGTGGTGGCGGCCAATCAGAAGACCTCGCGCGAGCCGGTGATGTCGTTGAGTCCGGGCGATGTCCAGCATGCGCTGCGGCAACTGGAGGGGCGCGGGTTGGTGCGGCAGCAGTTCTCTTCGCGCGCCGAGCGCTATGAGCATCGGTTGGCGTCGGCGCTGGATCTGACCCAGCAACAGGTGGCCTTGCTCGGCCTGCTGCTGTTGCGCGGCCCGCAGACGGTCAATGAGTTGCTGACGCGCGCCGAGCGCATGGCGCGCTTCGCCGATGCGGACGATGTCCGCCATCAGTTGGAACGGCTGGCGCAGCGTCAGTTGGCGGTGCAGTTGCCGCGTGCCAGCGGGCAGCGCGAGGACCGTTACATGCACTTGCTCGCTGGTCCGGTGGATGCGGAGGCGCTGGCGGCCACGTTCAAGGCGCGGCCGACCGCCTCGGGCAACGATGAGTTGGAAGGGCGGGTGCAGGCGTTGGAGGCCCAGGTGGCGGAGCTGCGCGAGATCGTGGCGCAGTTGCAGGCGCAGCTCGCGCACGAGTGACGCTGCGTGGATGGGCTTCTAAACGAAGCCTCTGGTTAACCAAAGAACGCTCACTTGTAGGAGCGGCGGCAGACCCCCCCAAAAAAAACCGCGGCAAGGCGCGTTACTACAGGTGCCCTAAACATCAAGGCACGCACCAAGCGCAGCGCCCCGGGATCGCAGGATCACCCCATCTCCACCTGCGGAATCACCGCCAGCATGTCGGTGACACCGACATCGGCACCCGCCTGGCTCAGCAGGGTGGTGGCCTGGCCACGATGGTGGGTCTGGTGGTTGAAGAAGTGCAGCAGCAGGTCGCCGAAGCGCCGGCCGTGCGATTCGCCTCGGGTGTTGCGATAGCGCAGCGCCACGTCGAGGTCGTCGGCATGCAGTTGCGACATCCACTCGGCGATCGTCGCATCCAGGGACTCGCGTTGCGTCCGCAGGTCCGCCAGGCAGTCGGCCTGCGGCGCATCCAGGGCGGTGGGGACCGGCGTGGCGGCGATGGCCTGCAGCGCCGGGTGCCGTGCCGGATGCTGGGCGAAGCGCTGCAGCCAGATCGTATCGGCCACCACCAAGTGGTTGAGCGTGCCCAGCAGCGACCCGAAGAAGGCGCCGCGCGGCTCGGTGATCGCGGCGTCCGGCAGGGTCGCGGCCGCGGCGTAGAGACGCTGGTTCATCCATTGGCTGTAGTTGGCGAACAGCCGCAGTGTGTGCAAGGTGTCCATGCTCAGGCGTGCTCCTCGGGTGCATCCAGCTCGCAATGATACAGTTCGACCTCGGTTGCCTCCGGACTCAGGCGCACCCGCCCCTGGGCGACGAAGCCCAGCGCGGCGAGCAGCCGCAGCGAGCGCGCATTGCCCGGAGCCACGATGGCGTAGACGCGCGGCAGCGCGAGCACGGTGCGCGCGTAATCCAGCACCGCGCACGCCGCCTCTCTGGCGTAGCCCTGGCCCGCATAGGGTTGCAGCAGGGCATAGCCCAGATCAGGGGCGGGCAGGGTCGGTCGCAGCACCAGCCCCGCCACACCAAGCCAGGCGCCGTCGTCGCGACGCTCCACCGCATACAGGCCGAAGCCGTGCTCGGCGTAGCTGCGCACCGAGCCATCGGCGAGATAGCGGCTGGCCTGCGTTTCGTCGCGCACGCCGCGGTCGCCGATGTGCGCCAGGAAGCCGGGGTCGTTGAGCAGGGCCAGCATCGGCGCGGCGTCGCGCGCGGGGTCCAGTCGGCGCAGTACGAGGCGCGCGGTGGCGATCACGGTGGACATGCGGCGTTCCTGCGGGTCGGGGCGCCAGCGTGGCGCCGTCGCCACGGCTTGGCAAGGCGCAGGCGCAGCGCGGTTCCCGGCGTAGACGCTCCGAATGCCGTGCGTCCGGAAAGCACGAATGCCCCTGCGCAAATGCCTTACACCCGACATCCCGGTCGCATGTAACAAACGTCTAGTTAACAGCTTCACATGGGGTGCCGGTATTCTGACGCCCATGCGACCCATCCCCCGTCTCGCCACCTTCCTGTCCCTGCTCTCCCTGGCCGGCCTCGCCGAGGCCCGTGGCGTCATCGAAAAGGTGCAGATCCAGGGCCTGAACAAGGACGAGGACGCGGCGATGATCGAGAACATCCAGGTCTCGCTGTCGCTGTACGACGCCATCGGCAAGGACCAGGGCGAGTCGCGCCTGGAGTACCTGCTGAGCCAGGCCGAACGGCAGACCCGGCAGGCGCTGGAGCCGTTCGGCTACTTCACTCCCAAGATCACCGTCGACGCGCCACGCCAGGACGACAAGCTGACCGTGGTGGTGCACGTGGACAAGGGCGAGCCGGTGCGGGTGCGCAATTTCCAGGTGGGCATCACCGGCCCGGCAGAGGACGACCGCTACCTGGGCGAGGACCTGAAGAACTTCCGGCCGCGCAAGGGCGACATCTTCGTCAGCAGCGTCTACGAGACCAGCAAGGTCACCATCACCCGGCGCCTGGCCGAGCGCGGCTACTTCGATGCCGACTTCACCCAGCGCAAGGTCGAGGTGACCCGCGCCGACCACGCCGCCGACATCGACCTGAGCTGGGACAGCGGCCGCCGCTACAACATGGGTCCGATCCGCTTCCACCAGGACTACTTCAACCAGAAGCTGTTCGATCCGCTGGTGTACTGGAAGGAAGGCAGCTACTACCACGAGGGCAAGCTCGACCGCCTGCGCGAGTCGCTGGTCAAACTCGACTACTTCAGCGTCATCGACATCCAGCCCAAGCCGGAAGAGGCCGACGCCAACGGCGACGTGCCGGTGGACGTCAACCTCACCCGCGCCAAGCGCAGCATCTACACCGCCGGCCTCAGCTACGGCAGCGAGAGCGGCGCCGGCGTGCGCCTGGGCGTGGACCGCCGCTACGTCAACGCGCGCGGGCACAAGCTCAGCACGCAGCTGGACTACGCGCAGAAGCGCAAGAGTTTCATCACCAGCTACCGGATCCCGGCGTTCCGCTGGCTCGACGGCTGGTACACCACCTCGCTGCGCGTCTACGACGAGCAGACCGACTACATCGACCTGCGCAACGTCAAGCTCACCGGCAGTCGCAGCGGCCAGATCAACGAGCACTGGACCGCCATCGCCTCGATCAACGCGCTGCGCGAACGCTGGCGCTACGCCACCGACGAGGTCTTCGACGGCGCGCTGTACCAGACCTCGACGCTGTTCTATCCGCAGATCGAGGCCGAC
The DNA here is from genome assembly GCF_040529055.1 of Xanthomonas sontii. Lineage (NCBI taxonomy): Bacteria > Pseudomonadati > Pseudomonadota > Gammaproteobacteria > Lysobacterales > Lysobacteraceae > Xanthomonas > Xanthomonas sontii. The sequence goes on along the minus strand of NZ_CP132342.1, from coordinate 636,919 downwards.
TACGTCGGTGTCGACGACAAGGTGTTCCCGCGCAAGGGCTTCAGCGGCAACATCAGCCTGCGCGGCGGCGCCGAGGGTGTGGGCTCGGATGCCAGCTTCGTGCAGGCGCACATGCGGGTGAACTGGTTCCACGGCATCGGCGACAACGACCGCCTGATCCTGCGCGGCGAAGCCGGCAGTACCTGGACCGACGCGCTGGTGGCGATGCCGCCAAGCCTGCGGTTCTTCGCCGGCGGCGACAACAGCATCCGCGGCTATGCGTTCCGAGAAGTCGGCCCGCGCACGCCGCGGCCGGACCGTTTCGCGCTCGGCGCCAAGCACATTCTCACCGGTAGCGCCGAGTACGAGCATTACTTCAAGGGCGGCCCGTGGGGTGGTGCGGTGTTCGTCGACAGCGGCAGCGCCTTCGACGACACGCCGGACTGGCACACCGGCGTCGGCTTCGGCCTGCGCTGGCGCTCGCCGGTCGGCCCGGTGCGGGTGGACATCGCCCATGGCTTGAACGATCCCGACTCGCAGTTCCAGCTCTATCTCAACATCGGAGCCAACCTGTGAGCGCGCCGATCGAGCCGACGTCGCCCACCGCACCGCCGCCGCGGCGCCCGCGCTTCTATCGGCGCAAGCGCTTCTGGTGGGGCTCGGCGCTGACCATTGCCGGCCTGGTGCTGCTGGCGGCGATCGCGCTGTACTGGCTACTGCAGACCGTGGCCGGGCGCGACGTGCTGCTGGCGCAGGTGGTGGCGCGGCTGCCGGCCGGTTCGACGCTCACCTGGGAACGCGCCGAAGGGCCGCTGGCCGGTCCGCTGACCCTGCACAACCTGGACTTCCGCTACAACGAGATCCACTTCACCGCCGAGCGCGCCTATCTGGAGCCGGACATCCGCCCGCTGCTCGGGCGCAAGCTGCAACTGGATGCGCTGGAGCTGACCAACGCCACGCTCAACCTGGCCAAGAGCGACGAACCGTTCGAACTGCCGCGTTGGCCGCAGTCGCTGCCGCAGATCGAGGTGCCGCTGGCGCTGCAGGCCGACCGCATCGCCATCGATGGCCTGCGCATCACCCAGGCGCAGCAGCCGATGATCGACATCCGCACGCTGCGCGGCGGCGTGGAAGTGGCCAACGGCGAGTTCCACGCCACCCAGGTGGTGGTGAACAGCGACCGCGGCGATTTCCGCGTCAATGGCGATTACCTGCCGGGCCAGGACTACAAGGCCGACCTCACCGCCAGCGCGGTGCTGCCGGCCGCGCGCGGGCGCACCCCGGCGCGCCTGGGCCTGGTCGCGCGCGGCGACCTGGACAAGATGGAAGTGGCCATCGCCGGCAACGCACCGGCGCCGCTGCGCGCCACCCTGGTGTTCACCGGCCGCACCGATCCGGTGTGGGAATTCGCCGCCAGCAGCAAGGCACTGGATCCGTCGCTGCTGGTGCCGCCGGCCGACGATGCGCCGGCGTCCGTGCCGCTGGCCTTCGACCTGCGCGCCAAGGGCAAGGGCGGTAACGCCGATCTGCAGGGCGAACTGTCGCGCGACGGGCAGAAAATTGTTCTTGATCCCTCGCACCTGAGCCTGGACAACCAGGTGCTCACCGTCGCGCCGCTGCAGCTGCGCGCCTTCGACGGGCAACTGCGCCTGCGCGGCACCGCCGATCTGCGCGACCCGGACAATGCGCAGCTGCGCTTTGCGGTCAACGCCAGCGGCATGAGCTTCGCCACCGCGCCGGATCCGTCCACCCCGGACGCGCCGGCGGTGCCGATCAAGCTGGTCGAGGCCAACCTGGGCGTGGCCGGCACGCTGAAGCAATGGGCCACCTACGGCGAGGCCACCGTTGCCCGCGGCAAGGACAGCGCCAACCTGCAACTGGACGTGCGCGGCGACGATCGCCAGGCGCAGCTGAAGCAGGTGCGCGCGACCATGCCCAGCGGCACCCTCGACCTGGGCGGCAACGTGGCCTGGGTGCCGGAGTTGAACTGGGACGTGCAAGGCACGCTGGCCGGGTTCGACCCGGGCTATTTCGCACCGGGCTGGGACGGCAAGCTGTCGGGCACCTTCGCCTCGCAGGGCAAGCAGTTGCCGGCGCGACCGGACGGCAGCGCCGCCGGCTATCAGGCCACGCTCGACATCCCGCGCTTGAACGGACGCCTGCGCAGCCGCCCGCTCGACGCCAACGCCAAGCTCGCCCTGCAGGGCAGCCAGGGCGAGGGAAAGCTGCAACTGAGCCTGGGCGACAGCCGCCTGCAGGCGCAGGGCAAGGTCGGCGACCAGCTCGACGTGGACGCGCAACTGCAACCGCTGCAACTGGCCGACTTGCTGCCTGGCGGCGCCGGCAGCCTGCGCGGCAGCGTGCAGGTCAAGGGCCGCCGCGACGCGCCCGATCTCACCGCCGACCTCACCGGCAACGGCCTGAAGTGGGACAGCTACAGTGCCGACAGCCTCAGCCTGCGCGGTCGCCTGCCCTGGCGCGGCAATGGCGGCGAACTGGCCCTGCGCGGCAGTGCGATCAATGCCGGCGTGCTGCTGCAGACGCTGAGCGTGGATGCGCGCGGCGCGGTCGAGAATCTGCAACTCGATGCCAAGACCGAGAACGACATGGGCGCATTGGCCCTGGCCGGGCAGGTGCGCCGCGATGGCGCGCGCTGGCAGGGCGCTTTGAACACGCTGCGTATCGCCCCGGCCAAGGGCGAACCGTGGCAGCTGCGGCAGCCGGCCAATTTCAGCGTCGCCGGCAGCGCCTTCAGCCTGTCCGAGAGCTGCCTGGCTCCGGGCAGCGGCGGCGCACTGTGCGTGTCCGCCGACTGGCCGAAGCAGGGCCTGACCCTGCGTGGCGATGCCTTGCCGCTGGCGCTGGTGCAGCCGTGGCTGCCGCCCAACAGCGGCCGCAAGATGTACCTGCGCGGCGACCTGTCCATCGACGGCAGCTTCAAGCCGGCGGGCAACGCCTGGCAGGGTTCGCTGCGCCTGGCCTCGCGCGAAGGCGGCCTGCGCCTGGGCGACAACGCCCGCGGCGAACTGCTGCGCTACGACCAGTTCAGTTTCGTCACCGATTTCAGCGCCCAGCACATCCATTCCAAGCTCGGCATCGGCTTCCAGGGCGACGGCTTCGTCGACGCCACCGTCGACACCGGCTGGGACGCGTACGCGCCGCTGACCGGCGAGATCTACATGAACATGGCGCGGCTGTACTGGCTGGAGCTGTTCTCGCCGGATCTGGTCCGGCCCAAGGGCCTGATCGAAGGCCACGTCAGCCTGCGCGGCACCCGCTCGCAGCCGGCGATGGGCGGCGACGCCACGCTCAGCAACTTCACCGGCGAACTGCCGGCGCTGGGCCTGACCCTGAGCGAAGGCAAGGGCCGCTTCGACGCGCAGCCGGACGGCTCGGCGCGCATCGTCGCCTCGGTGAAGTCCGGCGAAGGCACGCTGAATGTCGATGGCGGCCTGTCCTGGTACGGCGACCGCACGCCGCTACAGTTGAACATCCGCGGCACCAACGTGCTGGTGTCCAACACCGCCGAACTGCGCGCGGTGGCCAACCCCGACCTGCAGTTCGGCATCGCCAACAAGACCATGATGCTGAGCGGCCAGGTCACCGTGCCCTCGGCCGACATCGACCTGGAGCGGCTGGATCGCGGCACCTCGCTGTCCGAGGACGTGGTGGTGCTGGACCCGGCCGACCCCGAGGCCACGCCGACCTCGCCACTGGAGATGGACCTGCGCGTGACGTTGGGCGACCAGGTCAAGATGGCCGGCTTCGGCCTCAAGGGCGCACTGACCGGTGCCATGCAGGTGCGCTCGCGGCCGGGCCGCGAAACCACCGCCACCGGCGGGCTGGACGTCAGCGGTAAGTACAAGGCGTACGGGCAGGATCTGACCATCACCCGCGGCCAGCTCACCTGGAGCAACAACATCGTCTCCGACCCGCGCATCAACATCCGCGCGCAGCGCCAGGTCGGCGACGTCACCGCCGGCATCGACGTCACCGGCCGCGCCACCGCCCCGCATGCGGACGTGTGGTCGGACCCGTCGATGTCGCAATCGGAGGCGATGTCCTACCTGGTGCTGGGCCGCAGCCTCAGCAACACCAGCAGCGCCGAGGCCGACCAGGTCACTGCCGCGGCCAGCGCCCTGTCGGCCGGCAGCGGCCTGCTCGCCTCGCAACTCGGCGCCAAGCTCGGCTTCGACGACGCCGGCGTCAGCCAGTCGCGCACCCTCGGCGGCTCGGTGGTGGGCTTCGGCAAATACCTCTCGCCGAAACTCTACGTCAGCTACGGCGTGTCGTTGATCGGCAGCGGCTCGGTCCTGACGCTGAAATATCTGCTGGGCCGCGGCTTCGACGCCGAGGTGGAATCGAGCACGGTGGAGAACCGTGGGTCGGTGAATTGGCGGAAGGAGAAGTAGTGCGCGGCCCTGAGACGATGAAACTGCCTTGACAAATTCCGGCGGTACTGTGTAATTGACAGTGCTGCCAGCGTCGCGTTGGCACGTCTACAGGGGCAATCAATGTTCACTCAGCGGCAGGGATGGCGTATCGTCGTCCTATTCGTGTGTCTGTTCGTATCTGGTCTGCAGAACGCTCTGGCGGTTACGCCGGAGGACGAGTTTGATAAGCGGATTAAGACGGCGCAGAAAGTGCAGCCACTTAGTGGCAATCTATTTGGCGAAAATATCAGCCTATATAACGGAACGATTAAATTCCAGCACATAGACGTTGAGCAGGCCGGAGTTGGGCTGCCTATCCAGTTGGTGCGTTCTTTTGCGATCGAGACTCAACAGGAGACAGGTTGGCATGCGTTCGGTGACTGGCGGCTTGAAGTGCCAAGCATCCAGACAATTGCATCCAAAAATCCTGCAACATTTACTGGAGAGCGATGCAGCCAATTTAACAAACCAAATAGTCCTGATTATCCAGTAAATGGAAGACCGCCAACAAGCTTTCTTCCGTATTGGTGGGGGGGCTACAAATTATTAATTCCTGGCATGGATGACCAGGATTTACTAAAGCGTGATCCATCTAACGATCTCTCTCCTCAAATGATCGGCTCTAATGGCGAAAAAACGGACTTTCCTATCGTCACAAAAAAACACTGGAATGTTGCCTGCCTACAAAAAACTTCAAATGGTGAGGAGGGACAGGGATTCTTGGTGGTCTCCCCAGAAGGAACTAAGTACTGGATGGACTGGCTTATTTACCGTGACTGTCTAGACATGGTATTTGGTGAAACGGACGGCATTGTTGTGGGGCGGCGTCTGGCGATAATGATGGTGTCGCGAGTTGAAGATCGCTTTGGAAATAGCCTTTCTTATGAATATAATGCGTCCGGAAATCTAATTAAGATTACGTCCAGTGATGGCAGATCGCTATCGTTGAGTTATGAGAAGTGGCAGTATAAATCTAACTCCGATCCAGAAGAAAGGGTCACCTCTGTGACGCTAGCCGCGTCTGATGCAGAACCTAGAACCTGGAGTTATTCATATAGCAATGTTTCGGGTTCCAATGGTTTGCTGAATGTTGTTACTCTGCCAGACGGCAGTTCTTGGAAAATGGATTTTTCTGAGCTTTATACAAACTTTGTTGTTGGAAAGAGTTTATCGGTAGTTGATTACCATAACTGCATTAGTTCAGTTCGTGAGGGTTCTGGCGGCGTTAATATTAAGATTGGTCATCCATCAGGATTACAAGGAGTTTTTAATATAGCAAGTCGAGTTAGGGGGCGGTCGTATGTGCCTTTTTTTTGCGACATAAGTAGTTCTAGTGGTAGGACCGTTAGAATTCCAAGTCTATATGTTGTTTTTAATGTGCTATCAGAGCGGATATCCGGTGCCGGAATCAGTGAGCGTACTTGGAATTATAGTTACTCAGCCCCTAACAATAGCTGGAATAAAGATTGTGATGCAGGTTGCGCAGCTACCGTATGGACTGATGTGGAAGAGCCGAATGGCGCAGTTACACGATATACCTTTAGTAATCGCTTCGACTTTACGGAAAGCCAACTACTGAAGTCGGAAAAATATTCTGGTTCCGTGGGTTCCACCCTGATGCGCACGGAGAGCTACACTTATGCTACGCCAACCACTGGGCCTTGGCCTAGCGTGGTAGGTGATCCTTTAAGTGAGGGTGTTAATAATGCGCAGGTCAGCTCGCTATTTCCAATATCCAGTAAAGTCATATTTCAAGAAGGCACAGCCTATGAGTATAGCGTAAAAAACTTTGACAAATTTGCCCGAGCTATCTCGGTTACCCGCTCTAATCCTTGGTACAGCAGTAGTGATGCTATTGATTATTACGATAACACTTCGAAGTGGGTGTTGGGCCAAGTTAGTCAGCGGAAAAATTCAAATACTGGACTAGTGGAATCGAGAGTCGAATACGACTCAAATAGTTTATTGCCAGGAAAAATATACGATTTCGGTAAGCTGCAGCAAACTTTGACGTACCATCCTGATGGCACAGTAGCAACCGTAGCCGACGGGAATAATAGAGTTACTGAGTTTAACGATTGGAAGCGTGGTATGCCGCGTTCGATGCGTTTCGCAGACGGTTCTGTGGTCTCCGCTAATGTTAACGATTATGGGTTGATTACCGCTATTACGGATGCCAACGGGTACGCCACCACTTATAGTTATGACAGGATGGGGCGGATGACCGGAATCATTTATCCTGCAAACGATAGTGTCGCCTGGAGTGCCACGACGCGGACATTTGAGCAAGTTAATACCAATGAATATGGCTTGCTAGGCGTGCATTGGAGGCAAATTGAGGCAACAGGAAATGCGCGTAAATTAACCTACTTCGATGCCCTATGGCAGCCAATACTTACCCGGCAGTATGATGTCGGCAATGAGGGCGAGACGCAGCGCTTTCAACGATTTGCCTATGACTATGCTGGCCATCTCATCTTTTCCTCTTATGTTGATAGTAATTACTCTATTAATAGGGGTGCCTGGAATATTTATGACGCATTGGGCCGCAAGACCTCCGTTTCCCAGGACAGTGAGTTGTCAACGTCGACAAAACTGACGACGCTGACAGAATACTTGCCGGGCAACCAAACGCGCGTCACGGATCCGCGGGGCAACCAGACGCTATCCGGCTATCAGGTCTTCGATCGCCCAGGCTACGACGCACCGGTCTGGATACAGCACCCGGAAGGCGCCACCACCGAGATCAACCGCGACATCTTCGGCAAGCCGCTGTCCATCCGCCGCCACGACGCCAACGGCACCGTGTCGGTGACTCGCAGCTACGTCTACGACACCTACCAGCAGCTGTGCAAGACGGTGGAACCGGAAACCGGTGCCACCGCCAACGGCTACGACGCTGCCGGCAATTTGGTGTGGAGTGCGGCGGGCCTGTCGCTGCCCAGCACTACATCGTGCGATGCGGATTCCGCCTTCGCCTCCGGCCGCCGGGTCGATCGCAGCTACGACGTGCGCAACCGGATCAAGGCGCTGAGCTTCCCGGACGGCAACGGCAACCTGGCCTGGAGCTACTGGCCGGATGGGGCGGTCAAGCAGATCACCACCACCAACAACGGCGTCGCCACCTACAACAGCTACGCCTACAACAAGCGCCGCCTGTTGATCGCGGAGAGCCAGGGCCAGGCCGATGGCGAGACCTGGGCGCTGGGCTACGCCTACGATGCCAACGGCCACCTCGCCGCGCATCGCTATCCGTCGGGACAGACGGTGGACTACGCGCCCAATGCCCTGGGTCAACCGACCCAGGCGGGCAGCTATGCCACCGGCGTGAGCTACTACCCGAATGGCGCGATCAAGCAGTTCACCTACGGCAACGGCATCGTCCACACCATGACGCAGAACGCGCGTCAGTTGCCGGATACCAGCCAGGATGCCTACGGCGGCACGGCGTTCCTCAGCGATGGCTACGACTACGACGCCAATGGCAATGTTGCAGGTATCAGCGACGGCGCCACCGGCCGCAACCAGCGCGGCAACCGCACGATGACCTACGACGGCATGGACCGGCTGATCAAGGCCGAGTCGCCGATGTTCGGCACTGCCACCTACAGCTACGACGTCCTCGACAACCTGACCCATGTCGTTGCGCCGGGTCGCGACCACTATTACTGCTACGACGCCAACTGGCAGCTTACCAACGTCAAGACCGGCGGTTGCGGCGGTAGCACGGTCATCGGCATGAGCTACGACCCGCAGGGCAACCTCAGCAACAAGAACGGCCAGGCTTTCGTGTTCGACTACGGCAACCGCCTGCGCCAGGCGACCGGCAAAGAGACCTACCGCTACGACGGCAACGGCCGCCGCACGCTGGCGCTGCAGAGCGCCGGCAATATCGGCTCGCTATACGATCAGTCAGGGGCGTTGCGCTTCCAGAAGAACCAGCGCCAGTCCAAGTCCACCGACTACATCCTGCTGGGCGGCAGCTTGGTTGCCGAAGCAGACTGGCCGTTGGGGCAGATGCTTTCGGTCAAGGACTATGTCAACTGGAACCCGGTCTCCGGCGCGACCCGCTATGTGGTGGAAGAGAGCGTGGACGGCGTCACCTGGACCTCCGTGTACGACGGCAGCCAGGGCAACTGGACCTCGTTGGCCAGGCCGGCAGGGACCTATTCGTACCGGGTGACTGCATGCACGGCGGACGGCAACTGTACCGCGGCCTCGAACGTGACGCATGACCAGCGGCCTGCGGTGGATATCGTGCCGTTGCTGTATCAGCTGCTGTTGAATAGCTAAGGTGCATCTGAACTGCGATGTGCCAGCCATTGTGACCGAAACTGATTGAATGCGAGAAATCTTGTGAAACTACAGGTGCATGGAACTCTTCTGGCATTCTTGGCGCTGACCTTTTGCCAGCAGGCACAAGGAGCCGTACAGGCGATAGCTGCGGGGAAAATCATCTATGTCGAAAATGGCTGGTATGGAGAAGGGCTTGCGCTCCACACCTCCAACGACGGCCCCTCTGGATGTCCAGGGCCGCTCAATAATTTCGCGATAGACAAGAATCATCCGTCATATAAGGAGCTAACCGCGATAGTGCTGGCGGCGTATACCACCAACGCGAATGTGGAGTTCGTAGTTGACTCTGGCTCATGCCCATTCGGGAATAGCACAAAAGTGCTCTCAATAAGGTTGATAAAGTGATATCTGATCGGGTCTGCAGCCGGCGCGGTTGTAGTAGACGTTGGCATCGCCGGTTTGCCTGATCTAGTGGCTCAAAGCGAGCTGCATCGAAAACGCAAATTTATAAAACAACAGAAGTTATTGTTCGGGAGCTACTTTATGCGTTATATCCTAGCTTGGGGACTCGCACTACTCTGGATCTTTCAAAGTGATTCAGCCAATGCTCTGCAGATGATTACAGGCAAGGTGACGCAGATCGAGGCGACCTACATGCCCACACAGATTCCGTTCCTTCTTAGTGAGGGGAACCCAACTTGCCCCGCCGGAAAGCCGGTTTATTGGGCAAAGGATCAGGAGAACAACAAGGCAATCTATGCGATGTTGATGTCGGCATTCGTTAGTGGGAAACGCGTAACCTTTATCATGGACGACAACGATACATCATGTGCCGGAAAGTTCATCTATATGGTCGATTGAATTGGGTAAGGCGCAAGCCAGCCAAGGATTTGGAAAGCACGTCCATTAACGAAATAGAAGAAAGAGTCATGAGAACTACTTGGGTTGCGTTGTTGCTGTTTGTCAGTCTGGGCGGGTCAGCGTCAGCGAACGAATCGATGCAAAACGTCGACGTCGTGCAGGTGGGTACCTATCAGGCCCATGCCGACCATTTTGTCTGGCTGTCAGATACGCCAGCGGAATGCAAGGCCACATCCGGAAACCACGTCCTGCATTTTCAAGAAGACCAACCCGGCGGTAAGGCGCTGCTGGCGGTCTTGATGACGGCATTGGTGAACAAGCGCAAGATCGATGTGCAGACCAATGGCTGCGACATCGTCGAGATCTACTTGAAGTAAGCCTGCTCTGGCGGAGTCTGAATCGAGATTTCGCTGGGACGTTGCACCGTAATGTTGCTAGGGGAAGCGTTGTCGATTCGACACCCGTGAGAAAAGTCGACTCTACATCGCGTATCTATGGTTCCAACTCGCAAGGACGAGTGATGTCAAATTTCCAGGGGATTCGTGTGGCACTGCGCCTGTTGGCTGCAACCGCCCTTTCATTGTTCGTTGCCTTTGGCGCCTCGGCGCAGACGGTCCGCTATATCCATACGGATGGGTTGGGGTCTGTTGTGCTGGTGACCGACAAAGATCGGAACATTGTCGAGCGTAGTGAGTATGAGCCGTATGGAAGTCTCTTGAATCGTCCGACCACGGATGGGCCAGGCTACACTGGGCACATCATGGACGCATCGACTGGATTAGCTTACATGCAACAGCGATACTATGATCCCTCCCTAGGAAGGTTTTTGAGCTCAGATCCCGACTTGGCCTCGAAAACTCCCGGTCAGAATTTCAATCGATATTGGTATGCAAATAGCAATCCATTTAAGTTCACCGATCCGGATGGAAGGCGATCGGAAACTGAAGATCAGCGTGATCTGGACGTTCTAATCACGGGCATTGATTCGAAAAATACTCCAGCAACCATGAGTGATGGCGAGAGACTCGTGGCTGCGGCGTTTGGAGGGGTTGATTTGGTGTATGGATCGAGCGCAATGGTCGATCACGCGGTAGGTGGTTTGGTTAGTGCGGCGAATCCGTTGGATGGCCCTATCTTGGATGTTGCTGCCGGTGCTAGTATTCTAAAGGACGCAGTGCAGACTCTTGATGGTTTGAGGAGCGTTTTGAGTGCGCTCGACGGTAAAGAGCGGCCTACTACTCTAGAGCAAGCTGGTGGGATGTTTGGCGGCGAACAGGGAGCCAAGGCAGGGAAAATACTTAATACAGTTATAACCTTCCATGGAGGTGCGAAAGCCTTTGCTAATCCTGAAGGGACAGTTAGGGATATAGCCGATGTTATGAAGCCAATTTTTGAAAAAAATCCTGATTCCGATAATTAGAAGGGTGCCATGACTAAGTTGCAATGGATCAAAAACATAACTGCCGCAGTTGCATGGGTTCTTCTATTATTTTATTCTATCTATGTCCTTGCTCACAGAATTTATAATAACCTGCCATACTCAATTATAAACTTTATAATACCTGCTGTTATGCTATTCGTCGCGACCAGGGCAGTACTGAGGATAGTGAGGATGAGATCTAAGGTTTGATTTTTGCTCCCTTGGAGAAATTTTGAAAAGAGGATGCTGCGAATCAGCAGATCTCTTACATCTGTTGCCTCACTCAGCACCTCCAAGCTAAGGTCTTGCCCCACTCGCTCCACAGCGAGAACAGGGGTCAGAGTGCACTTTTCTTGCGGGGTAACGCCGTCAGGTTCACTTATTCAATAGCAGGCATCTGTATATAGGGTCGTAAAAAGTGAGCTGACCGTGCGCTCGTTTTTGTTGGGAGCATTCTGGATATTTCTTGGTAAAGATCACATTCATCGACGACTGGATCGGCGTCTTGGTTGCTGCCACCGCATCGGCCGGCTAAGGTCGTGGTTACGTTCTTTGCTTCGACTTCCGCATGCCCGTGCCCAAATCCCTTGCCGCCTCTCTCGCCCTAAGCCTCGCCCTCATCGCCACCGCCCACGCCGACGAAGGCATGTGGATGCCATCGCAGATGCCGGAGTTGGCCAAGCCGCTGCACGAGGCGGGCTTCCAGGGTGATCCGCAGACGCTGGCGGAGGTGACCCAGCCGCCGTTGAGTGCGGTGGTGAAGGTCGGGGGTGGGACCGGGGCGTTCGTGTCCGGGGATGGGTTGCTGTTGACCAATCACCATGTTGCCTATGGGGTGATCCAGTACAACACCTCGGCAAAGGAGAACCTGATCGAGAACGGGTTCATCGCGCGGGACCGCGCCGACGAGCGCGCGGCCAATCCGGATTTCCGGGTGCTGGTGACGGTGGGCTTCGACAAGGTCACCGATCAGGTGCTGGGGCCGGCCAAGGGCAAGACCGGGCGCGCCTACTACGATGCGGTGGATGCGGCGAGCAAGCGCATCGTCGCCGACTGCGAGCGCGAGGCCGGGGTGCGCTGCAGCGTGGCCAACATGTATTACGGCACCGATTTCTACCGGATCCGCCAGCTGGAACTGCGCGACGTGCGCCTGGTCTACGCGCCGCCGCGGGCGATCGGCAACTACGGCGACGAGATCGACAACTTCATGTGGCCGCGGCACAGCGGCGATTTCACCTTGCTGCGCGCCTACGTGGGCAAGGACGGCAAGCCGGCGGACTATAGCGCCGACAACGTGCCCTACCAGCCGCCGGCGCATCTGCAGATCGCCACCGATGGGCCGAAGGCCGGCGACTTCGCGATGCTGGCCGGTTACCCGGGCATCACCTACCGCCATCGCACGGCGGCCGAGTTCGCCGAGCAGGTGGAGGCGACGCTGCCGCAGCGGGTGGCGGTGCTGGACCAGTTGATCGGGGTGATCGAAGCATCGGGCAAGGCCGACGCGGAAGCGCGCACGCGCTACGCGTCGCAGCTGCAGTCGCTGAAGAACAACCGCAAGCGGGCGGCCGGTGAACTGGAAGGGCTGCAGCGCAGCGATGCGGTGCGGCTGCGCGCGGAGGACGAGCGCGGCATGCTCGCGGCCACGCATGGCACCGACGCGCGCGACATCGCGGCGCTGCAGAAGCTGCTCGGCCAGGCCTCGGCGCTGCGCGAGCGCGATCTGCTGCTGGGGTTGATCGCCACGCAGACCCAGGCGCTGCGTTCGGCGCTGACCCTGGAACGGCTGCGGCTGGAAGCGGCCAAGCCGGACGATCGGCGCGAGAGCGGCTACCAGCAGCGCGACCTGGCGCTGATCGAGGGCATGCTCAAGCAGGTGCAGCGGCGCTATTCGCCGACCGTGGAGAAGGCGCTGCTGACCACGCTGCTGACGCGCTACCAGCAGTTGCCGGATGCGCAGCGGGTGCCGGAGTTCGATGCGGCGTTCGGGCGGACCCCGGCGCAATTGCAGGCGGCGCTGGACAAGGCCTATGCCGGCACGGTGCTGGGCACCGAGGCCGAGCGCCTGTCGCGCTTCGCCGCTGCGCGCGAGGGCAAGGCACCCGCGGCCGATCCGTTGCTGGCGCTGGCCGCCACGCTGGTGCCGGCGCAGCTGCGGCTGGACGACGAGCGCAAGGCGCGCGAGGGCGAGCAGTTGCGGTTGCGCCCGGCCTACATGCGTACGCTGTTCGCCTGGCGAAAGCAGCAGGGCCGTGCGGTCTATCCGGACGCCAACAGCACGCTGCGGATCAGCTATGGTCGTGTGGAGCCGCTGGCGCCGCGCGATGCGGTCAGCTTTGCGCCGCTCACCACGGTGGCCGGCATCGTCGAGAAGAACACCGGCAAGGAACCGTTCGATGCGCCCAAGCCGCTGCTGGCGGCGATCGCCAAGGGCGATTTCGGCAGCACCGCCGATCCGCAGTCGAAGACGCAGCCGGTGAACTTCCTGACCAACCTGGACACCACCGGTGGCAACTCCGGCTCGCCGGTGCTCAATGCGCGCGGCGAATTGATCGGGCTGAACTTCGACAGTAACTGGGAAGCGGTCAGCGCCAGCTGGTGGTACGACCCGCGCTACAAGCGCGCGATCCATGTGGACATGCGCTATCTGCGCTGGTTGATGGCCAAGGTGTATCCGGCGCCGCAATTGCTGAAGGAGTTGAACGTTCCGCAGGAGTGAGTGGGGCAGGTTGGAGAGGCGGGCGTCGTTTGGCGTTGCTTCGAGCAGAATAGGGTAGGGCATGTGATGTGCCCTGTGCCCTGATGCGGCTGCGGCATGGCCTGGTCGCCGTTACAGCGACGAACATGCTTTGTACCCGCGCTGATGCCTCGATACAGGACCGCCGCCGTTCACCGTGATGCGCTGCCGCGATCGGGGGACCAGGACAATGATCCTGGTCCTGGAGACTCCATGCGTCGGGACTGAAGTCCCTCCCACAAGCTGCAGCATGCGGTACGGTCGGCGAGATGGCGTGTTCGATTGAGACCGTGGAGATGCGGATGCACCGGTGGTGGCTCACGACGCGACCTCGCTGCAGGGCTTAGACTGACCGCATGGAGTTGCTTGTCGCCAAGCCCTTGCCGCGTGCGTTCTATGCGCGCGATGCCCGCGTGGTGGCGCCGGAGCTGTTGAACAAGCTGCTCATCGCTGCGGACGGTCGTTGCGGTCGCATCGTCGAGGTGGAGGCCTACTGCGGTGCAGAGGATCCGGCGGCGCATTCGTTCCGCGGCATGACGCCGCGCACGCGGGTGATGTTCGGCCCGCCCGGACATCTGTACGTGTACTTCATCTACGGCATGCATTGGGCGCTCAATGCGGTATGCGGTGGCGCGCCGGGGCATGCGGTGCTGATCCGCGCCTTGGCGCCTGTGGCCGGGATCGAGGCGATGCAGTCGGCACGCGGTGCCGCGCGCGCCGCCGATCTCACCCGTGGGCCGGGGCGCCTGGCCAAGGCGCTGGGTGTTACGGGTGCGGATAACGGGCTGGACCTGACCACGCGGCAGTCGCGCCTGTGGCTAGGGCAGGACGGGACGCCGCCGCCTGCCGCGCCAGTCGTCACCGCACGGATCGGCATCAGCAAGGCGATGGACGCGCCGTGGCGCTGGCATGTGCCCGACGAGCCGAACGTGTCGCGCTTTGTGGTGAGTCGGGCGAAGCGCCGCGGGTAGCGTGGCGCTTGTAGGCATCGTCGCACTACACGCTGCAAGAGGGTCGATGCCTTGTCCGCCGTCACGAGTGAAAGGCCGCAATGCGGTGGTGACGGAAGGCGCTTTGGCCCCGAGACGAACGCATTTCCTCAGGGACCTTCGCTTCGTTCGTCGCGGCTGACGCCGTTCCTACGCTGGGCAACCTGCGTCACCAACGCCACAAACGGGCGCATGGCTGAGGGCATGCCGACAAGGCACAGCTAGGCGATCGCGGCGCTCGCATCCAGTTGCGCGATGGCATCGGCCACGACCGTGGCGAACGGTGCGTCCACGTCCACCGAGATCACGTCGGCCTCGTCCAGTGGCAGTTCCAGCGTGTCGAGCTGGCTTTGCAGCAGGGCTGGTGGCATGAAGTGGCCGTGGCGCGCGGCCAGGCGTTCGGCGATGACATGCGCGGCCGCGTGCAGGAACACGAAGCGCATCGGCACGCCGGTGTCCCGTAGCTGCTGCCGGTGCGCCTTGCGCAGGCCGGAGAAGGCCAGCACGACGCTCTGCCCGGCATCGACCGATGCGCGCAGGCGCTGCGCCAGGGCCGCGACCCAGGGCGCGCGCTGCGCGTCGCTGAGCGGGATGCCGTGCGCCATCTGCGCCTTGGCGGCGGCGCTGTGGAAGTCGTCGGCGTCCAGGAAGGTGAGTCCGTAGTGGGCCGCCAGTGCCTGGGCGACACTGGTCTTGCCGCTACCGGACACGCCCATCACGACGATGGCTTCGGCGCGTGGCGGCGGGGATGAGGGGATGTGAGTCACGTGCTGCGGTCCCGTGGGGTCGCCCGCATGATGCCAGCGTGGACGTTGTGTGGACGTCAGCGCTTCTGTACTGGGTCTTGCGCTGTTGTTGAGATGTGCGCCGTGGCAACTGGGTTCTGTGTGGATCCTGGCGTCGGGGCTGAAGCCCCTCCCACAGGGACTCCAGCCGGCACTCCTGGTTCCGCACCCCGTGCTTGGCTCTTCCCGCGAGGTGTTTACATCGTCACGTTCGCCGTCTCGACCAGATCGTCCCACTGCAGTCGCGTGCCGGACGCATCGTCGCTGTGCTGCAAGGTGCGGCGAACGGCGCGACGCATCGCGCGGCTGATCCAGTTGTGCAGGTCGCGGCCGGAGTGGCCTTCGCTGCGCTCGGCGACCCAGGCCGCCGCAGCGTCGGCATCGAGGTCCAGCGGCTTGCCGCGCAGCAGGCGCGTGACGATGGCGACGCGCGCCGCGTGGTCGGGCAGGGCGATGACGATCTGCCGATCCAGCCGCGACAGCAATGCCGGGTCGATCGCGGCGGCATGGTTGCTGGCGGCCAGCAGGAACACCTGGCCCGCGTGGCTGGCGACGCCGTCCAGTTCCTGCAGCAGCTGGCCGACGATCTCGCGGGTGAAGGCGTCGTCGCCGTCGGCACCGCGCGCCGGCGCGACGATGTCCAATTCGTCGACGAACACGATGCACGGCGCCTGCGCCCGCGCGCGCTCGAACGCCGCCTGCACGCGCTGGCCGGACTGACCGAGGTAGCCGGCCTTGAGGTCAGCGCTGCTCAGCGCGATGAAGGCCAGCCCGGACTGGCTGGCGAGGATCCGTGCGACCTGGGTCTTGCCGGTGCCCGGCGGGCCGACCATCAGGATCCCGCGCGGCACCGGCACGCCGAGCGTGGCCAGGGTCTCGGCATTGCGCAACTCCTTGCCCAGGCCGACGAACTCCTCGACCGTGGCCGCCGGCAGCACGATGTCGTCCCAGCCGAGCGTGGCGACGGCAGTGGAACCTTTGCCACGCAGCGCGCGCAGGTGCGCGAGCAGGGTGGCGTTGTCCAGCGTGCCGTCCACGCACTCGGCGGCGACGCGCGCGACCAGCGTGTGCAGGTCGCGACCGGACAGGCCGGTGCTGTCGGCGATCGCCTGCGCGTCCGGCTCCAGCGCGAAACCGGCACCCCGCAGTTCGGCGCCGAGAATGCGCGCGCGCGCCGCGGCATCGGGCAGGCCGACGGCGATGCTGGCGGTGAAGCGCGACAGGATCGCGTCGTCCAGCAGCGCCGGGCGATTGGTCGCGCCGATCACCAGCACCTGGCCGTGCGCGGCATGGAAGCCGTCCCACTCGGCGAGAAAGGTCTGCACCAGTTCGGCGCCGAAGCTGTCGCTGTCGGCGCCGCCGCGGCGCGCGAACACGCTCTCGCATTCGTCGATGAACAGGATCGCCGGCGCGCGCTCGCGGCATCGCTGCCAGATCGCCTGCACCTTGGGGCCGGTGTGGCCGACGTGCGCGGCCTTCAGGTCGGCCACGCCCAGCGCCTCGAAATGGCAGCCGGCATGACGCGCGAGCTTGCGCGCGATCAGGGTCTTGCCGGTGCCCGGCGGCCCGTGCAGGAGCATGCCCTTCGGCGCCGGCTGGCGCCCGGACACGAACAGGTCCACCAGTTTCAGGATCTGGTCGAGTGTGGCGTCGGGCAGGGCGACGTCGGCCCAGTGCCGTTGCACCGCATCCAGGCTCTGCAGCCGCTGCTGCAGCGCGCGTTGCTGGCCGCGCGCGACCTCCCAGGCCTGCACGTGGTCGTGCAGCGCAGCGATCGGTGCGACATCGACGGCGGCGTCTTCGGCCAGTGCCAGCGCCAGCGATTGCAGCGACGGCGCAGCGTCGGCGGCCAGATCGGCGTCGAGGAGGATCAGGGCCGCTGCATGGCGGGCATCGGGCAGCACGATCAGCGCCTGCAGGCGCGGGTCCTCGCTGCCGTCGTGCAAGGCCAGCAGGCGCGCACCGGACAGATCGCCATGCGTGGCCGACATCGTCCAACGGCTGTGCAGGGCGCGCTGCGGCCACGGCGCCCGGGTCACCGGATACGTCGATCCTGGATCGTGCTGCGCGGCATCGGCCACCTGCACCAGCGCCAGCGGCATGCGTGCGAACGTCCGCAGCGCGCGCCGCTCGACATGACTGTGGTGCCAGGCCAGCAACTGCGCGCCGATGACGACCAGCAGACCGTACGCCAGCAGCGAGGGCAGCAGACTTTGCAGCAGCAGGCCGCCATCGCCGTGCAGGCCGACCTGGCGCCACCAGACCAGGAAGCTGCGCGTCTCGCCCAGCCAATGTGCGCTGGTCCACGGCAGCACCAGCACCAGCATGCCGATCAAGGCCGCGCGCCAGCGCCAGTCCGGCAGCAGCGGTCGCAGCAGCAGCGCCGGTCCCCAGGCGCGGCGGCGCTCGCGCCGTACCGCCGCCCGCGCCGCGATCCTGGCGTGCGCAGCGAACCGGCGCCGGATCGCGGCCACGGCCTGGTCCACCGCCGGCAGATGCCGCTCGATATCCGCATCGGCCTGCGCCTGGCGCGACTGCGCCTGCTGCACCTGCGCAAGCAGGCGCTGCGTCTGCTGTTGCAGCGACGGCGGGGGCGTCGGCACGGCGGCCGGGATGCCGGACATCAGCGGGAGCGGGCGCAGGTGGTCACCGCGCGCATCTTAGCCCGAGCGCCGGTGGGGCTGCTGTGGCTGGTTGCAGGTTGGATTGCCCTTGCTGGTGCGGTTGCTTTGGTTGTTGCCTTTGCCTTATCGGGTTCCCTTCCGAAGCGGCGGCCAGCGTGGGGAAAAACCCCGAAGGGGCGGCGCACATGGATGTGCGCCGTCCGCGGCAGGGGCAGGATGCCCCTTCCGCGGATCCCCGGGCTGGACGCGGACCCGGAGCGCGTTAGCGCGGAGGGCGCGAGGCAGGGTGTGCTTTCTTTTGGTTACTTTTCTTTGCACAAGCAAAGAAAAGTAACTCGCCGCAAGGCGAAAGCTCTGCCTTGCCGTGGCTGCAGCGCTAAAAGTGCCCTACAAATCAACAGCAGAAGCAGAAGCAGAAGCAGAAGCAGAGCCAGCGGCATGCCTGCGTCTGCCGCGGACATTGGATGCCGCACCGCTACCGAGCGGTGATTCTGCTTAACTGGGCTGCGTGCAAAGGGGGCGCAGGAAAAGAGGCGAGAAGCGCCGTGCTCGCCGTTGGGGGGAGCGCTTGCGTGTAGGCGCAGCCGCCTCACCTGCCTCGCGGCGCCCAACCCGGTGCACACGCAGCCCAAGCGAGACGCAGCGAGCCGAACTCCCGGCTACGCGGAAACGCATCGCACCCTCTAGACTGCACGCATCGTCATGGGGGCTAGCCTTTGGTTTCCAGTTGGATCCTGCTGCTGGTGTCGGTCGGCTATGCGGCGCTGCTGTTCGCGGTGGCGTGGTGGGGCGATCGCCGTCCGCTGTACCCGGAGCGGCCGTGGCTGCGGCCGGCGGTGTACAGCCTGGCGCTGGCCGTGTACTGCTCGTCGTGGACGTTCTACGGCGCGGTCGGCAGCGCGGTGCGCAACGGCGCCGGCTACCTGCCGATCTACCTGGGCCCGCTGCTGATGCTGCTGTTCGGCTGGCGCATCGTCGAGCGCCTGGCGCTGATCGCGCGCAGCGAGAACACCGTGTCCATCGCCGACTTCATCTCCTCGCGCTACGGCCGCTCGCGGCGCCTGGCCGCGCTGGTGGCGGTGATCGCCCTGGTCGGCGTGGTGCCGTACCTGGCGCTGCAGTACAAGGCGGTGGCGATGAGCCTGCAGGTGCTCAGCGGCCAGTCCAGCGCCGGTGCACCGTTCTACGCCGACCCGGCGCTGTACGTGGCCTTGGGCATGGCGCTGTTCGCCACGCTGTTCGGCACCCGCCAGGTCGATGCCACCGAGCACCACCACGGCATGATGCTGGCGATCGCGCTGGAGTCGGTGGTGAAGCTGCTGGCGATGGTGGCGGTGGGCGTGTTCGCCTACGTGTGGCTGTCCGTGCGCGACGGTGGCCAGGTGATGGCGTCGGCACGCACGCTGTTCCAGAACACCCCGCCGGTGGGCTTCATCTCGCAGACCCTGCTCAGCTTCCTGGCGCTGGTGTGCCTGCCACGGCAGTTCCACGTGGCGGTAGTGGAGTGCAGCGACGTCGGCGACATCCGCAAGGCGCGCTGGCTGTTCGGCCTGTACCTGGTGCTGATCTCGGCGATGGTGGTGCCGATCGCAGCCGCCGGCATCGCGCTGTTCGGCGGCGGCGACGTGGCCGACGACAGCATCGTGCTGGCGCTGCCGCTGGCCGAAAGCCGCACCGCGCTGGCGCTGGTCGCCTACGTGGGCGGGTTCTCCGCCGCCACCGGTATGGTCATTGTCTCCAGCATCGCGCTGGCGACGATGATCAGCAACGACCTGGTGATGCCGGTGCTGCTGCGCCGCCGCGGGCACCAGGCGGCCGGTGCCGACGTGGCCTCGAAGGTGCTGTGGATCCGCCGCCTGGCGATCCTGCTGCTGGCGCTGATCGCCTACGGCTATTACCGCAGCAGCAGCAACGACAGCACGCTGGCGTCCTACGGCCTGATGGCCTTCGCCGCAGTGGCGCAGTTCGCGCCGGGCGTGATCGGCGGGCTGTATTGGCGCGGCGCCAGCCGCAAGGGCGTGGAGACCGGCATGGTGCTGGGCTTCGCCACCTGGATCTACACCCTGCTGCTGCCGGCACTGACCCAGGCCGGCTGGCTGGCGCCGGCGTGGCTGCTGGACGGGCCGTTCGGCATCTCCTGGCTGCGCCCGCAGCAGCTGTTCGGCATGAGCGGCTGGGATCCGCTGGCGCACGGCACGTTCTGGTCGCTGCTGGTCAACGTCGGCACGATGATGCTGGTGTCTGCGCGCTGGCGCCCGGGCCTGGACGAGCGCCTGCGCGCGGCGCCGTTCCTGGAGCCGTACTCGCAGCGCCCGGCGGTGGCCGGCGACTGGCTCGGGCAGGTGCGCGTGGTCGACCTGCAGGCGCTGGCCGAGCGCATGGTTGGGGAGCGCCATGCCCGCCGCGCCTTCGCCGAACAGGCGCAACTGCTCGGCCGCGAGCCGCAGCCCACGGCGGTGGCCGACCGCGTCTGGGTGCAGTTCACCGAACGCCTGCTCGCCGCCTCGATCGGCGCGGCCTCCGCGCGTCTGGTGCTGACCAGCCTGTTGCGCGGCTCGGGCATGGACCTGGGCGAGGTGGTGGCGGTGCTCGACGAGGCCGGGCAGGAGCTGCGCTTCAACCGCGAGATCCTGTCCACCACGCTGGAGAACATCAGCGCCGGGGTCAGCGTGGTGGATCCGGCGATGCGCCTGACCGCATGGAACCGCCGCTACCAGCAGATGTTCGGCTATCCCGACGGCATGCTCTACGTCGGCCGGCCGGTCGCCGACCTGATCCGCTACAACGCCGAGCGCGGCGAACTCGGCGGCGGCCAGGTGGAGGACCAGATCGCCCGCCGCATCGCGCACATGCGCGCCGGCACCCCGCACGTGTTCGAACGCACCCGCAGCGACGGCAAGGTGATCGAGATGCGCGGCCAGCCGCTGCCAGGCGGCGGCTACGTCACCAGCTACAACGACATCACCGACTACAAGCGCGCCGAGCAGGCGCTGCTCGAAGCCAACGAGACCCTGGAGCAGCGCGTGGCCGATCGCTCGCGCGAGGCCGAACTGGCGCAGCAATCCAAGACCCGCTTCCTGGCCGCGATCAGCCACGACGTGCTGCAGCCGCTCAACGCCGCACGCCTGTTCGCCTCGGCCCTGCGCGATGCGCACCAGAACGAGGAGCAGCGGCATCTGGCCGAGCGCGTGGACGCCTCGCTGCGCGCGGCCGAGGAACTGCTCGACGGCCTGCTCGACGTGTCGCGGCTGGATGCCGGCGGCCTGCGCCCGACCATCGAGGACGTGGATGCCGGCCTGCTGCTGCGCGAACTGGCCGCGCAGTACAGCCCGATCGCCGCCGGCCGCGGCCTGCGCCTGCACGTGTACGCGCGCCCGCTGTGGGTGCGCAGCGATCGCCGGCTGCTGCGCCGGGTGCTGCAGAACTTCCTCGCCAACGCCCTGCGCTACACCCGCCAGGGCCGCATCGTGCTGGGCATGCGCCGCCGCGGCGCGGCGCTGGAACTGCAGGTCTGGGACACCGGCCCCGGCATTCCGCCGCACCACATGCAGCAGATCTTCGACGAGTTCCAGCGCTACCAGCAGCCGTTCGACTGGGGCGAGCAGGGCCTGGGCCTGGGCCTGTCGATCTGCCAGCGCATCTCGCGCCTGCTCGGCCACGACCTGGATGCGCGCAGCCGCGTCGGCCACGGCAGCATGTTCTCCATCACCGTGCCGCGGGCGGCGCCACCGCCGCAGGCGCTGCAACGCGCGCCACGCGCAGCGGCCGCGGCCGACTCGCTGGCCGGGCTGCGCGTGCTGTGCGTGGACAACGATCAGGAAATCCTCGACGGCATGCGCGCGCTGCTCGGCCGTTGGCAGGTGGAGGTGATCTGCGCCAGCACCGTCGACGCCGCGCTGGCGCAGGCCGCGTGCGCACCGCAGGTGATGCTGGTCGATTACCACCTGCACGACCGGCTCGACGGCCTGGAGACCCTGGATGCGCTGCGCGCGGCGATGCCCGGACCGGTGGCCGGCGCGCTGCTCACCGCCGACGGCCGCGACGAACTGAAGCTGCAGGCCCGCGAGCGCGGCTACCGGCTGCTGACCAAGCCGGTCAAGCCGGCCTCGCTGCGCGCCTTCCTCACCGCCTACCACGATCCGATCTAGGAGCGGTCGCGCGCCTTCGTAACAGCAATGTATGGGTTGTGTGGCAGCCGTCGGCGCGACCGGCGTGGCGCACGGCGCGGGCGGGCGGCTAAGGTGGAGGGCCGCCCACGACCCGCCTGCGCATGACCTCCCTGGACGACACCGCGATCCCCCCGCTCCCGGACCTGCTGGCGGCGCTGGAGGCCGGCCAGGCGCAGACCCTCGAACGCGGTGCCCGCGCCTACCTGCGGCAGCGCCCCGACGATGTCCTGGCCAGCAGTCTGCTGGCGATGAGCCTGCAGATGCAGGGCCAGCCGGCGCCGGCCGCCGCCGTGTACCGCACGCTGGCCGAGCGCGAGCCGCACGAGGTCGCGCACTGGAACAACCTCGGCACGGCGCTGCGCGAGGCCGGCGACCCCGGCCCGGCAGGCGAGGCCTATCTGCGCGCCCGCGCGCTGGCGCCGGACGATCCGCTGCCGCACCACAACCTCGGCCTGCTGGCGATGGACGCCGGCGATTACGCCGCGGCCCGCGAACACCTGCTCGATGCCCACGCGCTGGCGCCGCAGGCGCCGCCGCTGTGCGTGCACGCGGCGATGGCCTGCCATGAGTGCGGCGACTTCCAGCGCGTGCAGGCGCTGATCGCCGACTGGCGGCAGTGGCCGCCGCTGGATCCGGACACCACCGTGGAACTGGCCTGGCTGTTGTCGCAGGGCGGCGAGACCGACACCGCCTGCGCCCTGCTGCGCGCCTGCGCCGAGGGACCGATGGCGCAGCCGGCGCGGGCCTGGTCGCGGCTGGTGCTGGTGCTCGAGCGCGCCAACCGCCTGCCGCAGGCGCGCGAGGCCGCCGCGCAGCTGCCGCCGCCGGAGCGCATCGACGACCCGGACGTGCGCCAGGACGCCAGCAACGCGCTGGCGGTGCTGGCCATGCGCGAGGGCCACTGGCAGCAGGCGCATGCGCTGCTGCGCGGGCTGTTGGCCGATGGCAGTGCGGTCGACCGGCGCAAACAGAGCAACCTGTTCTTCGCCCTGGCGCGGGTCTGCGACCGTCTCGGCCTTCACGACGAAGCGCTGCATGCCTGCGCGCAGGGCCATGCCGGCCAGGTCGAGGGCCTCGCCGCGCTGGTGCCGGAGCTGGCGGTGGCGGACGCACCGCCGTTGCCGGTCGCGCAGGCCCGCTGGGATCCGGCACGCCATGCCGCGGCGCGGCCGGTGACCGCGCCGGCCATGGCCGACTCGCCGATCTTCGTGGTCGGCTTCCCGCGCTCGGGCACCACCTTGCTGGAACAGATGCTCGACGCCCACCCGCAGTTGATGGCGATGGACGAGCGGCCGTTCCTGCAGGGACTGGCCGACCGCCTGGAGGCGCGCGGCGTGGCCTGGCCGGACGGACTGGGCGAGCTCGACGATGCCGCCTGTGACGCGCTGCGCGCCGAGTACTGGCAGGCGGTGCGCGGGGTGGTGCAGCTGCAGCCGGGCCAGCGCCTGGTCGACAAGAACCCGTTGAACCTGCTGCGCCTGCCGCTGATCCGGCGCCTGTTCCCGGAGGCGCCGGTGATCCTGGCGCTGCGCCATCCCTGCGACGTGCTGCTGAGCTGCTACATGCAGGCGTTCCGCTCGCCGGCCTTCGCCCTGCTGTGTGCCAGCCTGCCGCGGCTGGCGCGCGGCTATGCCGACGCGATGGAGTTCTGGCTCTACCACGCCGCCTTGCTGCAGCCGCGCGCGCTGGAGCTGCGTTACGAGGACCTGGTGGCCGATCCGCAGGCGCAGGTGGCGCGTCTGGGGCAGTTCCTGCAGCTGCAGCAGCCGGAGCGGCTGCTGGACTTCCAGCGCCACGCGCGCGCCAAGGGCTTCATCAGCACGCCCAGCTACGCGCAGGTGGTGGAGGGCATCAACCGCAAGGCCCTGGACCGCTGGCACGCCTATCGCGACGCCTTCGCACCGGTACTGCCGGTGCTGCAGCCGTTCCTGCGACGCTGGGACTACCGCGTCGACTGAGTGTTGCGTGTTGTCTGAACCGTTCCCGTCTGCTGGTTGAACGGCAAGAACGCAGCGTGCGCTGTACCGCGCTTGAAGCGGTGTTTTTGTCAGGGGATGGCGCACGTTGGCACACCGAAACAACACCCTTCTTATAAAAAACTAACAAGTGCCTGACGGTCCTGTAATGGACCGCTGGCCCGAGGCATCCATTTCACCCGCCGCGCGTTTCCGCGCCCGGGATGGTTCGCGCCTGCGTGCAGCCGGCGCTTGTCGCACATCACATGAGGTCTTCCCGATGTCCGTAGCAAAGAACAGACTCGCTCACGCCGTTTGCCTGGCCATGGCGACGCTTCCCGCCACGCTCTATGCGCAGAGCGCCACGCCGGCGGCGTCCGCGTCCGGCGACGCGCCGGTGACCCTGGACAAGCTCACCGTCACCGGTTCGCTGGTGCGCCGCGTGGATGTGGAGACCGCCAGCCCGGTCGCCGTGGTCGATCGCCAGCAGATCCAGCAGAGCGGCAAACAGACCCTGGGCGACCTGCTGCAGGCGCTGCCCGGCATCGCCGGTGCCGCGACCAACCCGCAGGTCAACAACGGCGGCGGCGATGGCGCCTCGACCATCTCGCTGCGCGGCCTCGGCGACGAGCGCACGCTGATCCTGATCGACGGCCACCGCATCCAGAACAACGACGTCAACTCGATCCCGGCCAACATGATCGACCATGTCGAAGTGCTGAAGGTCGGCGCCTCGGCGATGTACGGCTCCGACGCCATCGGCGGCGTGGTCAACTTCATCCTGCGCAAGAACTTCGAAGGCGGTGAAGTCTCTGCCAACTACGGCCAGACCAGCCGCGGCGACGGCGCGCGCCAGGGCGGCAGCTTCACCTTCGGCAAGACCTGGGACCGCGGCAACGTGGTGGTCGGCCTGGACTACAACAAGCAGAAGGACGTCTCTACCGCCAACCGCGCGTTCTCCAAGTACGCGATGTACCTGTCCAGCGGCAGCGTCTACAAGGGCGGTTCCGCACGGACCCCGACCGGCTACTACAAGCTGCCGGCAGCGACTCTGGCGGCCAACGGTTGCAAGCCCGATGGCGCGCTGACCGGCAACGGCAACGGCGGCTACAAGTGCTACAGCTCCTCGGCCGATTCGTACAACTACGAGGCGCAGAACCTGCTGCTGACGCCGCAACAGCGCGTCGGTGGCTTCGTGCTCGGCAGCTTCAACATCACCGACTCGATGCAGGCGTACGTCAACGCCTACCACAACCACACCATGTCCAACTTCGCGATCGCGCCGCTGCCGCTCGACGCGCAGAACGACGGCATCACCGTCGCCGCCAACAATCCGTACAACCCGTTCGGCGTGGAGTTCGGCCCCAACGGCTACGAGTATCAGACGCGCTTCACCTCGCTCGGCCAGCGCGAAGGCTTCTACGACACGGCCACCGATCAGGATGTGATCGGCCTGAAGGGCGGCATCGGCGACAGTAGCTGGGTGTGGGACGCCAACTTCAACTACGGCCACTACCGCCAGCGCAACTGGAGCCACGGCTACGTCGATTACGCCGCGTTGCAGAACGCGATCAACAGTGGGCAGGTCAACATCCTGGACCAGGGCAGCCCGGCCACGGTCGCCTGGCTGAACAGCAACGAATCGATTCCGCGCCAGGAAACCACCACCATCATGCGGCAGTGGGAAGCCAGCGCCAACGGCAGCCTGTGGGAGATGCCGGCCGGTGCCGCGCAGCTGGCAGTGGGCGCGCTGTACCGCAAGGAGAGCCTGAACTCCACCGTGTCGGCGAATGCGCTGATCAACAGCGACAACACCTGCGCGGTCTCTTCCGAAGCCTGTTCCTCGCCGCTGAGCGGCAGCTTCAACGTCAAGGAGGCTTACGCGCAGTTGTTCATGCCGGTGCTGGAGCAGTCCTCGCCGATCGGCGCGCTCAACCTGACCCTGAGCGACCGCTACTCCGACTACAGCAGCGTGCGCTCGGGCAACAACAGCGCCTCGTTCCAGGTGGAGTGGCGGCCGATCCACGACCTGATGGTGCGCGGCACGGCGGCGCAGGTGTTCCGCGCGCCGACCATCACCGACATCTACCAGGGCCCGACCGCAGACGCGCCGAACTTCATCGATCCGTGCGTCGGCTATAGCGGCAGCGGCCATGCCAACGCCTGCGCAGGCGTGCCGGCCGGCTTTAGCGGCACAGGCCTGTCGCAGACCAACGCGATCAAGTCGGGCGCCACGTATGTCGGCTACCAGCTCAAGCCGGAGAAGGGCACCTCGTTCGACTACGGCCTGGTCTACAGCCCCGAGTACGTGCCGGGCCTGTCGGTCAATCTCGACTGGTGGAAGGTCAAGCTCAACGACCTGATCCAGCCGATCTCCGCGCAGACCGTGGCCGACCTCTGCTACAACGATGACAACAGCCCGTACTGCAGCTACATCCACCGTTACGCTGCCGGTACCGTCAGCGCCGGCAACATCGACCATATCCAGACGCCTGTGGTCAACATCGGCAAGCTCAACACCCAGGGCATCGACCTGGGCGCGAGCTACGCGCTGCCCGACACCGACTACGGCAAGTTCACCGTGGCCGTGGACAGCACCTACCTGCACCGCTACGACATCGACACCGGGGACACGGTGGTGCACATGGCCGGACGCTACAACTCGTCCTACGGCAACTACGCGCACTGGCGCGCGCATGCCCTGCTCGGCTGGAAGCTGGGCAACTGGGACGCGAGCTGGACCACGCGCTGGATCGGCAAGATGCAGGTCGGCAGTGGCGACCTGAGCCAGAACATGTCCGCCGATGCGGCGTTCAAGGGCGTGGTGCTGGACTACGGCAGCTACATGTACCACAACCTGCAGGTGGGCTACGACATGGCCGGGGCCAACCTGCGCCTGGATCTGGGCGTGGACAACCTGACCAACAAGCAGCCGCCGATGATGTACCAGAACAACGTGTTGAACGCGAACACCGACGTGAGCACCTACGACACGCTCGGCCGCTACTACTGGATGCGGGCCACCTACCGCTTCTGAGTAGAGCCGGTGCCGCCCGCCTGTGCGGGCGGCACCGAAGCATGCGACACGGCGCGTCCATGCGGGCGCGCCGTTTTGCTATGGGGGCCAACGGTACCGATGGGCATGAACCACACCGACCTGCGTCACTACGTCCGCGTCTACGACGCGGCGCTGTAGCCGGGCTTCTGCGCGCATCTGATCGCGCAATTCGAACAGACCTCCGCCCAGCACAACCGCAACGGTGCCGGCCAGCGCGCCGGGCTGGACGACGGCGCCTGGACCGAACTCAACATCAGCCGTCTTGCCGATCCCGCATTCCAGGGCTTCTTCATCGAGCAGGTGCGCGCGGCACTGGTCCGCTACAACGCCGATCTCGGGCTGACCGCTGAGGTGCCGTGGCGTCCGCGCTTGGCCGACCTGCGGATCAAGCGTTACCGCGCCGATGCCGGCGAACGCTTCCAGCAGCACTTCGACGCCTGCGATGCGGAGACCGGGCGTTACCTGGTGTTCCTGTGGTATCTCAACGACGTGGCCGAGGGCGGACACACCCGCTTCCTCGACCTGGACCTGGAGATCGCGCCGCGCGCCGGTCGCCTGCTGGTCTTCCCGCCGTACTGGATGTTCCTGCATGCCGGCCTGCCGCCGCGCAGCGGCGACAAGTACATCCTGTCCACCTATCTCGAAGTCACTGCCAAGCCGGCCTGACCCAAGGCGCCGGCAGTGCGGGACGGACACGCACCGTCGCCGCACATCCCCAATCCCGGTCGCACCAGCGCCCCGTCGATCAACCTGCACCATGCAGATGTTCGAACAGGATGGTGCTGCCGATCGCGATCAGCAGCGCGCCGCCGACGATCTCCGCGCGCTTGCCGGCGAGCGCGCCGAGCGCGCGGCCGAGCATGATGCCCAGGGTGACCATGGTCAGCGTGCACAGGCCGATGATCGCCGCGACCTCGACGATGTTCACGTCGAGGAAGGCCAGGCCGACGCCCACCGCCATCGCGTCGATGCTGGTGGCGAAGCCGGTGGCGGCCAGGTTCCAGAAGCCGTGGCGCTTGGGCGCGGCCTCCTCGGGCGTGTCGGACTCCGGCTTGAGGCCGGCGACGATCATGTGCACGCCCAGTGCGCCGAGCAGGCCGAAGGCGATCCAGTGATCGAAGGCGACCACGTACTTGGACGCGGCCTGGCCGAGCACCCAGCCCAGTGCCGGGGTCAGTGCCTCGATGCAGCCGAAGATCAGGCCGGCACGCAGTGCGTCGGCCCAGCGCGGGCGTTGCATCGCCGCGCC
The DNA here is from genome assembly GCF_040529055.1 of Xanthomonas sontii. NCBI lineage: Bacteria > Pseudomonadati > Pseudomonadota > Gammaproteobacteria > Lysobacterales > Lysobacteraceae > Xanthomonas > Xanthomonas sontii. Next base: position 608,367 of record NZ_CP132342.1, on the reverse strand, counting down.
CTTGCCGACGGCGGCGGCGAAGGCGTCGGTCGACATCGCGATGCCGAGCAGGAGAATCGAAAGAAACGACATGGGGGACCGTACCGGGACAGGCGACAACGACGAGCGCGCGCGCCCGGCCTTCGCCTTGCGCACTCGCCGCTGGTCTCGCCAACCGAACTGGCTGCCCGTACCACGGCGCATCGGCCGAGTCTGTTGATACGGGCGCTGTCCGCGCAGGGCGGACAGCAGGCTACTCCCCAAGGGGACGCGCAGTCTAACAGCGCCCAACTGCGTCGAACATCCCTGGAACGCACGCGAACCTGCAGCTTATCTTGATAGCTGCGGCTATATCGGCGACGGCTCTGCGGCGGTACGGCAAATGCACTGGAGACGTGGAGGATGCTCGTCCTTGCACCCATACCGTCGCTTGCGATGGCGCTCAGCCGTAGAGCGTGAGGATGCGAATGTGCGCGCTCCTTCAGGACAGCGCCACGGATGTGTCCGCTGTTCCCCACATGCAGTTACCGATGCATCGCCGCTGCGTGGGGTGGCTTCCGCCGCGCCCAAGGCAGCGAATGGCGCTCAGCGTTCGGCGCGTCGGGACTGAAGTCCCTCCCACAAGGAGGCGCCCAGCGTGCCGCGTGCGCAAGGCCAACGTGCGCGCACGCGTCGCATCCGCACCGCTCGCGCCTTCGACAGGCGTTGCCGCGGCTCAGTCCTCTTCCGGCGGCAGCACGATGGCGTCGCTGTCGATGGCCAGCTTGCCGGCCAGCAGCACCGCCTGGGTGCGGTTGGTGACGCCGAGCTTGCGCAGGATCGCGGTGACGTGCGCCTTGATCGTGGCCTCGGACACGCCCAGGTCGTAGGCGATCTGCTTGTTGAGGCTGCCGGCACCGAGCATCTGCAGCACCCGGAACTGCTGCGGCGTCAGTTCGCGCAGGCGCTGCCCGACCTCGCGTTCGGCGCGGTCGGTGGGCGGCACGTTGTGCGCTTCCGGCGGCGCCCAGTGCTCGCCGTCCAGCACCGTGCCCAGGGCCAGGCCGATGGTGTCCGAGTCGGCCGACTTGGGGATGAAGCCGAACGCGCCGTGGTCCAGCGCGCGCCGCATCACCGTCGGCTCCTCGCGCGCGGACACCACCACCACCGGCAACTGCGGGTGCAGCGCGCGCATGTGCACCAGCGCGCTGAAGCCCTGCGCGCCGGGCATGTTGAGATCCATCAGCAGCAGATCGGCATCGGCATGGCGATCGGCCAGCGCGTACAACGCCTCGACGCTGTCGGCCTCGTACAACTGCACCCCGGGCATCACCCGCTGCACCGCCCCACGCAGCGCCTCGCGGAACAGGGGATGGTCGTCGGCGATCAGCAGGGTGGGCATTTGGAAGGCCGGGAGTGGGGAAACGGGAATGGGGAATGGGAACGGCAAGAGCAGCGCATCGGGTGCCTAAGATCTCGAAGCGACCGGGGAATGGCTCTCCCCATTCCCCATTCTCGATTCCCCATTCCCGACGCGCGTAGCGCGTAGCGCGTCAGCGCGTGAGCCGTTCGTTCACCAACGAATCCACCACCGACGGATCGGCCAGGGTCGAGGTGTCGCCGAGCTGGTCGGGGGCGTTCTCGGCGATCTTGCGCAGGATGCGGCGCATGATCTTGCCCGAGCGGGTCTTGGGCAGGCCGGGCGCCCACTGCAGGTGGTCGGGGGCGGCGATCGGGCCGATCTCCTTGCGTACCCAGGCCACCAGTTCCTTGTGCAGGGCCTCGCTCGGCTGCTCCTCGGCGACCAGGGTCACGTAGGCATAGATGCCCTGGCCCTTGATGTCGTGCGGGAAGCCGACCACCGCCGCTTCGGCGACCTTGGGGTGGGAAACCAGCGCGCTCTCCACTTCGGCGGTGCCGATGCGGTGGCCGGAGACGTTGATGACGTCGTCGACGCGGCCGGTGATCCAGTAGTAGCCGTCGGCATCGCGGCGGCAGCCGTCGCCGGTGAAGTAGCTGCCCGGGTAGGTGCGGAAATAGGTGTCGATGAAGCGCTGGTGGTCGCCATAGACGGTGCGCATCTGCCCCGGCCAGGAATCGCGCAGCACCAGGTTGCCTTCGGTGGCGCCTTCCAGGATCTCGCCGTCGGCGCTGACCAGCGCCGGCTGCACGCCGAAGAACGGCAGCGTCGCCGAGCCGGGCTTGAGGTTGATGGCGCCGGCCAGCGGGGTGATCAGGATGCCGCCGGTCTCGGTCTGCCACCAGGTGTCCACGATCGGGCAGCGGCCGTCGCCGACCACATCAAAGTACCAGCGCCAGGCCTCGGGATTGATCGGCTCGCCGACGCTGCCGAGCAGGCGCAGGCTCTTGCGCGAGGTCTTCTTCACCGGCGCCTCGCCCTCGCGCATCAGCGCGCGGATCGCGGTCGGGGCGGTGTAGAAGATCGTCACCTGGTGCTTGTCGATGACTTCCCAGAAGCGCGACACGCTCGGGTAGTTGGGCACGCCTTCGAACATCAGCGCGGTGGCGCCGTTGGCCAGCGGCCCGTAGACGATGTAGCTGTGGCCGGTGACCCAGCCCACGTCGGCGGTGCACCAGTAGATGTCGTCCTCGCGCAGGTCGAACACGGTCTCGTGCGTGTAGGCCGCGTACAGCAGGTAGCCGGCGGTGGTATGCAGCACGCCCTTGGGCTTGCCGGTGGAGCCGGAGGTATAGAGGATGAACAGCGGATCCTCGGCGTTCATGCGCTCGGGCTCGCATTCGGCCGGCTGGCTGTCGACCACGTCGTGGAACCAGCGGTCGCGCGGGGCCTGCATGTCCACCGCGCCGCCGGTGTGGCGCACCACCAGCACGGTCTCCACGCTGGTGGTGCCCGGCAGCTTCAGCGCCGCGTCCACGTTGGCCTTGAGCGGGATCTTCTTGCCGCCGCGCAGGCCTTCGTCGGCGGTGATGATCAGCTTGCTGCCGCAGTCGATCACCCGGTCGGCGATCGAGTTGGGCGCGAAGCCGCCGAACACCACCGAGTGGATCGCGCCGATGCGCGCGCAGGCCAGCATCGCCACCGCCGCGTCGGGGATCATCGGCAGGTAGATGGTGACGCGGTCGCCCTTGCGCACGCCCAGCGCGCGCAGCGCGTTGCCGAGCCGGCACACGCGCTCGTAAAGCTCGCGATAGGTGACGCGGTAGGACGGCGCGTCCGGGCTGTCCGGCTCGAACAGCAGCGCGGTCTTGTCGCCGCGGGTGGCCAGCTGCCGGTCCAGGCAGTTGACGCTGGCGTTGAGTTCGCCGTCGTCGAACCAGCGGATATGGAAGTCGTCCAGGGCGAAGCTGACGTCCTTGATCCGGGTCGGCTTCTTGAACCAGTCCAGGCGCTCGGCCACCTTGCCCCAGAACGCCTCCGGCTGTTCCACCGATTCCTTGTACTGGGTCTGGTACTGGGTCTTGTCGACCCGCGCACGGGCGGCGAACTGCGGATCGACGGGATAGAGATCGGCCATGGTTCCCTCTGCAATGAACGGGGCGCCGCATGCGGCGGCGCGTCAACGCGCAGTGTGCCGCATCCGGCGTTAAGCGCACACGCGCCGGGTCTTAGACGATGGTCGTAACTCAGCCGACGTTCGACTAATGGCCAATAGGCGCGGCCGGTGCGGTCGCGCACGCTGGGCTACGGCCGTGCGCATGCGTGCGGCCATCCATTATTCGGGAGGGAGTAATGAGCAACCGCATCGCATCCCTGGCGCGTCGCCCGTTGGCGGCGGCGCTGTTGGTGGCCCTGGTCGCGCCCGGCGCGGCCTTCGCCCAAGGCAAACCCTCGGCGCGCGAACAGGCGCTGGAGACCCGCGTGGCCGAACTGGAACGGCAGGTGCAGCAACTGCTGTCGGCGCAGCAACAGCAGCAGGGGCAGATCGCGCAGACCCAGACCGAGGTCGCCGCGGTCCGCTCGACCCAGGCCACGCCGCCACCGCCACCCCCGGCGCCGCCGGCCGGCAAGGCGCCGATCCAGGTCACCACCATTACCCCGGGGGCCACCCCCGGCACCACCTTCAAGGTCGGCGGCTTCATCAAGGCCGACTTCCTGGCCACCCGCACCGGCGACGGCCAGCTCGCCGACGACGCCACCGGCCGCGCGCTGTACCTGCCCGGGCAGACCCCGGTGGGCGGGGCCAAGTCCGGCACCGACTACAACGCGCATGCCAAGTTCTCGCGGATCAACTTCGGCGTGGACAGCGTCACCGAAGGCGGCAACAAGGCCGGCGCGCTGGTGGAACTGGACTTTTTCGGCAACGCGCTGGGCACCCAGACCGCCACCAACACCTACGGCGCCACCCTGCGCCACGCCTACATGTACTGGAACCACTGGCTGGCCGGCCAGACCTGGTCCAACTTCATGGATCCGGCGGCGCTGCCGGAAGCGGCCGACTTCATCGGCCCCACCGACGGCGTGGTGTTCGTGCGCCAGGCGCAGCTGCGCTACACCAACGGCGGCTTCAGCATCGCCCTGGAGAATCCGGAAACCACGCTGTACACGCGCAGCGTGGCCGGCGTGGTCAGCACCGCCAGCTCCGACCGCGGCGCGCTGCCGGACCTGACCGTGCGCTACGGCTGGAAGGGCGACTGGGGCAGCTTCGGCGTCGCCGGCGTGGTCGGCCAGCAGAAGGTCGACAATCGCGCCACCGGCGCCGATGCCAGCAAGGCCTCCGGCGGTTTGACCCTGGGCGGCAAGTGGGTGGCCAGCGACAGCGACAGCCTGTTCTACCAGCTCACCGGCGGCGAAGGCATCGGCCGCTACATCGGCCTGGGCATCGCCCAGAACGCGGTGTACGACGCCGCCGACCGCGACCTGGACACGGTCGGGGTGGTCGCCGGCTACGTCGGCTGGCGCCACGCGTTCTCGCCCAAGCTGCGTACCAACCTGATCTACGCGCGCAGCGACTACGACAACGACACCGCGCGCACCGGCCTGGCCGTGACCAAAAGCGTGCAGAGCATCCGCGGCAACGTCTTCTACTCGCCGTTGCCCAAGGTCGATATCGGCGCCGAGCTGATGTACGGCAAGCGCGAGATCGAAAGCGGCGCCAAGGGCGACATCACCCGCCTGCAGTTCACCACCAAGTACAGCTTCTGATCCGCGCCGCGGCCACTTACCGGAGCCATCTCATGAGCCTCTCCAACGACGCGCTGATCGCCAAGATCGACGCCAATCCGAAGTACCACGCGCTCAAGCGCCAGCGCAACGCGCTGGGCTGGACGCTGACCATCCTGATGTTGCTGGCCTACTTCGGCTTCATCGGCCTGATCGCCTTCGACAAGGCCTTCCTGGCCCAGCCAATGGGCAGCGGCGTCACCACCATCGGCATCCCGATCGCGATCGGGGTGATGGTCTTCACCATCGCCATCACCGCGATCTACGTGCGTCGCGCCAACACCGTGTACGACCAGCTGACCGCCGACATCCTCGAGGACGCCCGCCAATGAGCAAGCACCTGCGCTTCCTTCTGCTGCTGCTGGCCGCGCTGCTGCCGGCCGGCGCGGCCCTGGCCGCCGGCGGCGATGTCGGCCAGACCGACAAGCAGCCGACCAACTGGGTGGCGATCGGCATGTTCGCCTTCTTCGTCGCCGGCACGCTGTGGATCACCAAGTGGGCGGCGAAGAAGACCCGCTCGGCGTCGGACTTCTACACCGCCGGCGGCGGCATCACCGGCTTCCAGAACGGCCTGGCGATCGCCGGCGACTACATGTCGGCGGCCTCGTTCCTGGGCATCACCGCGGCGGTGATGACCAATGGCTACGACGGCCTGATCTACGCCATCGGCTTCCTGGTCGGCTGGCCGATCCTGACCTTCCTGATGGCCGAGCGCCTGCGCAACCTCGGCAAGTACACCTTCGCCGACGTGGCCGGCTACCGCTTCGCACCGACCGCGATCCGCAGCTTCGCCGCCTCCGGCACGCTGGTGGTGGTGCTGTTCTACCTGATCGCGCAAATGGTCGGCGCCGGCGCGCTGATCAAGCTGCTGTTCGGCCTGGACTACTGGGTGGCGGTGAGCCTGGTCGGCGTGCTGATGATGGTCTACGTGCTGTTCGGCGGCATGACCGCCACCACCTGGGTGCAGATCATCAAGGCGGTACTGCTGCTGACCGGCGTGACCTTCATGGCCGTGGCGATCATGTGGCACTTCAACTTCAGCTTCGAGGCGCTGTTCGCCGAGGGCGTACGGGTGAAGACCGCGGTGGCGGCCAACGGCGGCGCCTCGCCGGAAGAGGCGGCCACTGCCGGCCTGTCGATCATGGGCCCGGGCGGCTTCGTCAAGGATCCGATCTCGGCGATCTCCTTCGGCATGGCGCTGATGTTCGGCACCGCCGGCCTGCCGCACATCCTGATGCGCTTCTTCACCGTCCCCGACGCCAAGCAGGCGCGCAAGTCGGTGCTGTGGGCCACCACCTGGATCGGCTACTTCTACATCCTGATCTTCATCATCGGCTTCGGCGCCATCGCCCTGGTGTTGACCAACCCGCAGTTCGCCGACGTCGCCACCGGCACCATCCACGGCGGCAAGGGCGCGGCCAACATGGCGGCGGTGCTGGTCGGCAACGCGGTGGGCGGCAACGTGTTCATGGGCTTCATCTCCGCGGTGGCCTTCGCCACCATCCTGGCGGTGGTCGCCGGCCTGACCCTGTCCGGCGCCTCGGCGGTGTCCCACGACCTGTACGCCACGGTGATCAAGAAGGGCAATCCCGCCCCGGGCTCGGAGCTGAAGGTGTCGCGCGTCACCACCATCGCACTGGGCGTGATCGCGGTGCTGCTCGGCATCGTGTTCGAGAAGCAGAACGTGGCCTTCATGGTGTCGCTGGCCTTCGCCATCGCCGCCTCGGCCAACTTCCCGGTGCTGATCCTGTCGTTGCTGTGGAAGAACTGCACCACCCGCGGTGCGGTGATCGGCGGTTTCCTGGGCCTGATCTCCTCGCTGGTGCTGACGGTGCTGTCGCCGTCGGTGTGGGTGGATACGCTGGGCAACCCGACCGGTTCGGCGCCGTTCCCGTACACCTCGCCGGCGCTGTTCTCGGTCACCATCGGCTTCGTCGGCATCTGGCTGTTCTCGGTGCTGGACCGCAGCGCGCAGGCCGGCAAGGAACGCGCCGCGTTCAAGGCGCAGCAGATCCGCGCCGAGACCGGACTGGGCGCCTCGCGCGGGTCGGGCCACTGAGCGCGCGCGCCTAGCAGGACGCGGCCAACGCCGCACGCGACGCCGGCCCTTGTGCCGGCGTCGTCGTGTCTGCGGGCAGCGGCTACCATGGCGGGCCCTTGCCGCACCGGTCGCCTGCATGCGCTATCGCTGGATCCTGTTCGACGCCGACGACACCTTGTTCCACTTCGACGCCTTCGCCGGCCTGCGGCGCATGTTCGCCGGCTATGGCGTGCAGTTCGGCGAAGCCGAGTTCGCCGAGTACACGGCGTGCAACCGGCCGCTGTGGGTGCAGTACCAGAACGGCGCGATCACCGCGCTGCAATTGCAGCAGCGCCGTTTCGCCGACTGGGCGCAGCGCCTGCAGACCGCGCCGGAGACCTTGAACACGGCGTTCCTGGCGGCGATGGCCGAGCTGTGTGCGCCGCTGGACGGAGCGGTGGACCTGCTCGACGCCTTGCGTGGGCGCGCGCGCCTGGGCCTGGTCACCAACGGCTTCGGCGCGCTGCAGAACGCGCGCCTGCAGCGTACCGGGCTGCACGACCGCTTCGAAGTCATCGCCATTTCCGAGGTGGTGGGCGTGGCCAAGCCGCACCCGGGGATCTTCGCGCACGCGCTGGCGCAACTCGGCGACCCCCCGCCGGCGCAGGTGCTGATGGTCGGCGACAACCCGCAGGCGGACATCGCCGGCGGCCTGGCCGCGGGCCTGCACACCTGTTGGTTCAATGCGCACGGCGCCGCCGCGCCGGAGGGCATCGTGCCGCACCACCAGGTCGCCTCGCTGGCGCAATTGCAGGCATGGTTGCTGGAAGAGCCGGCGGCGCTGTAGCACATCTGCTCGCGTGCCTGGCGCCATCGGGTCGGGACTGAAGTCCCTCCCACAGCTGGAAACTTCAGTTCGCGGCGATGCCGGCGCGCCCCTTGTGGGAGGGACTTCAGTCCCGACCCCGGAAGGGTGGGGGTTGCCGGTCCCGAGACGGGATGCCGCATCATCTCGCCCGGTCGCTGCTGCTCTCTTGTGGGAGGGACTTCAGGGCACCTCGAACAACCTGCCACGACCTGGAGCCAGGGGTAGCATCTGTCGCAACGGCACCAGAGCGGCGCCTGATCGTGGTGGTTGGGAGGCTGAGGTGGCCGCTGGGCTACCTCAGCCGATCACGCTGGCGCCATGGCCCGCTCCTGTAGCCGTGCCAGCCGCATCACGTTATGGCTGGCGACCTTCAGCCCG